>DASSFC010000051.1:0-23947 GCA_035694865.1 Saccharimonadales bacterium (SeqCode) | reverse complement strand
TGTCGATGGGCTTGTCGTAAGGGGCACACACCACTTGGCCAGTGTTGTTGAGGTGCGCTAGTGAGTCGTTGATTCGCTTGGACGCGCACTGCCGGTATGCGTGCGGTATGGCGGCCAATCGATAGTTCCACCAATTTCCGCGCCACTTGATTTGCATCAATTGCCCGGGCTTCATCTTGTAGAGCCAGTAGAAGGGACCGTGCCGATGACCTTGCGTATCGTGCGAATAGCCCCAGACGGGCGTCACGTCATGCCCGTAGATGACCATCGTCTGGCCGTCTCCCGGCCTGGCGGTTGAGCCCGGATCCCATACAGTGCCGTAGCTCAGATTGCACTCGATGTTGGAATCGCTGAGGCCTGTCGTTCGAATCGGCCGGTCGAGAATGTGAAGAGCTTTGATCGTCAGCCGGGCCGTGCCTGGCAGCACCGTCGCCGCGCAGTCCTGGCTCGCCCCAGCCCTCGATACAGCTGTCATCGCCGCTAATCCAACAAGTGCAGTAAGCAGTAACGCCTTCATGCTGTTTCTCACCCTTTCGGAGGATTCTGAGGATAGGTTCAAGGTCCTCTCTAAGCAGAAGACCATAAGCCGCACCACTTAAAGTTTATTAATTATAACACCTTACGCTATATTAGTCAATAATACTATTAAATAATCAACTGAGGCGGATAATCTTATTACTCAAGAGTATGTATAAGATTTCCGAGGGGCCGCGCGGAATGCGCAGCGGCCCCTCGGAGTAGTACAATTCCTCCTTCATCGGATGACCTTTATCCGCTTAGCGAAGACCGCCAAACGATACTGCTTGTCTCCCGGAGGTGCACAGGCCAGCAGCACCATCCAGTGCCCGGTGCTGTGCCACCTGAAGAACCAGCCGGCTCCACTCCAAACGATTCCGCAAGCTGACCGTAAAGCACACGGTGAGCCGCGGTCCGCATAGGAGGTCTTCGAGTAAGAAGGTCCCTTGGGCGGCTTTATGACCTTGTAGCGGAAAATTCCCCAGCGGGTTTTAACAGAGATGACACTGCCCAGGCGAATGCTCCCGAGTTTGTTGAAGGGACGGGAGTGCGTAACCCTGTGCCCCGAGAAAACGACTGTTCCCTTTTGCCAGGGCTCAGCGTTCCCGGGATAGTGCGCCGGACCGTGGTCTAGCGCTGGCAGGAACGTGTTACCCGAGTTGTACATCAAATCGGGGTTACGTCTTGGGTGAGGGCCCTCGAACACCGGAGTTACAAGCCCGATGCTGGGAATCCTCATGGTACCCATGTGTGCTCCGCCCGGCAGTACGGGCGGAGCACTGTGGTGGACCAATAGGACTAGCGCTGAAGCCAGTGCCGTCAGCATCTCACTCGGTGTTGGTCGGATGCGGATGCTTAGGAATCTTCGGCTTCTTGTGGTGCTTGTGATGCTTGGGCGGCTTCGGAGTCGTCACCGTCGTGGTCGTCGTCTCCGTAGTCGTTGTCGGCACAGTCAAAGTCGTGGTGCTAGGCACGGTGGTAGTGGTTGAGACCGTCACTGTGGTGGTAGAGCTAGTAGTGGTCTCCGTTGTGCCGGTAGTGCTTGTTGTTCCTGTCGTAGTCGTACCGGTGGTACCGCCACTGCTTTCGTTACAGCCCGAAATCGTCAGGACTGGGTTGTTGCCCAGTGTTCCGGTGTAAGTCACGTAGAACGACTTTGGCGGGAACTTGCCGACAATGTCCACTGTGATGTGCCAATCCTGACTGCCACCGGGGTTGATCCAGCCCGAGGTGTAGGTATCGGTCTCGTTGTTACCCCAGGTAACGACTAGACTCGTGGGAACAGCACCGCTGTGAGGGTTGAAGATCACCAGCATGTTGCCGGTCGTCCCTATTGGGCAGGCGTCGATGCCTTTCTTCCCGTCCCAGCACAACTTGCCCGGGCCACTAGCGCAGGACGACGTCGATCCATGGACCATCTGCGCCACCGCAACGATTTGCGGACTGGTTTTGTGGGCTGCGCCTTTGGCGGCGACCGCCCCCCCACCGGCAAGTACTAATGCCGCTAGGACAAGCAAAAACACCCAGCTTTTGCGGTGTTTTTGGCGTAAACTACGCACGAAGTGCCTCCTCTCGATGTAGAAGAAGGGATAAATTGTACGGGTACACTTCAAGCAGAGAAACCTAAAACCTCTAAGCCTCCCCAACTTTTAGCTGATAAATTATATCACTTCTACCTCTGTTAGTCAAGGCTTATGCTTAAACTGTCAAGCTGCTTCTAAGATTTCTTGCAGATTATTTAACGCAAAAGGTACTTCCGCTGCTTTTTGAATCAAACCAGGTAAAGCAACACCGGAGCCACTTTTAATTCTCCTCTGAGCAATTTCGGGTGCAGCCAACAATAATGCCCCTGTAATTAACTCCTCTGGTATGACTTCAAGGCTGTTTATCTTTTCGAGCAGTTCGTCACGTTCTTTTAGGAGCCTCTCTTTTACCTTGTTAAGGCTTTTTTTGCCATTCTCAGTAAGCCCTGAGGAGTTAAGTGCTTCTTCATTACTTTTAGTTGTTCTGAAGTTTGTTATCAGCGCTTTTACTTTTTTGTTCTCGTAACGAGAGCGTTTCATGATTTTTTCATGAGGTACAGGTACGTGGATATCGTATCGGTTATGGTGTTCCCTGTGGATGCATTCTCGTAACCATGCCGTCATAATGCCCAAATCCCTAAACTCTTCTGCCAGCTCTCCCTCAGCCTCATAATCCGGAGCAGTGCTATGAAGATGATGTCTAGTAAGCTGGCAAGCTTCCGCCGTGCCTCGAAACGCACATCCATCGCCCATACATTCATCTATGGGGGGCGGTACCACAAGACCAAATTCATTAAAGTCGTTTGGCTCGCGTCCACTGGTAACGATCGCTAGGCCACGAACTGTTAACTTGTCTGCCAGATTTGGTCTTTCTAATTCTGCCAGTTCGCTTTGCAAAATTTCTGCTGCTACAGACATACCAGCCTCTTAAAATAAAAATCCGCGCTCGATGGCGCGGATACATGCTGTTCCTGCTGCGGGAATTCGGCTGGTGCTAGTTGATTACCAGCCATATTTTTGCAATTCCCATGTTTGTTTTCATCCTGCTTTTAATATAAAAAGCTTAACCGTTTAATGCAAGTAAAAAGTTTATGCTTGCTAAATTGACCGTCTGGTTATATTGTTTGCTTAGCCTTTAAGCGACACGTAAAACAAAAACGCAGGCGCTTACTAGCTAGGTCTTCGACAATACAACTGCTTCCGGAAGGAGGAGTCGATGAGCTCTCTGGCATACGAATCGGCCGAGACGCAGAACCGCCTCCTCAATTATCTGAGGGGGCTACCGCATAACCACCTGTGGTGGAAAAGTAACGTCAGCTCCGCTGCTCAGTGGGCCGTCAAGTTCGGGCTCATCTTGACCGGGATAGCCGTACTGCGTCATGGTTTGCTCGTGAACTTCGGCGTAGGGTTGTGCTGGGACGCCGCAGCTTTCCTGGTCAACTTCCGTTTCTGGCGCAAGGGGCGCCAGGACTTGAGGCGATGCAGCGCCAAAAGCGCTCGTGTGTGGGGCGCTTCTCAGGTTAAGAATCAAGGATGGACCCTGCTATTCAGCGGTCTAATCGGTCTCCCGCTCGCCGTCACTAAGCTGGTGCTGATACCTGAAGGATTTCTGATGAGCTTTGTGATGTTTTGGGTCAACGACCGCTACATCTTCGGCGACATCAACTTCAGGGAGCTGTTGGCCGCCCGTTTCCGCAAGGAGTCGTGCCAAACAGTAGCAGCTGCACACGCGGCCATTCGAAGAACCATTCTGTGAGGCCGGCGCGGGAAAACGCCGCCGGCCTCACCCGCAACTCACTTATTAATTTTTTAAACAGCTCTGGGCTCATTGGGATCAATGTCCATCCGATGCATCTGCCTATCTTCGCCTAAATAATAGATAGGTCGCCCATGGCTGTTTACCTCATAAAGAGGCTTATAGCTTTCCACAGCAGCATTTAAAACAATTCTGAAATCTTCGCCTCTTTCTCTGGCCTGGTCCAATAGAAACTTAACATTCTCCTCAGATAGCAGCGTAGATAAAAGTAATTCATCAAAATCACTTGTTTCGGCAGGCTCAGCTCTGCGAGCGGCAAACGGCAAAACATTATGGCAGGGTTCTTCATAAGGCTCGCCGCCGGAACTTTCTGGTGTACTCATAGCCTATAAATTATTTTGCTGTCGCTAGACTTTGTCAACGTTAAGCGTCATGGGGCATGTCGTCGTAGACATCGCCGCCGCCGTCACCGGCCGCTGCCATAGCTGGCTCCGCAGAGCCGCCAAACACTTCATCGGCGCTGCTGACCAAGACTTCGCGGGGGCGATTAGTCCCATCGCTCATCGCGATAATGCCACGCTCTTCCATGATGTCCATCAGCCGGCTGGCCCGGCCGTAACCGACCCGCAACTTTCGTTGCAGAAGACTAGTGCTGGCTTTGCCGGCCGCAACCACTACCTCTACTGCATCGTGTAAGGTTTCATCATCGTCCCCACCAGCATCAGTGCTGGCGACTACGCCGCCTTTGCCAAGCTGGACGGGCTGGCTGATGACTTCATTGTCGTAATTAGGCGCCCGCTGGCCGCGCAGGAAATCAGCTACTTTATTGGTTTCATCGCCAGTAATAAGCGCGCCCTGGATACGTATTGGGCGTGGAATATCGGTAGTTTTAAACAGCATGTCACCTTTGCCGAGAAGTTTTTCAGCCCCCGGCTGGTCGATGATAATCCGGCTGTTAACCTGGTCTTTAACCGCAAAAGCGATTTGGGCTGGAACGTTGGCCTTAATAATACCGGTAACAATATTGGCATCCGGCCGCTGGGTAGCCAGGACCAGATGAATGCCGGCAGCCCGGGCTTTTTGGGCGATGCGGGCAATCAGGGCCTCGACGTCGCGGCTGGCCACCATCATCAGGTCGGCTAACTCATCGATAACGATGACGATATTTGGCATGCCCTCTTCTTTTTTAAGGGCGTTGTAACCCTTGATGTCGCGCTGTTTGACCTCTGCGAATGTCTTCAAACGGCGCTCCATCTCTGCCACCGCCCACTTAAGCGCACTAATGCATTTTTCCGGCTCGGTGACAACTGGTGCTAATAAGTGAGGGATGTCCTCGTACGGTGCCATTTCTACATGCTTAGGGTCGACCAGAATAAGTTTGAGGTCAGATGGAGTGTTGCGGTACAAGAAACTGGCTAAAATGGCGTTTATCATAACTGATTTACCGGCTTTGGTCTGGCCGGCTATCAGAAGGTGCGGCATATCTTCTAAGTCGGCCACGATAGGCTCGCCGGCAATGTCTTTGCCGACTACGAAGCTCAGTGCACCCTTTGACTCGCTCCATTCCGGCGCGGATAACAGGCCGCGTAGCGTAACAGTGGCCGGCCGGACATTTGGCACCTCTATGCCAACCGCCCGTTTACCTGGGATAGGCGCTTCCATACGAATGCTGGTAGCCGCCAGATCAAGCGCCAGGTTGTTTTCTAGCGCCGTCAGTTTTGTCAGTTTTACACCTGTTGGCGGCCGCAAAGTAAACTGGGTGACACGCGGGCCGACATTGGCTCCGTCGACATCGACGTGAATGCCGAAATTAGCGAAAGTATCTTTAATTATCTGGGCGTTGCCCTTAACATCGCCGGCATCGGCTTTATCCTGCTTACTGCTTAATAGCTCAAGCGAAGGGAATTGCCAGTCAGGGTCTTTGGCGGTCGTAAGCGCGGCCTGGGGTATTGGCGCGACCTTTTGGGCGCTGGCGCGCAGGCCCGCCATGCGGGCCTGCGCCGGATTATGCTCCATGGGCACACCTTCGTGTACCTGGAAGTCGCCGTCCATCTTCTTTTTAAGGCTGCCCAGGTCCTCTTCTTCGCCTTCTTTGGGTTCACGCTCCGGCCGCTGGAATAGTTTGAGTAGCGCCCGGGGGTCTATGGCAAAGGTAAATAAGACCGAGAATAAAGTCAGCAATAGAAAGACCAGGCTGGCCAGAAATCGTCCCATAGAGTTAGCCAATAGATTACCGACAGCCTGGCCGACCCTGCCGCCGTGGCCGCCCGGCATAAAGGCTACGTGCAAAAAACTGGCCAGAAAAGTCAGTAAACCGATAGTGCCGATCATATTCGGCAGCGGGATGCGCTGCTCTTCGTTAATAAACTTAAGTGCCCCTAAATAAACCAGCGCCAGCGGCGCAACGATAGTGGCGCCACCAAGTGCCCACCAGAAACCATGCCAGACACTATGAGGGATGGGCGCGCCGATAAAAGCGCCAAACAGTAACACGACGCCAAAGATAATCAAAAATACAGCTGCCACAGCCCGCCAGAAACCAGAATTACTCTTGGCGGTGTCTTTTTGATTTTTTTTGCCGGGTGGCCGGCCCCGTTTTGCTTTTTTAGCCATGCTCAATAATTATACCTTAAACATAACCAATTAACAGATTGGTATGTTGTTGTAATTATAACACGTTTATGCTTAAACTGTCAAGCCTAAGCGGCTTGCGGAAAATCTGGCAGCATACCGACTAGGTCTGAGGACAAAGCGGCATAAGCGTATGGATGCTCAAAAACCTGTACGGCGGTTTCAGGTGTAACAGATACCTCAAAGGCCGTTTCAGCTTTGGCATCATCCACTAAAACCGAGAGGCTATCGTCCTCGGGTTTCCATACAAGAGCTACGGATATACCGTCTGCCTCGCGATAATTTAGTTCACGAAATCCTGACGGCACTATTTCCTGAATCGACAATTCGCTCATTTTTTTGCCCTTTTGTTTTCAGCCGTTTATTTTGCAGGTTGTGGAGACTGATTATTTTTGATTACACTCCCGTTTCGGACTGATGTCAATATAAAAAGCTGTGCTTAACTTAATTTAAAACGCCGGCGGATGGTCCCCTGAGGGACCATACGCCGGCTTCCCGCCCATCACCTCACGTGATGGGGCGTCGCGGCACGAGGCCTGTCATCCGACTTAGCGGAGAAACGGCGCCGTGCAGCCCTTTTGGGCTTGAGCCAAGCTTAACAGCGGCGAGGGGAGAATGTAGGATCTCCCCGCTTGCCTACTAGTGACTTGTTCGACCGCCTACCCAGTCAGCCACTAGCGACACCACGCCGCCGTCCCAAGCACGAGACGTTGCCTCCCTTGGCTTGCGCCACTGGAGTTCTCGCACCTGAAATTGAGCTTCAGCCCAAAGGACGCAGAGGGACTCGAACCCTCGGCCTCCACCCCGTCGGGGCGGCGCTCTACCTCTGAGCTATACGTCCCGGCTTTTAGCCGATTTAGAGGTCCTTCCCTGTCCCGAGCTTGTGTATGTGACTACACCCGGAAGAACAGCCAGGGTTAAAGGAAGGACCTGCCCTTGACCTTTACGAGGTCATGCAAGAGCCCACTGTATGGGCCCATGTACTACCCCGCAAAGATTAAAATATCGTAAGACTTTTAAGAGCTACTTGCAAGCATAAGAGCAATTAGTCTACTCGGGCGTCCTGGTTGAGCAGGCGCTGGCGCATCTGGGCGAAGCGGCGCTGTTGCTCCAGCGCGATTTCCTCAGGTGATTTCTGAGCCTCGGGTTCACCGTTTGCGGTCTTGTGCAAGTCATTGTTGGCTTTTTCGCTGCGGCCGCCGATGACATTTACCACTGGGATAACGATAGGGCTCCGCTGGGTCTGCTCATACAAGAAATGGGTCACGTAGTCTTTGAGCTCGGCCTTAAAGCGGTCTAAATCCACCCGCTTATAGCGCTGCTGGACGGCCCGGCGGAGTTCATTTCGGAAGTCGTTCATCAGCTGCTCGTTATCCTTCATGTAGATGAAGCCGCGGCTGATGATATCCGGGCTGGTCAGCAGCGCGCCGGTTTTCTTATCGATTGTCAGCACTACGGCTACCAGGCCCTCTTCAGCCAGGAGCACCCGGTCCTTAACCACAATCGTGCTGACAATCGCACCGGTCTGGTCCACCAGCACGGTCCCGTGCGGCACTTCGCCGTCAATTTCCATCTTATCTTTGGTAAGGGTAATGACATCGCCATTTTCAGCATTGATACAGTTTTTGCGGGGAATCCCCTGTTCAATTGCGATATCTATATGCCGTTTCTTAGAGCGGTAAGGCCCCCAGATGGGCATAAAGAACTTAGGTTTAACCGTCGCTATCAGCTCGCCGGACTCATCCATACTGGAGTGTCCGGATACGTGTAATGGGCCAACACCGTCAATCTCGTGGGTCTGGTGCCTAAAGACGTGTACGCCCTTGCGCATCAGATCGTCAACCATTACACCAATTAACGCATCATTACCGCTTTCGGGGATTGGTGTACTGGATAGAATTACCGTGTCTTGTTCTTTTAGGTTAACGTGCTTATGCTCACCCATACTCATCCGTACCAAAGCCGAGTTGGGTTCGCCTTGCGACCCGGTACACACGATAACCACTCTGTCATCTTTGACATTGGCCACACTGGCGATTGGTATGAACGTGCCTTTAGGAATCTTCATGAATCCGTTACGTACAGCCATTTCCAGAGTACTAACCATACTGCGTCCATCCATGGCCACTTTAAGGTTATGGTGCACCGCGGCATTCACGATCATCTGTACCCTGTTCATGTTGGTGCTGAAGAGGCCGACAAAAATTCGGCCCGGTGCTTTGTCCATGATATCTACAAAGCTTTTTTCCAGAGTGCTTTCACTTGGTGTGCGCCCGGGGCGTTCGGTAGAGGTTGATTCACTCATCAAAAGCAAAACGCCTTCTTTGGACAGCTGCTTAATCCGGTCCATATCGGTGCGCTCGTGATCCAAGGGGTTTGGGTCAAGCCTAAAATCACCAGTGTTGATTAAACGGCCAATCGGCGTATCAACCACAATCATAGTGCTCCCCGGGATGGAGTGGGTTACCCGGATAAGCTCGATAAAGAACTCGCCGACTTTCAGCCGCTCGTGGGTGTCCTCGTTCATGATTACAGTTTTAAGCTCAAAACCATCCGGCATGGGCAGGCCAAAATTTTCAAATATTTCTTCTACACGGCTGATAGTAAAGCGGCTGCCGTAAACCGGTACGCCGGGATATTTATGCAAAATATGCGGTAGGCCGCCGATATGGTCTAGGTGGCCGTGGCTGATTACAAAGCCTTTTAGCTTAGGCTTTATCTGATCCAAATAAGTAACATCGGCGATGCCGTAGTTAATGCCGGGCAAATCAACGCCCAGGTCGTTACCGCAGTCGATGACGATGGCGTCATTTTGGTACTCGATGACTATCATGTTTTTGGAACCGCCGCCGTCCAGGCCGCCCAGGCCGATGATTTTCAGGCGCGGGCTGTCATCTATTAAGTTGGCTCGGCGCGGCTTGGTTTGCTCGCCCTTGGCTGATGCGTCCAGGTATTGGTTGGCAACGCGGTTGGCGTCCTGGACAGCCTGTTTTTGGGCGCGCAAAGCCGCGCCGCGGCTGATATTACGCCCGGTCGCGGTCTGGCCGCGGTTATTGTTTCTCGGCTTTTTAGGAGCCGGTTTCTTATTATTTGGTGTCATCTATAGTTTTTTCCTTTCGTTTATTTAAGAGATTATAGATTCAATAAAATTATTTGATGGCCGCCAGCACATCTGGAATAGTGGCGAAGTCGTCTATCAATGTCTGGCGCATAGCGCCGTTATACAGTGCGGCGGCCGGATGGAACAGCGGCAGATAAACCTGGCCGTGGTAGCGCTTCGGCTGGCCGTGGCATTGGCTGATGCTTAAGCCCGCCGGCAAAAGCACTCCCATACTGTGCCGGCCCAGCGGAATCACCAGCTTTGGCTTGATAACCTCCAGCTGCTGCCGTAAAAATGGCAAAAAGGCAGCTTTTTCATCCGGATACGGGTCGCGGTTGTTGGGCGGCCGGTATTTGACGATGTTGGTTATATAGACATCCTCGCGTTTCAGCCCAATCATAACCAACATTTCGTTTAAGAACTTACCGGCTGCCCCGACAAAGGGCAAACCCTGCTCGTCCTCATTCTTACCCGGCGCCTCGCCTATAAAGACGATGTCGGCGCTGGGGCTGCCATCTCCAAATACAAGTTGCGTGGCTTCTTGGGCCAAATCCGGGCAGATATTTTGGTTGATAATATCTGCTTTAATTTGATCGAGAAGCTTTTGGTTATCAGCTTTGGGCATACATTAGCGGGAAAAGACCAGGCGGACTGACAGTAAAAGGTCTTTGATACCGAACCAGACAAGAATGATTGTGATGATATATTCCAGCCAATTGCCGGAATTTATCGCCAGGCTGGCAAAACCGTAAGCCAACAGCAGCATGGCTATGGCCAGTAAACCTCTGACCCACCAGACCTTCATCATTATCTGCTGCTTAGTCTTACCTGCCATTACTTACTCTTGTTAAGTTCACGGGCGGCGGCTTTCATGCTTAGCTGCAGACGGCCTCGGTCATCGATAGCTACTAACTTTACAGTCACCTTATCACCTTCTTTGACGACATCACTCGGCTTTTCGACCCGTTCTTCTTTCATTTCACTGACGTGGACCAGACCCTCTTTTCCTGGCAAAATTTCGACGAAGGCGCCAAAATCTAGGACACTGACCACGCGGCAATCTTCATATATCTTACCAACTTCGGGCTCAGCTGTCAGTATCCTGACCCATTGGATGGCGGCGTCGATGCTGGTTTTATCCGGGCTGGCTATCATCACTGTGCCATCATCTTTGATGTCAATCTCTGCACCGGTTTCGGCGATTATCTTATTGATGGTCTCGCCACCCTTGCCGATGACATCGCGGATTTTCTCGGGATTTATTTGGATAGCTTCGACCCGCGGTGCGTACGGACTCATGTCACTTGGCTTGTCGATGACAGACAGCATATGTTTCAAAATCTCTGCCCGGCCAGCTTTGCCTTGCAGAAGGGCTTGTTTAAGTATGTCAACTGACAGGCCGTGTACTTTCATATCCATCTGCAGGGCCGTGATACCTTTGGCCGTACCAGCGACCTTAAAGTCCATATCACCGGCAAAGTCTTCAGCATCGGCGATATCAGACAGGATTATGTGTTTCTTGCCATCGGTCATCAGGCCCATAGCGATACCTGAAACCGGTGCCTTTATGGGCACCCCGGCATCCATTAAGGCCATGCAAGAGCTGCAGGTGGCGGCCATGCTGGTGCTGCCGTTCTGGCTCATTATCTCTGTTACTGAGCGCATGGTGTAGGGGAAATCAGCCTCGCTTGGCAAAACCGCGCTCAGAGCCCGCTCGGCCAAGTAGCCGTGGCCAATCTCGCGCCGGCCCGGGCTGCCTAAACGCCGGACTTCACCTACGGTGTAGCCTGGCGCGTTGTAGTGGTGCAGGTAGCGCCGCTCACCTTCGCGCTCCATCGTATCCACCATTTGCGCGTAGCTGAGCGGCGCCAGGGTAACTATATTCAAAGCTTGCGTCACACCGCGGGTGAATAAGCTGGAACCATGGGCCCGCGGCAGTAAACCTACCTGGCTGCTCAGCGGCCTGATTTCGGTGGTCTTTCGACCGTCTGGTCTGACGCCTTCTTCTAAAATCCCTTTCCGTACATCTTTGTGGACGGCGAAATCAAAGGCTTCGTCATAAACTGGTTTTTGGGCGGCAAACTCTTCTTCGCCCAGCTCTTTTACGAAATGCTCGTGCATCTGGGCCCGGATTTGGTTAACCAAATCGTTGCGTTCAGGGTAGGGAGCGCGCAGGCCTTTACCCAATTTGCCATCTGTCCAGGCGCTGACTGCCTCCTGGATTTCATCGGCCGGTAAAACTAGCTCGTAATTCTGAGGCGTAACACCTACCTTCTTAGCTAATTCTTCCTGCAAAGCAATCGCCGGCTGGATAGCTTTGTGGGCATAAGCCAGGGCGTCTGCCACAGTATCTTCAGAAACTTCGCGGGCGCCGGCCTCGACCATCATAATCGCGTCTTTAGTGCCAGCCACCACAAGATCAAGCTCGCCCATTTCCAGTTCCGCAGCCGTTAAGAAGGCTTGTGGCTTACCGTCTTTCAGGCCAACTCGCACCCCCGCTACCGGGCCGTCAAACGGCACGCCGGTTAGCATAAAAGCTGAGCTCATAGCAATCATGGCGATTGCATCCGGTCTAAAGTTAGGGTCCATGCTTAAAACAGTCGCTACACCTTGGACTTCATGCCGATAACCCTTGGGCCACAACGGCCGGATAGGGCGGTCTATCAGCCGGCCAATCAAAATGGCTTCATCGCTCGGCCGGCCCTCGCGCTTTATAAACCTGCTGCCGCTTATCTTACCGGCGGCGTAAAATTTCTCCTCGTAGTCGATGCTTAAAGGGAAGTAGTCCATGCCAATAACCGGCTCGGGGCTGACCATAGCCGTGCCCAGCACTATGGTGTCACCGTAGTGCACCAGCACTGAGGCGCTGGTTCTAAAGCCCAGCCGGCCGACCTCTAAGCTAAGCTCTTGGCCGCAAAAGTCGGTACTAACTTTAATTATCTTTTTACCAAAGGGATTGATTATGTCTGACATCTATAGTTTAAGAGTCCTTTCCGCAGTTTGCGGCCAGGGTTCAGGTATACCCTTGTGCTGTATATCTGTAGCTCTAGCAACAAACCAGCGATTAGTTAATGCGCACAAGCTTGGTCGCCTGGCAGGCGAAGTATAGTCTGGGCACTTTAACGGCGGATACCAAGTTTCTTGATAAGGGCGAGGTATTCATCACCGTTTTGCTCGGCGATGTACTTTAGTAAACGCTTGCGCTTACCGACCAGCTGCAGCAGCCGGCGGCGGGCGGCAAAGTCGTGCTTATGGGCCTTCATATGATCTGTCAGTTCGGCTATCCGGGCGGTCATAATACCAACCTGCACGGCTGGACTGCCGCTGTCTTTGTCATGGGCCTTAAGGTCTTTTGTAACCTTGGCCTTTTCCTCAGCACTTATCATTCGAGCATTTACTATAGCAAATTTCACCTCAGTTGGCAAGGTGTTTTAGGATGGTTTGAAAATCAAGATTTTCCGTTGCGATTGCTTGTTCGATTTTAAAATCGCCAACCTGGGTGCGGCGCAGCGCTGAGAGGTAAGCGCCAGTGCCCAGCGCTGCTCCGATATCTTCGGCTAAAGAGCGGATATAAGTGCCGCTGGAGACTTTAGCCGTGAAACTGAGGTTCGGATAATCGTACTTTACATCTGTTATTCCGTAAATTTTCACCTTTCGAGGCTCGATTTCCACTGCTTTGCCGGCCCTGGCGGCTTTATAAGCCCTCTGCCCCGCTATTTTGACAGCAGAGTATTTATGTGGCTTTTGTAAGATTTCGCCCTCCAAACCGCTTAAAACGGCTGTAACGGCCTGTTTTGTCGGCTTTTTACCATTTTTTTTGGTTAACTCCCCTTCTTTATCTCCTGTCAAACTGGTCGTGCCCAAAGTTATTTCGGCTTCATACACTTTATCCAATTTGCTGAACTCGCTGGCTCTTTTAGTGTAATTGCCTAAAACCAAGACTAATAAGCCTGTGGCCATCGGGTCGAGGGTGCCTGTGTGCCCCACTTTAACTTTCTGGCTGGTTTGGTTTTTTAAAATCGAGCGGACTTTAGCCACTACATCGTGGCTAGTCCAGACTTGTGGCTTATCTACCAGCAGGATTCCATCCATTCGACAGATTATATACGACTATCTTTGCGTCGGGTTGGGCACGACAGCCCCAGGTGCGACATTTATCGGGGGCGGAACCGGCGGCGGCGCTACACCAGAAACCGCATCTTGGGTGGCGATTGGCTGGGTAGCCGTAACCGAAGTTTGGTTATCACTTGGCAGTACAAGCATCGGTGTATCGCTGGAGGACATTGCCGGGATGTTATTAGTATCGGCTGGCGGGGCTTCGGTGTGGATCTGCTGGCTTCCCAGCGGTATCGCGTTAAGGGCCTGGATGGCGCCGCCAGTAGCCGGATCGAATGGCGCTGATGCAATTGCCTGTTCGACGGCACTGCGGGCCTGGTCAACCGGCATCGGCATTGGCGTGGGTTCACTGCTAAAACCGGCCGGCGGATTAATGGCATGGCCCTGAGAGAAGTTGTTTTGTGACTCCTCAGGGTTAACTGCTGCTGCTGTACTGCCGAACTCGGACGTACTGGCGCCGGCTTGGGCCAGGGGGTCCATCGGCACTAAATCATACGGCGAGGCCCAATCAGGCTGGCTGGGCGAAGAGCTGGAAAAGGCCATGCCGATGCCGGCCGGCTGGGCCGTGTTACCTATAAAAGCATGGTGGCCGGCCGGCGCGACTGGCGGTGGCGGCGTAGCTGGCGGCAGTTTTAGCTCAGGTTGAGGAGCCGCTGTATTAGATGCTCTGGCGTGTGAGATTTCGGGCGGCGGGCCGCTTGGCTCTGCTGGCGGAAGGGTTAGTTCTGGTGCCGGCGGCGGGGCTGGCGCCGGTTGTGGTATTTCTGGTTGCGGTGGAGGTGGTGGTGGAGGAGCCGGAGCCTCTTCGGGCTCGTGCGGGGGGAGTGGCAATGGCTCGGCGGCCGGCGGCGGAGCCGCCGGCTTATCCTCAGCCTTAGGCTCGGATTTGTTAAGCTGGATTTCGTCTTCGGTTATTAAATTACCCTTGTCATCTATGTGGATTTCGGTCATGTCCTGCGGGCCCGGAGCCGGGGCTTTTTTCTTATCGTCGTGCGGCACATCAATTACACCTTCCGGTTTGAGTGGTGGCTGCTTGGGCTTCGGCGGTACTACCGGCTTGGGTGGCGGAGCCGGCGGTTTGGGTGGTTTTGGTGGTGGCGGTGGTGGAGGAGGTGGCGGCGCCAACTTCTCAGAAATAAGTTGCTGGTTGGCGCCGGCCGCCATCAGCTGGGCGCTCATAGTCATAACTTTGGGGCTGGTCTTTTTGTTACTAAAGCGTTCTGTTTCGGCGACGATTCCGGTTAAGAACGCCGTGGCCATCTGGCTGTCTATCAAACCGGTGCCGAAAGCCTCGCTGATGCTGACCAGCATCTCACATAAACTGCTGGCCTGTGGGTCGGCCCAGTTGATTTGGCCTATGTCCGGAGCTTTGCCCACACCAGCATTAACGGATATAACAGTGGCGTCGTGCAAGATACGACCGTGCGTGGTAATGGCGTTATCAAGTTGTGTACGCTGGTTGACGCCAAGCGCCACCACCGCCTCGACATTAAAATCACCTTGGCTGAAAACCAGGTCTTTTTCACTTAAACTCGTCCGATAAGGTGTAATAAAGATGCGGACAACGTCGTCTTCGACTTTGTAACGCAGTTTGTCAGCCTTGTTTTTATCAAGTGAAATAATGAAATCCTGCAAAGAGTCAGTGTTCTTCTGTAAGGTCTTATCCGGCTGGAGGAACTGGATAGTACTGGGTACCTTGCCGCTAAAGACGGCTGTGGCATGTTTGCCCATTTTATTAAGCATCAGGGTCAAACCGATACAAGCCGCCAGTTGGTCGACTGTCGGATTAGAATTAACGGTCACCAGGAATTTATTAGCCTGTTTGACGCGCTCAGCTATCTGTTGTTTAGCCTGTGCCGGATCCATTTTGTTTTTGTTTGAAGTTTTTGTTAGCTAACTTCTTAAGCTCAGATTAGCACTTTGAAAACACTAGCGCAATAGTGTTTTGTAGTTTTTTCTGACACCCGTAACTCTTTGACAAAGGGGTGGCTTATCTGTATATTAGGTGGTCGATGCCGATTATAAAGTCTGCTAAAAAGAGAGTTAAGACCGCTAATAAGGCGCGTGCCCGTAACGCCCACTTTAAGCGGTCGATGCGCGATGCCCTGAAAGCCTTTAACAAGGCCGTTGCCAGCGGTAAAGCTGCCGATATACAAAAGACCCAGCGCGATGCCGTCAGTGCCCTGGATACCGCTGTTAAGAAAGAGATTATTCACCGTAATAAGGCGGCCCGGCAAAAGGCGGCTTTGGCCGCCCGGGCCAAAGCCGCCGGCGCTAAAGTTACTAAAACTACCGCCAAAAAGTCCGCCGCCCCTGCCCCTAAGAAAACCGCCAAACCAGCACCTAAAAGACCGGCGGCTAAGAAAACTCCGGCTAAAAAAGCTACCAAGTAGCCTTTATAAAGTAACGATATATGTCTTTAAGGCCTCGTCGAGGTCCAGCGGGGTCGTTTTACCCATTTCGTCAATTATTAATGCCTGCCGGACCATTTGTTTTAGCTTAGCCTCATCCAGCTTGGCGGCCAGGCGCTGGGCTTTCATAACTGGATACGGACTGACGCCTGCATCTTTGGCGATTTGGTTTGCATCCTTACCTTTGCCGTAAAGTGACAGAGCAATTAAATCTAGCTGCCAGGCCATCATGGCAATGATGGCCTGCGGCTCGACTTTTTGGGCGCGCTGTTCATCGTAAAGCTCCAAGGCTAGTTTTTTACGGTTACTGAACATAGCATCCAGCAAATCAAATACTTTGCTCTGTGGATTTTTGACCGTCAGCCGGTCGATATTGTCGCGGCTGATTGACGGATCGTAAGTCAGCAGCTTATCAAGTTCGTTGGCCAACAGTTCCTGGTTGGCACCCAGCCGCTCGACCAGGTAATTTGCATCAGCCGGGCTGATTTTACCGCCCAGTTTCTTAGCCTCCAGGACGAGCCAGCCAGACAGCTCACGTGCGTCCAGTTCGTTATACTCTTGGAGCTCAGTTTGGCGTTTCAACACCTTATAAAATACGGTACGTTTATCCGGCGACGGTTCGTAAAATATTACATCAGTACCATCGCCGGCTGAACTGATAATTTGTTCGATTTGCTCGGCGGCTGGTTTATTAGCGCTGAGGTTTCTTATGACGACTAATTTGCGGCTGGCCAGGAAAGGCAGGCTCTGTACAGCCTCTAAAATGGCTGCTGACTCAGCTTCTTCGGCGTCGATTTTATCGACCGCCAGCTCGCCATGCTCCTTCACAAACTTGCTAGTCAGCTCATCCATCCGCCGCTTTATCAAATAGAAGTTATTGCCGGCTAAAGTAATTGTCATTTGGGAGCCTTCTGGCAGTGCGGGCAAAAATGCGTGCCACGGCCGGCCACCCTTATTTTTTCGATCGGCGTGCCGCAGCGCGGGCAAGGCTGACCTTGCTTGCGGAAGACATTAGCAAAACTTAAATAACTGCCCTTTTTTCCCTCTGCATCTACGTAATTCTTATCTGTTGAGCCGCCTTTTTTAATGCTTAAGTTAAGTACGTCGCGCAGCGAATTATAAAGCAATACCAGCTTGGCCCGCGGTACTTTAGAAACTATAGTCGCCGGATGGATTTTGGCGCCCCAAAGTGATTCATCAGCGTAAATATTGCCGACGCCGGCGATGACGGTTTGGTCTAAAAGGGCGGCTTTTATAGAGGTATTCTTGCGGCGCATTAGCCGCTCGATGAACATGTCTACGGTAAAGTCGGCATCGAGCGGCTCCGGCCCGACTTTTTTAAAGAAATCAATCTCTGGAATTTCAATCGCCGGCAGAAGGCGCATCCAGCCGAACTTGCGCTGGTCGTTAAAATAAAGCTTGCTGCCATCTGTAAAATCGATAACCACGCGGGTAGATTTTGCCGGCAGCTCGCCGAGCATGTCTTTACCAGGATGGCCGGCGCCAAAGCGCTGGCCTTGGCCCAAAAATACTAACTGGCCGGTCATTTTAAGGTGTATTATAAGAGCCCATCCGCCTGATAGCTCTATTATTAAGACTTTGGCGCGCCGGCGGACTTTTTCTACCTTGGCGCCGACCAAAAACCTGGCCACGTCCGCCGGCGCGTTCGGAAACGACCTATCCCAGTCGTACCAGACATCTTTAACTACCCGGCCCGGCAAAAGATTTGCCAGGCCGGCCCTAATAGTCTCGACTTCAGGTAACTCCGGCACCTCCTAATTATACTTGGGATTACTCCCTGTCTTCGGCGTTGATAATTTGTGTGCCTGATGCGATGTCATAGACATTGCCAAAACTGTCTTCGATAAGTCCTATCTCCGGAAAATCTCTTTTGATAGCCAGCGGCAGGAGAATCATGGAAACGACCATCAGAGATTTGGCTTGTTCGGCCCTTTCCCCTTTTAAGCTATCGCCGATTGCTTCACCGCAGTAATATGCTATTTTCTTAGTCGGCTGAACATCGGCCTCTCCAAAATATTTGCCCTCAAAACCATCAAAGTGAAAATAATAGGTCCATTCAGCACTCTTAGGATCAACACACTCCCTTGTGATAGCTATGCCGCTATCCACACCATTGATTGCAAACTTGTGAGCAAATGCGCCTTCGTGAATGCCGTCTAAGGTTGTGATTTGGTCAGCTTCATAGGTCTCAGTGGATACCGCTGGTAACGGTTCGCCGTTTTGCCAATCTATTGAAGCGGCTTCCATTTGTATGTTTACGCTTAAGCTAAAATTACGCCTAAGCTGTCCGCTTTGCAATAGAGTCGTTAGGTTATACTCAGATTATGGATTCGCTGCAGGATATTTTGGGTAAACGCGACTTTACGCCGCCCGACGAAATCGCCTCTGTTAAAGAGTATATTCAGCGCCGCTATAAAAGTGCCAGCCGCGTGCGGGTTGAGCGCGATGTAGTTATCATCCGCGTCCCATCCAGTGCCCTGGCAGCGACTTTGCAGCTAGAGCAGCGTCGTTTAATCGAAGCCTGCAATCTAAAGAAAAAACTAATTATCCGGACCGGCCGCTAACAGCCTATCCATATCGGCTTTGAAGCTATCAAAGTCTTGGTACCAGATACTGTTCATGCCAACTTGTTCGGCGCCCTGGCAGTAGCGCAGGATATCATCGATGAAAACGCACTCCTCTTCGTTAACACCCAAATTGCAGGCCGATGTCTCATAGATTGCCGGCTCGGGTTTTATCAGGCCGACTTTATAAGACAGGACTATGTCATCAAATAAGTCCTCTGATTCTTTACCCAGAATTTTCAGCACCCAATCTTCACCGGCATTTGAGATGATGCCGATTTTGTAGTTTGGTTTGAGTTCAGTCTTTATATAATCCAGTAATTCGCTATTGGGCTGATAATTTTCCGTGAATTCAAGAACTTCTTCGCGTGCGACCTCACCCAGTTTAGCTAAACCATGTATGAAATCATCGTAACCGATAATGCCCCTGTTATACTCGTCATTTAACTCTTGGGCTTTGCTAAATTTTTCTTTGTCGTCTTTAAAATGTGTCTTTCTGAAAGACTCCGAGCCTCTCAGGCTCAGCACACCGAAAAAATCGAAAATAACGGCTTTTATCACCTGGCTATTATAGCTGGCCAGTGCTATCGGCGGCGGCCGAAAGGTTCACATTGTCCACCAGGGTTTCATAACCTGGGATTTGGTCCTCGAAGAGTGTCCGCAGTGTTTGGATGGCGCCGGCCGACGTACCATCTTTAGAGCCGCAGGTGCTGGCCCAGGTGCGCGATAAATCATCGCCGTCCTGGTTTAAGTCGAGTACATAACGGAAGCCCAGCGCGCACATGCCGCGCTCGTCGGCCGGCGCTTTAGAATTTTTAATCTTAGCCAAAAAACCGGCGTTATTGATGGCTTTTAAGAAAACCGTATAAGCTTCCTGGTTGTTCTCAAAAGATTTACTTTCGACTACCTGAGGGTTGTAACCTTTTAAAACATCCAGTGTCATCTGGGTACTGGAAACCGTGATGCGGATTGAGCGGTGCAGTTCATCGGCATTGACGATGCCATCAGTTGTAAAGCTGACTGTGGCGTCGGTACTGGCATAATCAGGCAGTGGGTTGAGCTGAGGCCCTGTTGGCGTCTTTTTGCCGTGGCCGCCAAAAATCAAAACCAAGATGATGATTAATACGATAACACCTACAAAACCGGCTAAAAGCCTGCCAAAATACATATCAGCACATATATTACAACTTTAGGCTAATTTATGCAATACCTTAGAGGAGTTTTTGGGTAAATTCGGCTGGGTATTTATAGGCTAGCTTTTCGGCGGCTTCTTCAGGGCTTGCCCATTTATAACCAGAGTGCTCGTGGCTCAAAACAATTTCGCTATTTTCAGGTATTTTTAATCTATAAACCATTAGAATTAAGCCGACTTTGTAGCCATCAATGGGTATATCCTTGAAATTCGATACAACAGCTGTGAAGAACTCGGGTTCTATGACCTCCTTTATACCGGTTTCCTCTTCTACTTCTCGTTGGAGTGTTTCTAGGATCGTGTGGCCTTCTTGAATTCGGCCACCCGGAACATCCCAGTGCTGGGTCTGATGCTTTAGGTGCCATTCGCCGGAATCAAGAATCAGGATTTTACCCTGGGAATTATTAATAAGTGCTTTAACACCGACCTGAAATAACTTTTCCTTTGACACACGCACATTATATATCTTGATAAACGGGCACAATCATTATATAGTATAACTATGGCAAGGCCTCTTGATAACGCTGGAGCGATGGCGGTTTCTGGGGTTTTTGAACACTGGCTTGGACAAGAAGTTCGAACCTCTAATTTAGATAGAAACAAATATCTTGACGACTTCGAATTAATGCGCGAAAGAATAACTCTCGGGTTTGATAACGAAGATAACTGGTCAGTCCAAAAGCATAACTCCCACATGCGACGCCTAACGGGATGGTGGGAAGCTTTCAAAGGTAATATTGAAGATGATAAAGCGGCTGCGCTTATAACCTTCCATGCTCTAATGGAGGTATCTGGTATGCACCGTGTAACATCTTATATTAGGGCTAACTCCCAAGAAGAATATCTCAGACGGCGCCGGGATATTTCGGCAATTCCAGTAAGAAAGCCGGTGAAGCAAACCTTTGATGAATATCTCCCAGGAAAGTTTGTCGATTTTTCTAACTCTACAGTTAAGTTTGAAGACCTGGAAAGGCGGAAAGATATTGCTGCTGCAATAGGCGACCGCGTTATGGCTCTGGTAAGCCAAAGACTACACGACGGTCTAGATATCGGTACATCGGATTCTGAATCCGAGACACAAATGCGCCTATCCAGTTCAGCCTGGCTAAAGTTAGCAACAGCATCTGTTATATTCAATGCAAAAGTTAGGGATGGTTCTTTGCCGGCTGTCCCGCTTTACGAACCCAGAACAATTAGCGATACAGGGGTTTATTACCCTTTCGGAGGCGACATCTACCGCCCTTAAATTAGTCTTCGACGGTTTCCAAGAAGATTTTGTTTTTAAAGCGGCCGTTGCTGGCGGCTTTTTTGCGGCGAACATTTTCAAGTTCCTTTTCATCTATGCCGAGAGTTTCGCGGATAGCTATGCTGATTTCTTTAATATCAGCCAATTCTTCGATTGAAGGGTTTTCTTCAAGCTCGTCGGCCTCTTCTTTTAGTTTTTTAATTAATTCAACCAGGTACTCTCTATCATCCAGGATTCTAATTTTAGATTTTTTTCCATCAGCCTTGATGATATCGCTAATTTTATCGCGCACCAGCTTGTTATAGATTTTTGTCATAGCTCGCCCCAGTTTTTGCCGATGGAAACGTCGGCTTTGAGTTTGACCGGCAGTTTGTCGTAAACCGTTTCCATGGTTTGCTTGACCATCTGGCCGGCAGCCTCAGCCTTGGCCTTTGGCACCTCAAGGATGAGGCTGTCGTGGATTTGCAGCAGCATGCGGCTATCGGGTTCTAACTTGGCGGCGACGGCGACCATGGCTAATTTCATAATGTCGGCGGCGCTGCCCTGTAGCGGCATGTTAATGGCGGCACGGTAGGCGGCCTCGCGCACGGCGAAGTTAGGTGAGTGGACGTCTGGGGTGGGGCGGCGGCGGCCGAGCAAGGTCTCTACATATCCTTGCTCGGCCGCCATCTTGCGTGTCTTTTCTATATAGTCTTTAAGCTTGGGGCGGATTTGAAAATATCTTTGGATAAATTCCCTAGCCTCACCAAAGCTCATTCCTGTACTTTGGCTAAGCGCATGCGGTCCAAGGCCATACAAAATGCCAAAATTGACTTCTTTAACAGATGAGCGCTGGGCCTTGGTGACTTCATCGACCGGAATCCCATAAATCTCAGCTGCAGTCTCGGCATGGATGTCAGCATCTTTTTTAAAAGCCTCAATCATGCCTTTATCACCTGAAATACAGGCGCCCAGCCGTAGTTCGAACTGCGAATAATCAGCGCTGACTAACAGCTTGTCTTTCTCGGCCACAAAGGCCGTCCGGATGCGCCGGCCTAAATCGGTCCGGACCGGAATATTTTGTAAGTTTGGGTCATTGCTAGACAAGCGGCCGGTCGGCGCGATAGTTATGGCAAAAGTCGTGTGGACGCGGCTGTCTTTATCAACCTGCTGCGGCAGAGTGTCGACATAAGTATTTTTAAGCTTGGTAACCTCGCGGTACTGGGTGATTAAATCGATTATGGGATGGGTGCTGCGCAGTTTGTCTAGCTCAGACGCAGCGGTCGATAGGCCGGTCTTGCCCTTTTTGATGCCTTCGCGCGGCAGGTTGAGGTTGACGAACAGAATTTCCGCCAGCTGGCCGGTACTGCCGATGTTAAATTCTTGCCCGGCGTGGCTGTAAATCTGCTTTTCAATTTTTTTAATGCTGGCATCTAGCTCTTTAGCGAACTTTTTAAGATAGCCGGTATCGAGCTTGATGCCGCTGAATTCCATATTTGCTAACACTGGTATGAGAGGCCACTCTATATCTTTGGCTAACTGCGCGATTTTTGGGAATTCGCCCAAATCCTTGGTTTGTTTGGAGTGCAGTTCGCGGATAGCCGCCATGACTTCAGCGGCCCGGTCGATTAGCTCATCAGGCGGCAAATCATCTAAACTGGCTCCGTCGTAATTAAGCTCGGAGCGGGTCAGCTCGCCCAAAGTTTGGGCACGCAATAACGGGTTCATCAACCAGGCGCTCACCAAAACATCATGACCAATGCTTGGTAAATCGTTGACGCCCATGGCCATAAGCGCCTGCAAAGTGGACTTGATGTCATAACCAACTAAAGGTTTAACGTCTTTAAAATGGCTGGCGACCAGCTTTTGGTCTAGCTTGCGTAAATCGAGCGTGTAGACATCTTTGCCATCGAGGCTGATTATCATAACCTCTGGTTTTTGGCCGTGCTTACCGGCGCAGCGGCTATGGATATAAAAGAATTTGGAGTCGCCCAGCTTGGGTAGTTTATCGTTACTGTCAACCACAGTGTTTTTGCCGATTTTGAGGCTGGTACTTCTGGATGATACATAAGCTTCCGGCGCTCGGTATTGCTCAGGCAGGTTGCGCAGCAAACTGCGGAATTCCAGTTTATCCAGTAATGAGCGCAGCTCTTTGTAGTCAATGTTGGTGCCGTCCATTTCTTTGAGATTGAGCTTCATCGGCGCATCGCACCAGATGGCCGCGACCTTTTTGCTTAAGTAGGCCAGGTCGCGGCCATCTGTTAATTTATTACGCAGACCATCCGGTTTGATCTCATCCAGGTGTTTATAAACATCATCCAAAGTTTTGTATTCCTGCAGCAGCTTAATGGCGGTCTTTTCGCCCACACCGGGTACGCCCGGGATGTTATCGCTGCTATCACCTTTTAATGCTTTTAAGTCGAGGAATTGCTCAGGTTTGAGCCCATACTTCTCTTCAAAGCTTTCCGGGTGGTATTCCTCAATGTTTGAAAAGCCTTTTTTGAGGGCGTAGACCTTAACGCGGTGATTGATAAGCTGCAGGACGTCCAAATCAGAGGTAATAAGCAGTGTCTCCAGGCCTTTTTTTTCGGCCTGGACTGATAAGGTGCCCATGATATCGTCGGCTTCATAATCGTCGAGCTCATAAAGCGGCCAGCCGAAGGCCTTTAGTAAATCGTGCAAGATTGGGATTTGGGTATAAAAATCCGGCGGTGCCGGGGCGCGCCCGGCTTTATAATCCGGATAAACCTTTAGCCGGGCGCGGATATTGGTTTTAGGCTTATCCCATGCTACGCAGACATAATCCGGCTGCAGCTTTTTAATAAGCTCGAGCGCCATGGTGGCAAAACCGAAAACACCCCCAGTCGGTACGCCGTCGGCCGTACTTAAATT
>DASSFC010000050.1:0-10176 GCA_035694865.1 Saccharimonadales bacterium (SeqCode) | reverse complement strand
TTTGACGCTTTTGGCGTTCATTATAGCCGCGGGTACCGACGCGGGTAACACTTGTGCCGATGTTTAAAGCCGGACGCACTCCTTCACGAAAAACATTCATATCGAGGATCCATTGGCCGTCCGATATCGACATTACATTGGTCGGCAGATAAGCGGTGATGTCGCCGCCATCGGCGGCGACCAGTGGTAATGCCGTAAGACAGCGATGGTTGGCGGCCAGCCGCCCGGCTCGCTCCAGCAAAGATGAGTGGGCATAAAAGATATCACCAGGATAGGAGTCGCGGCCCGGGCTGGTGCCAGACAGCAAAGCTATCTCCCGATAGGCATGGGCGTGGGCGGCTAAATCATCGTAAATAATCAGTGTATCCTGGCCAAGCTTTTGCCACAGGTATTCGGCCATAGCGCAGCCAACATATGGTGCCAAATAGCTTAACGCCAGTGATTCAAAAATGGTCGATACAACGACGATGGCTTTACTCATTGCGCCGTTATCACTCAACCGCGACAGTACTGTATCGATGTCACTCCGCCGTTTGGCGATCAGTACATATACTACAATTTGGTCGGTATTGCGCTGGTTTATGGCGATTTGGGTGGCCAGTGTGGTCTTGCCTGATTTGCTTTCGCCAAGCAGAGCCAGCCGCTGGCCGCGGACAATTGGAAACAGCGTATCAAGTGCGGTCACACCAGTTTCTAGCTGCGTTTCTAGCCTTTCCCGTTCATAAATCGGCGGCGCCTGGTTAAAAACCCGCCAGGCATCGTCCGGTGCTATGGCGCCTTTACCATCCAGCGGCTGGCCAGTGACAGAAACGACCCGGCCAATAAAGTCCTTGCCGACTTTAGCCAGTAAGTCAGTATGCTGGAGAGCTACCAGCGCGCCGACTTTAACCGGCTTAGCGCCAAGATGCATGGCGATGACCCGGTCTTCCAGTACCCGGTGCACAAAACCCTTACTGCCGTCATCAAACACAATTAGAGAATGCACGTTAACTGGTTGGAGGCCAGAAATCTCGACTAAAAAATTATTGACAGCGATAACCTCCCCGACCGGGCGGCCGCTGCCGGCTAAGGACTGAAAACCGCGGTGGGCCTCAACTTCCATCTACAGCTCCCTTGATTAAACGGGCCAGATAAGGGCGCTGACTCTCCAGCCCGGCCCGCAAGCTCATATCGAACACCTTATTAGTGCTCCTGACCACACAACCGGCGGCAATCGCTGGCTGTAACCCGACCGTCAATAGGGCATGGGGATGGATATTTTTCCGAAACCATATAAGTATCTGCTCGAACGGCTTGGCTGATGGCTCGCTGGCGAAGCTGATATGCAGCTTGGGCGCTTTTTCATATATTTCTTCGAGCTTAAGGTTTAAGGCCTGCCTATGGGACTCATCGAGCAGGTTTATCTCATTATCATGCGTCAGAAGATCAAGCTGGCGGCTCAGCTTGGGCAGCTGCATCGCCGTGCCCGGCTGCCGGTTTTTTAGTGACACAAAAAAATCATCCAAACTGCGCAACTCGCGCAGCAAACGGCCGACATCAATAGGGCTGATTACGGTATTGGGCAGTTTAAGATGTTCCACTCTTGATATCCTCGATAATCGCCTTTTTATTAGCTTCAAGTTCTCCTAGGATATACTCCAGCTGGTCAGATAAGTCGATCTGTTCCCCGACTGCCCTTAGCACATAGTGGTTGACGATGGCCGCCATTTCCACCTCAAAACGGGCGATAACACGGTCTCGCTGAGCGGTGGCCTGGGCTTGCATCTGCTGCTCCAGAAATTGGCGCTGCTGGTCGATTGTTGTAACCGTCTTTTCAATTGACTGGAGGGCGATTTGTTTAGCATCTACGATTGACTGCTCGTATTTTTTAAATTCCTCTTGCAAGGTTCGGGTAATCTCAGCCCGCATGTATTCATTAAGCTGGGCGGTTGTCTCACGGAGGTCCTGCTGTAGGAACATAGCGTTTTCGCTCAAGATTTTTTCAAAATGAAGACGGCCGCGGTTGCGCAGCTCTTCCCTGAAGTCAGCATTGAAAATATGCTCGACATCTTCCTTGGCGGCGTCTGTGACCAAAGCTTTATCTTGGCCATTATCGGCTTTGCGTCGGCGCCGTGAACCGCCTTCCAGCTGGAGGGCCAGCCAGATAAAAGCGGAGGCGGCTGATAACAGCGCTCCGACCACCAGTACCAGCCCACCCGTATTCATCTTTTCATTTTCCTATATTTTGAGCAGTAAATACACCCCGGTAACGCCGATTCCAAAGACCAGCAGTCCGGTGATAATGACTTTATATAATCCACCGACGATAACATGGCGGCTAAGCGGGTTGCGGCCAAGCGATACCAAACTGCTGCGGATTCCGCTCCACAAAATCGTTATGGCAGCGATGGCCGTAATTAAAAATATGATAAAAGCGACATAAATTCTTACCACCGGCACCGGTTTATTAGCTAATGCCACCGCCATGCGCTTTAAGAAGGCCGGCAATGGGGCGCTGTTCTCTATAGGATTCCTGCCGATGTTTATATTGACATATATTCGGCCGATGGCTTGTCCGTTATTGTTAGAAATTACGTTGCTGGATCCATCAAAGCCATTTTCGGCTTGGCCGATTACCGTGGATTGTACAGGAGTTGCTTTGGCACCAATACCATTAAGCGACGACATGGAGATGTAATCGCCTGGTTCAATCGCGCCATTTACGGAGCTAACCAAGACACGGTAAATACCGCTGGTTGCGACGAAGACCTGCTGACCCGACCCATTAAGCGTAAATGGCGCGTCGCTTGGATCGACTACCACTCCGAACATCGAGCCTTCGGCATTAGAAGGGTTGGCCTTCACTGACCGCGGCTGGCTTTCATCCATTGAGACAATCAGACCCGGCTGTAAAACCTGTTTGGAATTATAGCCAGTAACTATATCGTTGGCGGCCCTGGCTGGATGAGGTAGATTTATCAGCAATAGGACAGCCAAGGCCGCAGCCCCGGCTACCAGCCTCACAGAGCTAAGCTTTGGCAGCTTCATCTTGGCTTTTAGTATAGTGCTTTTGCTTATAAAAGGCTATCTGTTAACCGCTGTTAAATGAGCCAGGGCGGCCACCACTTTTTTCAGGCTCACTTTTGTCGTTTCGTTACCAAAGCTGAACCGTAATGTCGCTTGTGCTTCCTTTTCGCTCAGGCCGATAGCTGTAAGTACATGTGACGGTTCATCTGAGCTAGCGCTGCAGGCACTGCCGACGGCGCATTCGATGCCCAGCTCATCCAGTTCCATCGTAAGCCTCTCATTATCAAATCCCGGCAAAGTTACGCTTACCATTTGCGGCGATTGGTGTTTCTTACTTCCATTGATGACCGCAGCAGGTACTTTTTCTGCTAATTCGCCGATGAACTGGGTCCGTAATTCTGTCAGCCGCCTAAATTCTTTGGCGTGTTTTTTCTGGGCGAGGTCAAGGGCTTTACTCAGGCCTATCGCGGCCGCAACATTTTCCGTGCCGCTCCTCAGATTACTCTCCTGGCCGCCTCCGACAACCAACGGTTTGATTTCTATACCGGATTTTACGAACAAGATGCCGCTTTGCTTGGGCCCATATATCTTCCCGCCGTTAATGCTCATCAAATCCACACCCAGCCGGTGAGTATGCAGGTCGAAAAGGTTGCCCGCCTGGGCGGCATCAGTATGTAAATAAAGAGGCCTGCTATTTCCGGACTTACGTCTTTCTTGGCGGATATCCCTGATAAGCGCCGAGATTTCCTTGATGGGCTGGACCGTGCCAAGCTCATTGTTCACCATCATCACACTTACCAAAACGGTTTTTGACGTAAGCAAATCTCTGAGCGCCTTCAATTCTACATCACCCTGACGGTTGACTGGTATCCGCCGGTTTTTGAAAAGTCCGGCCGGCGCCAGTACCGAGGCATGTTCAATCGAGCTGACTAATATTTCACTATCTGGGAAATTTCTCATGATACCTTGGACGGCCAGGTTATTGGCCTCGGTGGCGCCGGCCGTAAAATATATTTCAAACTTACTTGCCCCCAACCACATGGCTATCTTGGCGCGGGCTTTGTCCAGGTCTTGCCTGATACGGCGCGAGCCCAGGTAAACAGCTGAAGGGTTGTAAAAACGCTCGGAAAAATAAGGTTCCATCGCCTTAACCACCTCAAGGCCCATGGGGGTTGCAGCTGCATAGTCTAAATATATTCTTTTCATGTTAAGTCAAATAAACTTACCGCGTTATCAGTGGTAGAGCTGGATAATTCCTGAACCGGAACGGCTCGTAAGTCGGCCAAAAATTCAGCCGTCGCGGCGACATGCTTAGGTTCACAGATATCACCGCGGAACGGCTCAGGCGTCAAAAACGGCGCGTCGGTCTCCAGCAGCAACCTATCGGCTGGTATAGCTTTAGCCGCGTCCAGCTGGGCCTGGTCACGCGTAAAGGTCATTATGCCGTTCAGGCCGATATACCAGCCTTTTTCTAAAATCCTGTCCACTTGCCTTCGGCCCGAGCTGAAACTGTGCACGACTCCGTTCAGCCCGCCATAATCCGCAACAATTCGCCAAAAATCAGCCCAGGCGTCCCGGACATGGAAAATAAACGGCAGTCCGGAAGCTAAACCGATTTCCAGCTGACGGCGAAACAATTTTTCCTGTTCATCGCGCGGTGCGTAATCCTTATAGAAATCCAGCCCGATTTCGCCAAAAGCGACTACGCGGGGCCTCACCGCCAATTCTGCCAGATGCTTTAACTCATTATCGTAATCAAACTGCTTAGCCTCATGAGGATGAACACCAACTGCCGCCCAGACATCTGGGTAGCTGGCAGCGAAGTCGACTGCCCGGGCGCTGTCTTTAGCAGAGGTACCAACACAAATCATCTGCTTGACACCGGCATTGGCTGCGCCCTTCAGGACAGCGTCGATGTTATGGGCTAGTTTTTCAAACTGTAAGTGACAGTGCGTATCAACCAGGTCCATGCTAATTATTTAGCGGCCGGCTGGTCGTGTTTAGGGAACATTGGCGGCGGCAGTTCTTTGAGCAAGCCGCTGCCAAACAAGTTCTTAATTTTGGCGGCGGTGTCCGGCATAAACGGCTCGAGCAGAATCGCGATTTCTAAAAGTGCGCCAGCCATGTAGGCTAAGACTTCGCGCAAATGGTCTTCGTCACCGCTTTTAGCCAGTTGCCACGGTTTTTCCTCATCAATATATTGGTTGAGGCCCTTTACCTGCTCCCAGACTTCGTCCAAAGCCTTGTCAAGCCGGCAGGTTTCAATCGCCTGGCGATAGGCGGCCACATCGTGTTCGGCCGGCGGTATATCGCCGATAATACCCTTTTGGAACCGAGAAATCATGGCGGCTGTACGAGAAACGGCATTGCCAAGCTGATCTGCTAACTCGTTGTTATAGGCGGCAGCTAACCGCTCCCAGCTGAAATCGCCGTCTTCGTAGCTAGGAATATGACGGGTAAAGAAGTAGCGGAAAGTATCGGTCCCATATTTTGCGACAATGTCTCTGGGCGCCACTACGTTGCCCAGAGTTTTACTCATTTTTTTATCATCAATGGTGATAAAACCGTGGACATAAATCATCTGGGGCAGTGGCAGCCCAAGTCCCATCAGCATGGCTGGCCAAATGGCAGCATGAAAACGCAAGATATCTTTGCCGATCACCTGGACGTTGGCCGGCCAGAAATTCTTAAAGTCCTGGTGTTCCGGATAGCCAAGCACAGTTATGTAGTTCATAAGCGCTTCGAACCAAACATACATAACCTGGTTATTGTCGCCTGGCACCGGAATACCCCAGGCTATCTTGTCTTTTGGCCGGCTAATGCTTATATCTTCCAGCCCGGCGTTAACTAACGCTAAAATCTCGTTTTTGCGGTGCTCGGGCACGACCTGTATAGCTCCAGTTGATAGTGCTTCTTTGACCTTTGGGCCAAAGGCTGACAGTTTAAAAAAATAATTTTCTTCCTTAAGCTGTTCATAAGGGCGATTATGCTCCGGACAAACACCTTTATTAGCTTTAACGACTTGTTCCGGGAAGTATTCCTCGTGGCCAACGCAATACCAGCCGCTATAAGTACTCTTGTAGATATATTGGGCCAGGTTTTTCCAGATAATCTGGGCCCGCTGTTCGTGGCCCGGGTCAGTGGTCCGGACAAATCTGTCATTGCTTATATTTAGCGTCGGCAGTAATTCACGGAAGCTCTGGCTGACTTTATCAGCATATTGTTTTGGGGTAATTTTGGCCTCGGCGGCCTTCTCGGCAATCTTGCCGCCGTGCTCGTCGGTACCGGTGCAATAAAGGACGGGCGTGCGGTACTGGCGCATGTAGCGGGCCAGTACGTCGGCCATTACCAGCTCCATGCCAAAGCCGATGTGAGGCTCGTTATTGACATAGGGAATAGACGTCGTGACGTAGAAATTGCTCATTCACTTTAATTGTATCTGATAGGAATTAGAAGAGCGAGCCCTGCGCCGGCTCGGGCGTTGGCTCGTTGTTTAAAGGTAGTTGCAGATGACCAGCCAGACGCTCAAACAATTCAGCCTGGCCGCGCACACATTTTTGGCCGGCTTCGGCCAGGCCGAACCAGGCCGCCCGGTCGATTTCTGGAAATTCCTGCAGCTGGCCGCTGCGCGGCGGCCATTCAATAGTTGTAGTGTTGCTTTTGATATTCGAAATATCAGGGTCTGCCTCAACTGCCCAAGCTGAGACTATTTTACGGTTGTTTTGCTCGATGTCACCCAGCTGAATAAAGTTACCTTCCGGTACCGGCAGGCTGAGTTCTTCCTGGAACTCACGCTTTGCAGCTTCGAAGGGCTCTTCCCCTTCTTCCACCAAGCCCTTGGGTATGGTCCAGGCACCAATGTCTTTTTTGGCCCACCACGGTGTGCCCATATGGGCAAGCAAAGCTTCCGGCCGGCCTTTTTTAAACCGATAAACTATTATCCCTGCGCTGTGTGCTTTCATAATTTTGGTGGGTCCTACAGGGCTCGAACCTGTGACCTCGTGAATGTGAATCACGCGCTCTAGCCAGCTGAGCTAAGAACCCCTGATAACCAGATTATATATTATTCAGCGTCGATGAACTCGCGGCAAAAGCGTTCAAAGACGGCGTTAGTCCAGCCAAAGCCGGTCTGCGACGGATAAACGCCCTTGGCCGGAGGTTTGTCTGGCTGGACGACGTTGTACTTTTCCAAAAAAACATGATGCTTATTAAACCAATCCAGATTCGTCTTTAACCATTTCATGGCGATGCGGCGGGCGTCTTCATGGTATCCGTAACGCTGTAAGCCTTTAACGACTATAAAGTGCAGCGGTGCCCAGCCGTTAGGGTAAGCCCATTGCACCGGCATGGCGCCTGGCACAAGCGCGCCAACCTGGGTGGCATCGGTGGTCGCCAGGCCGCCTTTGCGCTCGAAGCGTTTAAGCGAACTTACCAATTTGGCGGCCTGGCGCTCATCGGCCAGCCCGGCCCACATCGTATAAAAAGCCGCCAGCGAATTAACGCCGCCACGGCTTTGTTTAACATAATTATAGTCATAATACATGCCTTTTAGCTCGCTCCACATCAGTTTATTCACAGCCACTCGCCGGGCTTGGGCGATGTGGTCCCATTTGTTAGCCTCGTCATCATTGCCAAGCAGCCGCTCAACAAATGCGAAGTCTGTCTCATATTTGTAGAGCAGGCTATTCAAATCAATCGGCAGATAGTTGAGAGCTTTGCGGTTGAAGCGCGGCGTCATATCCCAGCCGCTCTCGGCTTCGGCAATATCATGCAGGTAGTTAAAATCATAATAGCGGCTCAACCCATCGTAGACTTGGCGGGCATTTGGTTTACGTGTACCCATCCAGACAACGGCGTACTCTTCTTTAGCGACAGCCATTTGCTGTTTAAGCCATTTTTTATCAAGGTGGTAAGTTTGATAGGTTTCTAAGATAAAACTGGTCAAGAAAGGCGGTTGGGTCCGGCTGGTCAGATACAGCCTTGAGGCGTTGGGGATAATTTTAAAACGCTTAAAAATAGTCACCAGGTCCTCGAGGATGCCCGTAACCAAATCTTTATGGTCAGCATCCAACATTCCCTGGACCATGAAGTAACTATCCCAGTAATAAAGCTCGTTGTAGTCGAATTCGTTATCCTTAGCAAACGAAGGCACTAGATACGGTTTAGGCAAACCGACCAAACTTTCGTCATCTTTTGGGTGAAACCGTGTCAGCTTCGGCCAGTAGTCCTCGATGTATTTACGGGCTCTGGCTACATCCTCGGCTGTCAGGTCGGTATTTTTTGAACCCAGCAGCTTTGGTATTTTAGCCGGAAGCTGGCGCGGAATTTTAGAAGTAAAATGTTTGGGTGTTGGCAAAACCATTTAATCCAGCGTATCTTTAGCGGAATAGAGCCGTCAAGTGGATTTCTGACTAAAAATCGACGTAATTATTGAGTTTAATGGCAACCCATATGCCAATTGCTGTACCGATAATGCCGCCGATAACTCCCCAGACAGATAAAAAGCCGGCGTGCCAAAGCGATGGGATGTAACCGCCAATCGTACTAAAAATCAGCACACTGCCGTAAAGGAACATTTTCATAAGCTTAATAATAACAAGTTAAATTTAGGAAAGAGAGTTTCCGGCGGGCGGAGTGTCGCTGATATAGCGCCACTCCGCCCAAAATTGGTCGTCAATCGACGAAGCCGTAGCGAGTCCTTGGCGGACTGAGCTCCTGGCGCCGCGGGTCGATCAGCTGTAGGTCCGGACGACGTACTCGAGGTACCGCAAAGCGGACTCCGTGGGCCTCGAGTTCGAGCAGCGTGTGGTTGAGTGCCCTGAATGAGCCTTGGTCATCACACGCAGCGAAGTGAAGCGCATCCGATTCGAGCTGAGCGATGTATTCCGGCTGTCCCGGCATAGTGGTCCTCCTGGATCCTTTAGGGGCTATGGGGATACTTCGATGGCTCTATCTGCGAGCCTGCTTTACTGTAACGGCTCACCTCTCTTTCCTGGTTTGTTTTGCTCTTTTCATTTTTGTTCAAAGAGCAGGTGCTTGTGGAGCTGTCCAAGACAGTGTCTAGACGTTTGCTGGCCACACAGCTAGGCTTTTTACTTTGGTGCATTGTATAAAAGCCTAGCTGGGCGGCAACAAAAAAACCGGACTTTTTCTGCTGTAGTCCGGTTTGGGGTTGCTTTTTAAATTTGTGCTAGCTTACCAAACTACAGCATGCTCTCGCTTGACGAGAATAATGCTCCAGTTTGTAAACATTTGGTTTCGCACAATGTTTCAGTTATACGCTTAGCCGTGACTTATTGCAAGTTCGGAGTGGCTTTAGGCTTATAAAAGTTTCCAAAGGTGAGCCAGCAGCCTTAGAAGAACTACGCCGATATACAAGATTAAAGCGGCAGACAGAACAGCCAAAATTATGTAAAGCGGGCTACTGTGGGCATTGAAATTGTAGGCCGCGCTGCCGGCCATAGCTGCAACCGCCGGCAGCGCGGCCGTAAGCGCGATGAAGAAATAAGCCACAGTGATAATTCCCTCAGCTACTAAAAACAGCTTTATAGACAACGATGACCCCCATGTTTGGACAGAGCTATAACCTGATGGATGCAGATAGTGGGCAGAAATAATGTCGTTTTCAAAACTGTTCAACACATTACGGGCCAGCCAAAGCCCCATATAAACAATCGCCCCGACGAAAGCCCAAAGCATAATCTGCCCCAGGCGACCGCCCAAAGCTGAGCTGAATGAGTTACTGAACCCGGACGACAAGGTTGTAAAATTAGCCCTAAGCCTCTCCGGCGAACTAATGTAGTTATTGCTCAGCCGGCTGATAATCGAGCCGGCGTTTAGAGCTATTATGATTATCATGCCCAGCAGCAGATATAGGATGGCACCCGCCCAGCCGGGCGCAAAAAACGCTGCCACGCTATGACTACTCGATTCGCTTCCGGTTCTTATTCTGGCCATATGTTTATCTTATTCTGTTGATTATGCTTTTAATATATCAAAAAAGCACCAGCCTGATAACTGATGCGTTCTTGGTGGAGCTGGCGGGCACTGCCCCCGCGTCCGATTGGTAACAAATTCGATGACTACAGGCTTATACCATTTGTAAATCTTTGCCTAATCTCTAAAAAACGGTCAAAAGAAGACCAGGCGCAATCCAGGAAAGCTTAGCCG
>DASSFC010000049.1:0-3270 GCA_035694865.1 Saccharimonadales bacterium (SeqCode) | reverse complement strand
TGGGAAATAGCGCTACATAGCGGCATCGAGGCCGCGGCTTTAGAAAAGCAATACGGCAAAGACAACGTTTGGATCGGCCCCCAGGTCTCGGACGAACCGGTTTTTGCGAATTTGACCGAATCCGAACAGCGTGGCTTGTGGGTCCGCGATATAGATAAAGTCTTGGCAAAATACTTAACAAGTTAAGCATTCCCTGCCCAGATGTTTTTGTGCTAGTAAGTACATTCTCTATTGCATATATTCCATTTTGTGGTTATGTTTTAAATAGCTAACTGAAACTAAGAGGCAAAAAGTTTTGGCAATTTTAGAAGCCGAACCTGTACCACTCCTGCCGCTCGAAGCGGACGATGGGGCTTCGGTTAGGCACCTGCGCCTGGTTGAGAGTCAGGAGACACCGGAGGATGTGCCAGAGCCATCCGAGCAGCTTGCTTTAGAGGGAGTTGCCAAATCAATCCACGAAGCCCGCGCCAGGCGGGCTTTTTTAGACCGCAAGTTAGTCATGGAAGCCCAAGCCGGCGGCACCCAAGCCATGGATACACTGCTCAACCGATATGCCGGCTTTGTAAAGCTAAAGGCGAGCAATTATTTTTTGGCCGGGGGTGACTATAACGACCTTATCCAAGAAGGTATGATCGGGCTGTATAAGGCCGTAAGGGATTTTAATCCCGATATGGGTACCACCTTTGGGTATTTCGCCGAACTTTGCGTCACCCGGCAACTAATTACCGCTATTACGACGGCTACGCGTGGTAAGCATGCGCCTTTAAATAAATATTTAAGTTTTCAAGGCCCAAGCCCTGGCAACGAAGAATCCGAATTATTTCTTGGCGACATCATACCGGCGCCTGAGGCTCAGCAACCTCCTGAGGTGGTTATTTCGAACGACGAAGTCCAGTCTTTAGTATTTTCTCTTGGCAAAGGTCTTTCCAAACTTGAAGCTGGAGCTTTGAGACTGCACCTAGGAGGGCGCAGTTATGCTGAGATGATGGAAGAGTTAGGCATCACTTATAAGGCTGTCGATAATGCTATCCAGCGGGTCAAGCGAAAAATAACGGCTCACCAAAAAAGCCGCCAAGTCCTGCTTTAACCCGGCCAATTATTTTGAGCGTATAATTTTGGTATGGAAGAGTTTGTATGGGTTGATATACCCCCATTGCCAATTTCTGACGCCGAGTACGACCAGCTTACCGTTCCCGAAGTAACTGAACGGGAGGAAATATTAGCTCAGTCTCTTGGAGCTTTTGCGGGCAGATGGGTAGAGATAAAAAACTCGACAGTTCTTAAATCAGCAGCTACACCCAAGGCGCTGATTGGCCGAAGACCAACGGGAAGGGTCCAATTTGTGCCTCCAGCTGAGAGCGGTTTCCGGCTCTAATACTTAACAAGTTAAGTATTACCTGCCCGGTTATTTTGAGCGTAGCTACTAATGTTTTTGACCCATATGCTCAAGAACAAACGGCAAAATTTTGATAAATACTTCCCAGCTTTTTTCCTGAAGAGCATTGAGCATTTTGCTTATGGTTTTTGGGTTCCGAGATGTTTGCAGCTCTTTTTTTAAATTCTCTAGCTCCATTTTTATATCTGCGTCATCCGTTTCATCGATAATTTGCTGAATGGGAGTAACAGAAACCGTTACTTCTTGACTGTTGTTCATTGTCACTACAATTGGAGCCGTCGTTTGAGAAACGAGTGCACTTCCGAAACCATAATCTTCCTCTAGCCGCGTAACTGCAGAGCTGACTTTTGATCTTATAGCAACCGGATCATACAGATCTTTGCTTCCATAAGGCCAGGTATCACTGTCTGCCAATTTGAGTCGGCTATAGTCCGTGTCATCGACAAAGTCTAACTCATCAATTAATGAATTAAAGTGTTCTCCTATGGAGTGCGAAACTCCACTTTTATCGCTGGTCGGCAAGACATTCAGAATGCCCTTTACCTCGCCATACAGTCTTTTAAGCTCTTTACTCTTATCTTCAGCCATAGTTAGGGTGTTAGGCGGTTGATGTCTCGGCGATCCAAAGCATTGCGTACTCGTTCAGCCATAAGCTTACCGTCTAATGGTAAGTCTAAACCCTCCCCGTCATCGCCATACAAATGAAAGAATTCTCCTTCTTGGGCCGCTACTTGACGTTGGGCTTCCTGAGAATCCGGGATTTCATGCATTTGGCGTCCCTGTGGTTCTGAGTGCTCTTCGGCTGGCAATTTTTCGTTCATAAAAACCTCCTAGGGTGTCAGTCGGTTGATATCTCTTGGGAACAAAGTGGCTTCTTTGACGTTGGATAGGCCAACGACTTTTTCGACCAGGCGGTCGATACCGTAGCCACAGCCGCCGTGCATAGGCAGGCCGAAGCGCATGGCTTCCAAAAAGTATTTGTAGCCAGGCGCTTGGGGATCCAAGCCGGCTGATTTCATCTGTTCTACCAGCACTTCGTGGCGGTTTTCGCGCACCGGGCAGGTGGCGATTTCTAAACCGCGGAATAGCAGGTCGGCCCACAGAACCGTGCCGTCGTCGGCCAGTTTGTGGTAGAACTTCATGGCTTCTTTGGGGAAGTTGGTGACGAAAACGGCTTCACAGCCCTGCTCTTTTTTAGCATGCTCGCAAATCCAGCGTTCTTCGTCCGGGATAAGGTCTTTTTCGTTGGTCGTATCAGTGCTGTTGGCTTCTGAATATAATTTATGGACATCGGCGACGGTGTAACGCGGAAATTTTTCTTTAAGCACCAGCTCCGGCGCCTTTAAATCCTTAAGGTCGTCTGCATGCTCTTTATAAACTTCCGTCACAGCGTTGTAGGTCAGGCCCTGCACCATTTCCATCACGTCATCCAGCCCGTTTATAAAGCCCATCTCGATATCCAGCATATAAACTTCGCTCATGTGGCGGGTGGTGGCTGACGGCTCGGCGCGGAAGGCCGGTGCGATTTCAAATACCCGCTCAAAAACCCCGACCATCATCTGTTTATAAAGCTGTGGGCTTTGGGCCAAGGTGGCCTCTTTGCCAAAGTAATCCGTTTTAAACACTTCTGCCCCACCCTCGGTCGCGCCGGCCAGCAATTTGGGCGTATTAATCTCTACGAACTCATTTTTATTGAGGTAATCGCGAATATATCGCAGCAAGGCCGCCCTGATTTTAAAGACCTTTTGCTCCTGCGGGCTGCGCAGGCCGATATGCCGGTTATCGAATAAAGTATCCAGGTTCTCTGGTTTATGGCTAAGTGGCTTGTCTATTTCTATCGTCGGCTCGTCTGTAACCGGCACATCGACCGTGAT
>DASSFC010000048.1:0-29329 GCA_035694865.1 Saccharimonadales bacterium (SeqCode) | reverse complement strand
CAAAGTGGTCAGCAACCAGGCGACGGCCGCATAGACTAACATGGCAAACAGGGTATAGACCTCAAACCGCGAGACGCCGTAATTGATATTGTTGTATTTGAACAGGCTGAAAAAGGGCGCCACAAATGGATGTGAAGTGGTGTAGATGAAGTTAGCAAAACCATTGGTAGTATTGGCTCCTAACAGCGACAGCACAAACCTAAAGGCCAGCAATATCAGGATAACCCCGGCTACAAACCAAATGACACGGTCCAGTACGTTTTGAGGATGCTCATCCACCGCTGTAACGCGGTTACCGACGGCCCGATCCTCGATAGGCTCATCTCTTACTACTCGTTGTCTCATTACTCGTTCGGACATAATTCCTCCTTACTCTTCTAAGATACCTGGGTAACAGCTTAACAGCAGTTAGATATTTAACCCATCGTTCGTAGTTTTTTAACAGTCTGAGGTGTTTTTATGGTTAAATTAGTTAATCAGAAGCCATGTTTAAAGAGTTTCGAAAATTCATTTTACGCGGTAACGTCGTCGATTTGGCCGTCGGTGTGGTACTCGGCGCCGCCTTTAACGGCGTTGTCCAGGCCTTTGTTAAGGATATGATTACACCTTTGGTCAGTGCTATTTCAGGCGGCCACACCCAATTCAAGGACTACAGTTTTCCTTTCCGCGGCCAACTTTTTACTTACGGTGACTTTATAAACACCCTGATCTCTTTCCTGATCGTGGCCGCTGTGGTGTTCTTTTTTGTCGTCCAGCCAATTAATAAACTTACCGAACTAGCTGCCCGCCGCAAAGATACCGAAGAGCCGACTACAAAAAAATGCGAGTTCTGCCTCAGCGAAATACCTAGGGAAGCCACCCGCTGCAAGTTCTGTACTTCTAAGCTCAGCGTTAAAAAAGCCTAGATCCCGGTAGAACCCTTGCCCGGTTTGACTTTAACAGCCGTGCCATAAGCTACAACCTCATTCATCACACTGCTGATATCACCGGAGTCAAAGCGCATCATCAGGACCGCGTTGGCACCTTTGGCACCGGCTTCGGCGCGCAGCCTCTCCAGCGCTTGCTCACGAGTAGCCGACAGCAGCTTGGTGTAGCCTCTGACCTCGCCGCCGAAAATCGTCCTGAAGCCGGCGCCGATGTTACTAAAAATATTGCGGCTGCGGACAATTAAGCCAAACACTTCGCCGTAGGTTTCAGTTACCTCATAGCCCGGCAGGTTATTGGTGGTTACCACCATTATTTCGTCTTTCATAACACCTCCTGATAGACGATTATATGACGATTAAACAGACGACGAAGTGACCAGAGTCACTATTAAGCTAAGGAGTAGCTATACTGAAGCCCTCTACACCGTTGCCGGTGATAGTACCTGAGGTGTCACCGCTAAAGTAGTAGAGTGGCTTTTTGTTGTAGGTGTACTGCACCGTGCCATCGGAGCGGGTGATGGTGCCGACATTTGCCGGCAGGCTTGTCGAGCTGGAAGTAGCTTTGTAAGCCGGCCAATTGGTCAGGCAAGAACCAAAGCAGTTACTGGTGTTATCGGTGTCCTGGCTGTAGGTGTAAAGCGGCTTGCCGCTGCTATCGGCTAAATACTGGCCAAGCTTAGAATCGGTCTTGGTCTGTATTATCGAACTGGTATTTGTAGTGGTCTTTGTAGGTGATTTTTTGGTCGCTGCCGGAGCGGTGGTTGAAGTGTTGGCCGCATTGCCGTAGATGTTATTCGTTGTGTTCTTGGTATGGAATACATACCAAACCACGAAACCTACGATTGCAATAATCACGATAACTAAGACCGCCTCTATAGTAGAAAACCCTTTGCGGTTTGCCTTTTTCATGACCTCTCTCCCTTAATACCTAAAATATAGTCTAATTTTTGCCGCTGGGCAATTATAAATGGTACGCGTGGCAGGATTTGAACCTACGACCTTCGGCTCCGCAAGCCGACGCTCTATCCAGCTGAGCTACACGCGCTCGAACAGGGGTAATTCTAGCATTTTACAGAGATAATTTCCAGGCCTACAGCCTGAGGCGACGGGACAGCCGGTCGATACTGTCCATTTTGCGGTCTTCGTAGGGCAGATAATCGCCCAAAGCGTTTGTAATTTTGGCTTCGTCCGAGGGATCGAAGTAAGCCGCTATCGGCGGCATGAACCGCTTTAGCGGAAAAAGGTTGACACTTTTAAGGTCGCCTTCCTGCAGGACCGAGAAGGATTTGAAAACACTGTAAGGATACTCCTTTTGGCCGACCCTTAAACCCGATGATGTGATTTCATAGTCGACGACTCCGGGTTTATGGCTGGCAAAAACAGCTACAATAATACCTACGGCAACTATAGTGCCGGTTGCTATATAGTCTTTTGTCGCAAAGTAAACTAATACAGTCAGAGCGGCGGTCATGAACATTAGAGCAGCGTACCAGGCGGCGTTATGAGGATGCTCGATGAATTCGACTGACTGCCAGGATACCGAACTGTGCCTGGTGGACGGCTCTGGCTCAGAACCGTTTTCTATCGGCGATGAGTCATCAATGTCACTATCTTTGCCATCCGGCTTATACTGCCAGGGCGCCTTGTCATTATCTTGCATATCAAAGGTTTACGCTAAAGCTTATTGTACCCCTTAGGCGGCGGCCGAGCCAAATACCAGGTCGGCAACCTTTTGGCGGAAGTCATTTATCGGCCTGAAGCTTTGCGGCCGTTTGGGGTAGATGTAATTTGAAAGAATGACTATGGCCGATTCTAAATCAAGGTTGATTAAGATAAGGCAGCCGGTAAAACCGGTTTTGCCAAAAATGTCCTTGGCGTACTTACCCATGAAATGCGGCTGGCCCAGCTCCCAGCCCAGGCCAGTGACATCTTTGCCCAACAATTGATTTGTCGTCATTTGCCTGATGGTCTCGGCCCGAAAATATCTTTGCCCGCTCTTTTCTCCCCCGTTAAGGAGCATTTGAGCGAATTTTAGCAAGTCGGGTACCGTTGTAAACAGGCCGGCTGTGCCGGTTGCGAGAGGCTTAAGACCGAAGGCGCTTTCATCGTGGACCTCGCCATGGACCAAACCGCGGGCATTATGAATCTCGGTTGGTACGACATGTTGTTTATCCGCAAATTGGAGAGGCTCAAATCCGGTTTGGTACATGCCCAGAGGTCTAAAAAATACTTCTTCTCCAGCTGCGGCCAAGCTTTGGCCGTAAAGTTTTTCGACAATCAAGCCCAGCAAAATACTGGAGCTATTGGTGTAGGTTAGTTCGCTGGCTGAAGTCCTGGCCGGCGCCGAGTAAATTGCCTGGAGGATTTTTTCGGGCGGGAGGTGGCCAATGGATGATAGGCGATAGCCAAATTCATAGTAGACCGTGTGCGTCAGTAAGTTCCAGACCGTTACTTTATCACCTTTTGATTTATATTCGGGGAGGTAGTTGGCTATATCATCCCGCAAACCCAGTCGGCCATCTTCGATTAGTTTCAAAGCCAGACAGGATGTAGGAAGTACTTTTGTGAGCGACGCAACATCGAAAACCGAATTATCTGTAACCGGACGCTTATCTTCATAACTATATGTACCGCCATACGCGGTTACCGTCTGACCGTTCACAATCGCACCAATTGTGCAGGCAGGGAAGAGCTTGGCGTCAACGGCCGAATTAATTATTTTTCTAAGCTGGTCTTCGATAACACAATTATAAGGCCTGAGTGGTTCTAGTTCACAGGGGTGTTTTTTGCTATACTTACCTCTGTTTCAGCCCTAGATGGAAGGGTGACCGAGCGGTTGAAGGTACCGGTCTTGAAAACCGGCAGGCCAAAAGCCTCGTGGGTTCGAATCCCACCCCTTCCGCCAGATACGGAGAGGTACCCAAGCGGCTGAAGGGGTCGGTTTGCTAAATCGATAGGGGGGCGAAAGCTCCCGCGAGGGTTCGAATCCCTCCCTCTCCGCCAGATTAAAGCCCCGTTTATCGGCGGCTTTTTTTCTTGGCTTTATTAAAGCCAGCTGAAACACCAGCCTGCTCTAAAGCCCATATTAGAATACCCAGGGCGGCAGCAGCTACGACTGACCAAATAGCCCAATCGACTACTATCGCCCTAAATGAGATCCAGGTGTTAACCAATGTTTGTGGCGCCCAGGAATTCACAGTATTACCCTTAATCAAAACTGATGAGCCATGAAGATAATTAACTGGATAGCCCCTGCTTAAGGTTAGGCAAGCTGTGCTTTTACCTTCTATTTTTGCAAAGCAAGCACCGGTGTCGCCATCTCCGTTTGCGATACTCCCCCCAGTTATATAAGATTGGGTGTTTAAGGAACCGTTCCAGAACTCTATTCGGCTAAGACCAATGGTAGTTACTGCACCGACAACTAAACTAAGTAAAACTAAAGTGGTTATGTTTTTCTTCATCAGCTTATTTACTCATAGTACGATTGCTATGTAAATCTGTCGCGGCCCAGTAAATTAAAGGCGCTTGGCAAAAACCAATGCATCGACCCGGGCGGCGCCGGCGGCACGCAGCGCCTGCGCAGCCGCAATCAGCGTGCCGCCGGTCGTCAAAACATCGTCAACCAGCAAAATTTTCTTGCCTATGATAGCCCGGTGGGATTTAACCACAAACTTCCCCTCAAGCTGCTTAAGCCGGTCATCGCGGGCTGAACCCAGCTGGCGGCTCTGGCCCAGCCGCCTTAAAGCTTGGTCTCTTGGCATTCTAAGTTGGTAGGCGACTGTTTTGGCCAGCAGTTCGCTGTGGCCAAAGCCGCGCTCTCTGACCCGTGCGGTTGCCGTCGGCACAGGTACAACTAAATAATCAGCCTCGCCGCCGAAGGTGTCGTGCATCAACTGGGCAATAGGCTGGGCAGCCGTCCGCACATGGCCGAATTTGTATATTTGGATAAGTTCTTGGGCAACGCCTTCATAAATTGTGCTTATCCAAACACGGCCCGGTCCACCGGCATGGCGGCAAGAAGCGCAAGTTCTGGAGCCGCTGCTTAATCTGTTACAGCGCCAGCAGCGTTCACCAAAAGGTTTTATAAGTCTGTCTGAGCAGTTCGTGCATAGGGTCGAGCCTTCAGTACCGCAGGCCACGCAATCCGGCGGAGTCACTAACCCCACCAAAGCCTCTAAAACGCTCATGTTGTAATTCTTCCGTTGTAAATGTTCAGTATAACATGTTGCGTATGGGGTCAGCGCTAAGCTATACTAGCATTAACACAAAGAATCAAATCTCTAAGACAATAATCTAAAACTACTTTTGGAGGGATCTATGGCTCGGAGCAGCCAACCGCAAGATGATCTATTGATGGGCGATGATATTACCGCCGCGTTTTTAAGTGAAGAAGAAGTTCCGGCTGCCGCCGAGGCCAGCGCACCCCAACCCGTGGCTGAAGAAGCCGATGAGTGGAATGAGGACGAACCTGTCGCCGGCCAGCTGGCCGTCGATGTTTATGAAACCAAAGAAAAACTAGTCGTTAAAGGCCGTGTCGCCGGAGTTAATAAGGCCGATTTGGACGTCAGCATTTCGGACAATACTCTGACAGTCAAAGGCACCCTAAGTGCCGGCAGCGAAGAAGACGTTGAGAATTACTTCCTGCAGGAGTGTTATTGGGGCGAGTTCAGCCGCAGCCTGGTTTTGCCAGTACCGGTTAAGGAAGATGAGATCGAAGCCGTACTCAAAGATGGCGTGCTCACCATTAGCTTTAATAAGCTCAAGCAAGATACCGTCAAGAAAATCGAAGTCCTCTAAATCAGCTAGCAAACAAAAAGCGCGCCGCTTATCCAGCGGCGTGCTTTTCTATTTCAAAAACTTTATCTAACTATTCGTCAGTTTGCTCAGTGTAAACCGGACAATTATCTGGGCCAGTGCGACTACCACTAAGCCAATGATGGCATACAAAATAGTATTCTTGGCGGCCGTTACACTAGTGTCATTGCCCCCACTCGTTATATACCTAAACCCGCCGATGATTATCATGATGACCGCCACGATACCAACAATGGCCGACAATAAGTTAACGATGGTATGCACAATGTTATTTATAGAGGATGTAGCATCGCTGCTGGCCGCGGCACACTGGTCGGTGGGATTGTCAGTAAATTCAAGATTAGAGCCGGTACAAAGGCCATTATCAATCTGCTGCTGAGCGCTTTGGGCCAGGGCAGGTACAGCCAAGCCAAACGCCAAAAGGAAAGACAATGATGTTATGGCGAGCCAACGCTTTATCTGTTGTTTCATTCCACTCATTATATTGGAATTGCTTGAGAGTGGGAAATTTACTAACCGGCCAGGTTGGTCGTGTTCTTTAGGACGAAGTGGACGATGATTTGGGCTAGCGCAACTATCACAAGTCCGATAACCGCGTAAAGGATGGTGTTCTTAGCGGATGTTACGCTCTCTTGCTTGCCGCCACTGGTTATATAACGGAATCCGCCGATGATTATCATGATGACCGCTACAATACCTACCACTACAGACAATATGTTCACGATTTTTGTAATCAAATCATTCAGGGACGTACTATCGCCCACATCCGTCTTCGAACATGACCCGGTCGATTGATCAAAACTGAAGTTGGAGCCTTGGGCTAAGCAATTATTTATATCAGTTTGGCTATAAGCCATAGCTGTACCGGCCACGGCTAGCGGCGCGCCAATCATAAACACTGAAGCCAGCGATACAAGCAAGAGTTTTAATTTTTGAAGCATTTTAGTTCCTTTTATTTACTTGATTTTAAGTATAACCAGCCTGTTACCACTGTCAAGCCGCTTATGGCAAACGAAGTTTCATGCTACTTAACATTCTTGAGCACGAAGTGAACGATGATTTGAGCCAGCGCGACAACTATAAGCCCGATGATTGCGTAAAGAATAGTATTTTTAGCGGAGCTTACACTTTCCTGCTTACCTCCACTGGTCACGTATCGGAAGCCGCCGATAATTATCATGATGACCGCGGCCAGCCCTACGGCTGTAGATAAAATATCGACTACGGCTTTTATTGTATTGTTGACGTGGTTAGTGGCATCAGCCGGTGTTTGATTAGTGCCGCTGGCTCCGTTAGCACCACATTGGATTGCCTGCTGAGTTGTCAAACCCGACTGGCTACAGTCAAGCGCTAAAGCGGGAGTTAAAAAAATGGCGGGAGAGAACAACGTGAGTGCGATGGTGAGTTTTAGTAAAAGCTTTTTCATTGTTCTTATTCTAACTAATAAAGTGATCCGTTACGAAAGTTACTATCGTCCAGGCTAGAGCTATAATCACCAATCCGACCAAAGCACCAATAAGCGTCGACCGAGCAGATTTAATTTTATTAGTATCTCCCGAACGTTGACCGGGCACGGCACCTCCAGCTGTGACGAACTGAAAGCCTGAAATGATGATCATTATGACAGCTGCTATGCCAGCAACTATGGCTATGATGTTAGCAGCTGTCCGGATTATATTAACAGCCGGGTCTGTCGTCTTACCGTTTTGGTCCTTGTTCTGGTGACATGCTGGGCTGGTAGCCGCATCGCTATTGCTGCATACACTACCGAACGGATTAAATGCCGCCGCGATAGGTGAGCTAAGAAGCATTGGCACTAAAAAAACCGTAAGTAAAATGAGTTTCTGTAATATACGTATCATTTTAACCTGCCTTATTCAGTACCACATTAACAATGACCGCCGCCAGCGCCGCCAGTATCAGCCCAACCAGGGAATGCTGGATCATGTTTTTAGCCTGGGCGGTAGCGTCGGGGTTGCCGCGCGCGAAGATATATCTTAATCCGGCAATTACAATCATCAAGACGGCTAGTGCGCCCAAAATAACGAAAGCATCGGTTAATATGTTTTTGACCGTGCTGTCAGTACCGGCATGCGGAAGGTTCTTTGACGTTACTAAATTCAAATCGTTTAAGTATTTCATTTGGTTAATTCATTACCTATAAATGTCACCACGGCTGTGGCGATAAGAGCGATTGCCAAGCCGATTAACGAATTATATAGCCTGCGTCGGGCGGCGGCGGCTTTCTCTGGGTTGCCCATGGTGAATTGATACTGGAATCCGGCAATGATTATAGATATAACAGCTACGAAACCAGCCAGCCTTAGCAGCATGTCCAGCACAGCTAAACCGACCAGCCAAATGTCGGTCGGAAAATTGAAATTGGGCGCGCACTGGCCAAGCGCATCAGTCGAACCTGATTTAATGTATTCCCACCAGGGCGGTAAGAAAAGAAAATGCTTTTGGGGCAAGGTACAAGCGGCTGCAAAGATAGGTGAGAACTTTAAAGCTAAAAAAGCAAACATCCTAGAGCCCCCCTGGAATCAGCCATTGCAGGAACGCAAAGATAAATATGAAGACTACTAAAGCAATTAAGCCATTCGTAATCCTTTGCTTAGCCTTACCAACCGCATCGGGGCTGCTGCCAGCCATGGCATACTGAACACCGCCCAAGATTATAGAGCCGACAACCACTATACCGACCCCCGCGCTTAGGAAATCGATAATATAGTTTAGGTCGACGATTATCTTATTATGCTGCAGACAATTGGTAAGACCTGAAGCTGAGGGATTATTGCAATCAGGGTTGACTTCTACAGGGGTAGTGGTCGCAGCCATTGCCGAAGTAGCTATAAACAGCCAAGAAAAAAAAGTCAGGCAGGCGATATGTAAAATTTTTAGGTTTTTCATCTTAGCGGTTTGCTAAAACTATAACATAATTTGTCTAAACATTAACAGTTTGAAACAGATTGTTGACATAAGGAGTTTATGGTATATTTTTAGATAAGCGAACATCAAAAAATGAAAACCGCCAAAACCAAAAAAACAGGTCTGTTAATGGCTATGCTGACTTTTTTCTCGTTAGCTGTTTTTTTGGTCTTGGGAGTAAAACAAGCTGCCGCTATTGGCACCATTACGCTTAGCAATTTTAAGTTTGTTGATTCAGCTCATATTACTGGTGATGTCAATGGCCAAAAGATTACATTCTATGATCAAAACCCAACCGACGGTAACCATAACTATGCGCCATCCTCAAACGATATAGAGACGCTAAACCAAATCGGGCTTTGCCAGGGCAGTATAAATAACTGGGGCGTCAATCTAAAAAGTACCAATTTAACGGCTTCAACTGTAAAGGGTCAGGTCGTTTTCGGCGAAAATAACGGGCAGGGCAACAATACCTGCTTTTCTACAGTTCCTTCCTCAGACTATTCGCCTAGCGATATTATTAATATTCAAAACCCCAACTCGGCCGCAACCATCCAATACATGTGGGACAGCAATAGCGGCAATATCATCGGTGTGACCGGGAGTCCCACTTTTACGGCCACCCATAACCCGGACAGCGTCTTCATAAACCAAGCCAATAATGGAACTTGTGAGGCCAGCGGCATTATTGTCACAAGCTCAGATTCAGCCGGAACGCTCTACCAGCTCACCGGGATAACTAGAGGCGGCAACCCTAACCCAGTGCCTGATTCAATTGCAAAATACCTTAAAACACCTGGCAGTTGTCAGCTTGTGGGCAACCCGACTAAGATAACAATCGGCGGGACAAAGCCCGCCAATCCGACCGGACCCGGTCAGGGTAATACGAGTGATACAGCCTCGAGCTGTACAAATGATGCAACTCTTTCCTGGATTGTCTGTCCTGTAGTTAACGGGCTTAGTAAATCTGCCGATACAATGAACAGCTTCGTTGAAAGCCAGCTCAACTTTAGCGTAAAAGAGAACTTGAGCGATTCAGTACATAAAGCTTGGACGATTTTCAGGACTTTAACCTCGATAATCATAGTCATAGTGATGCTGGTGATGGTTTTCTCTCAAGCTGTCGGCGGCGGACCGTTCGACGCCTATACAGTGCGAAAGCTTCTGCCGAAATTGGTCGCGGCTATCATCTTAATGCAGATTTCATGGCCTATCTGCATATATATAATCAGCTTGGCAAACGATGCCGGCCAGGCAATTGGCCAGTTGATGGCCGCTCCCTTCGGTGGCCCACATGCCCTGGAATTAGGCGCTTTATTGCAAAGGTGGAATACGGCAGGGGCAGCGGTAGTCGGCCTGGTGACGACGGGAGGGGTTATCGCAGCAATTGTAGCGGGCGGCTTTTTGATAGAGCTCGGCTGGCCGCTCTTAATTTTGGCGATACTATTAATCTTTATAGCTATCGTAGTTGACTTCGCCGTATTACTAATTAGAAACGCGCTGATAGTTCTACTGGTAATGACTGCGCCGCTGGCCGCCATAGCTTTTGTAATGCCAGGTTTGGACAATTATTGGAAAAAATGGAAGGAGAATTTTATAAGGGTGCTGTTTTTCTTCCCTCTAGTTATCGCACTAATTTATGGAGGTCGTATCTTCGCCTGGATAGTTGCTGGATTGGGTACACCGGGGCCTTTAGACCTTATAATGATACTGGCCGGCTTTTTTGGCCCTTATTTCTTCCTGCCAAAAGCCTTCAAATGGGCCGGGCCGGGTGTTGCCATAGCCGCCGATGCTATTAATAAATCTTGGCCAATTAATAAGAGTCGCGAGGCAGCTAAGAAAGGCCTTATGGAAAGACAACAGCGCAACATAGATCAGAGAGCTAAAGCTCTTGATACCACTAAAGAAGGCTATGCCAGAGCCACTAAAAGGAAGTTTGGGATTCCTTACGCTTGGTCAGGGAACCTACCCAGGACCGCGGTTGAGAATCTGGCGGCTGGCCGCTTTATCCCGACCAAGCGAGGCTTGGCCGCTGCGGTAGAACGGGGTGATAGATGGAAAGCTCAAGAGGAGTCTTTAGATGCCGCCCGCGTCAAGCGTGAACAAGATAAGGGCGCTGCGATGAGTCCTGACGAAGTTGCAGAGTATAACCAGGAGGGCTCGGCTTTAGAAGGCAGAGATTTGAGCGCTGTTCCATACACCTACAGCTTGGGTAAAGATGGTAAAACTGTTGAAGCTGAATTAAGTGATAATGCTACTGGTAGAGGCAAAGCTTCAGTATTTAGGAATGTTGGCGGTAAAGATGAACAGCTGGCCGGCGTGGCCGTTGATCGAGCACTTAAAACTTCATCTTGGGTTGAGATATTTAAAAAGCTTGTTCCGGTTACGGACAAAACTATGCAAGATAGGATAAAGGCCAGCGGTGCCGAATACTGGATGGGGGATGACAAAAATCCCAAAACAAGAGGCAAAATGTTTGTCCGGATGTACGACATTCCCCGCTATAACAGTAAAGTCAACTCCAGCGAAGATTTATATCCGTTACCTCTAGGTAAAGGCTTACTAGCTACACCCCACATAACAAACCCGGAGGGCCAGTCCCTGCAAGCCCGTCAGGAAAGAGCTAGACTGGAAGGCAGGGATCCGGCAAAGGTTAAGCCGCACCATATTGCTCGGGCTCTTAGCACAATCAACGGCTATATGGATGCCGGCAATATTACCAGTCAGTCGGAAGCAGAGTTTGAAGAATTTGCCCGTTTAGCAAAGCAGGATCCGGATGTCTCCGTGGCCTTCGGCCAATTGCTTCACCGTATCGCTCACGGCGGTCAAGGTGGTATCAACGTTCTCACTCACTTGAGGTCAAGCGCTAGTATGAACGATACTCTTAGCAGGCTGTTAGCATCTGGTAAAGGTCACGCTACATATGATATTACGGCTGAGCCACCAAAACCCGATGAAGAGGTTCATATCGTTCCTCACTATGAATCTATCGAAGGCTATCTACAGGAGGGTCAGCGTAGCATGGCCGCCCAGGCTAATCCGACAACTCAGACGTCTAGCTCGAGCGGTTCACTCCGACCATTCGCCGCTCCGCCAACTGTGACTCGGTTTGAGCAGAGTGGTCCGACTGAGGTTGTGCAGGGCCCAGTAACTCAATTACAGCACCAGCTGGGATACGCAGCCGGAACCGTAATTAGCGCACCTGGAGGCCAGCAACCCGTTGAACTTAAAATCGACCACGAAACGTTAGCGGATACTATCAGAGAAGCATCGCGCCAAGGGACTAAACAGGGCTTTAATCAAGCACTGAGAGATTCAGGCGCACATCGACCGGGTGATGTTTTTCGTCCAGGTGGTACAGATAGTAGGGATGACGATGATGAAGATGATGAAAATACTTAACATGTTAAGTATTCAGTAAAGATTGTCATTAAACATAACCTGTTAGATACTAAAGGACATGGCGGTATATAAAGTAATCCAGGATGTCGAAGCAGAAGACAAACTGCTTGGGCCGCTAACTTTCAAGTCTTTTGTATATGCGATAATCGCCGGTACGTGTGCTTTTATAAACATCAAGCTATTGTTAATAGGTTCTCCACTGAAATGGCTGTTTATCTTAATGTTCGGCGCGCCAATGGTTTTATTTGGTGTTCTAGCTTCACCGCTGGGCCGCGACCAGCCGACCGAGGTGTGGTTATTATCTAAAATCCGTTTCTTTTTGAAGCCGCGGTCCCGGGTCTGGGACCAGGAAGGCATGGAAGAGCTGGTAACGGTTACGGCGCCTAAAAAAGAAGAACTGCGCCTTACGAAAGACCTTAGCCAAAACGAGGTTCGCAGCCGCCTTAAAACCTTGGCCAGCACCTTGGATACGCGCGGCTGGGCTATTAAAAACGTGGACACCAACCTTAACATCAAGCTTCCATATGATCCCGTCTTAACTAAGTCATCCGACCGACTTGTGGCTGACGCCGGTTACACTACGTCAATGCCTGTAATTGAAATCCATCCCTCTGACGATATTCTTGATGAACATAACAACCCAACCGCCCAAAAATTTGCCCAACTGATGGACAAAGCCGACGCCGAACGCAGGCGTACTGTCCTAGCTACTATGAAGGACCTCATAAAAAATGAAGGGCAGACTGAATCTAAACACAAAGATAAGGCTGATCTTGATAAACGGCTGTCCAAAGCAAGTGCTAGCTTTTCAAAAGAACATGCAAAGAAAAAGCGGTCCCAGGCCCACCATAAAACAGCCGCGGCCGGTTCGCACTCAAAAGCAATGGATGATAAGCCCGAGCCAACAGCGGTGACAAGTCCCAATCAAGCTGTTAATATGGAGTTAGCCCAAAGCGGTAGTGCTTTTAGTGTAGCGACGCTCCAGCAGCTGGCTAACCGCCAGCCGCAGGCCGAACAAACGGGGCCAAACGAAATCACTATCTCTCTGCACTAGAGAAATCGCTTAGACCGCTTATCAACAGGGTGGAAAAATTAAAGATGAATCCAACTCAACCATCGAATCAGCCGGGCGGTGCTAGTCCCGCAGTTGTCGGTACTGCTGACGGCCCGGCCGTTATTCCACCTCAGCAGTCACAGTCAAACGCCAACAGCACCCAGAACGCTTTGCAGATCAGCGAAATCCGCGACGGCATTGTGATTATGAACGACGGCACTTTCCGGGCCGTAGTGATGTGCCGGGCTATCAATTTTGACCTGATGAGTCCGCAGGAGCGTGAGGCTGTCGAATTTAGTTATCAAGGCTTTTTGAACTCGTTATACTTCCCGGTTCAAATTTTCATCCGAAGCCAAAAAGTTGATATGCGTCCATACCTGGAAAAGTTATATAAAATCCGCACTAACCAGGAAAACATGCTGCTTGGCCTTCTGATGGAAGATTATGTGGCTTTTTTGGACCAAATTGTCCAGCAGACGAACATCATGGACAAAAAGTTTTATATGGTTATCAAATACCCGGATACGGAAGTAGATGTCCGAAAATCCCTAAAACAGAGCACAAGTTTTTTTACCGGCCTAGCCGGATTATTCAGCTCCAACAAAGACCAGCATATAACTATCGATGAGGCCAGTTTAGAAGAAGCAAAGACTCAATTGCGTAACCGAGTCCAAGCCGTGATGCAAGGGCTCTCGCAGTGCGGAGTTCAAAGTATACCACTAGACACCGAAGAGCTGATAGAACTTTATTATGATGCCTATAACCCTGATACAGCTACGCGCCAGCAGATAAAAGATTTTAAAGACCTGACCGCACCAGTCATAACTAAGGGTGAAGGCCAAGCTCCCAAAGCTAGTTTAGATAGCGGGGCAATCTGATGGCTTTCGGCAAAAAAAAGCAGGCACCGATTGACCCTAAGGCTCTGGAAAAACAGGAAGTGGCCGCGGCCTTCGCCAAAGGCGTTACTGCTCTGCGAGACTTTATTGCCCCCAGTTCACTGATATTCGACAAAAGCTTCTTTCATCTGGGCACTCGTTTTGCCAGAACCTATTATGTATATGGATATCCGCGACAGCTTTATACCGGCTGGATGTCTGGCATGGTGAATTTAGATGAAGTGATTGATCTCTCTTTGGTCGTTCAGCCAGTCGATAGCCAAGTGGTCTTGAACAACCTGCGTAAAAAAGTCAGCCAATTAGAAGCCGGTATCCAAATCGATTCCGAAAAAGGCCGTGTGCGGGACCCTGGCAAGCAAGCTGCCGTCCAGGACGCCGAGGAGTTACGGGACAAACTGCAGGTCGGCGAGGAACGATTTTTCCGCTTTGGCCTATACTTTACCATCTATGGCAGCTCGCTCGAAGAACTGGAATTTGTCAGCCATAAGGTAGAGAGCATGCTCGGCCAGCAATTAGTTTATTCCAAGCCGGCCAGCTCCCAGCAGGAACAAGGCCTGGCCAGCACAATTCCGCAGTTTAACGACCAGTTGCAGATTTACCGCAACATGAACACCGGCGCCATCAGCACGACTTTCCCGTTCACCTCGGCTGATCTTACGCAGGAAAACGGCATCTTATATGGCATAAATATGCATAATTCTGGGCTAGTTATTTTCGACCGATTTTCTTTGGAAAACGGTAATAGCGTAGTGTTCGCTAAATCCGGTGCCGGCAAAAGCTTCACGGTCAAACTCGAAGCCCTGCGGACGATGATGTTCGGTACAGAAGTATTTATCATTGACCCGGAAAACGAATACGAAAAAATGTGTGAAGCCGTTGGCGGAGCATACGTTCGGTTAAGCCTTAACTCGGCTACGCGAATCAACCCGTTTGATTTACCCCAAGTAATTGAGACTGATGAATCTGATAATGCACTGCGCTCGAACCTTGTAACCTTGCACGGGCTGTTGCGTTTAATGATGGGCGGTGCTCAAGCCCAGCTCCTACAAAGCGGAGTAGCGACAATGCCAGCTCTTAACCCCGCAGAGGAGGCGGACCTAGACGCCGCCCTGATAGAAACCTATGCCAAAGCTGGTATCACTAACGACCCACTTACCCACGGCTCGACACCCCCCACCATAAGCGATTTATATGACACGCTGCTACACATGGGGGGGACTGGTCCGCAATTGGCCCAGCGCCTGCGCAAATATACCAGCGGTACTTTCGCCGGTATCTTTAGCCAGCAGAGCAATGTAAACGTCAATAACCCTATGGTCGTATTTAATATTCGAGACTTAGAAGATGAACTTAGGCCAGTTGCTATGTATATCGTGCTTAATCACATCTGGAACCGTACTAAAGTAGATAAAAAACGACGTCTTCTAATCGTAGACGAGGCCTGGCAGCTGATGCGCTACGAAGACAGCGCCAACTTTATGTTCAGTATCGCTAAGCGGGCCCGCAAATATAACCTAGGCTTAACAACTATCACCCAGGACGTAGAGGATTTCATGGCTTCCCGGATGGGCCGGGCGATTGTGGCAAACGCCAGCATGCAGTTTTTGCTTAAACAGTCGCCTTCGGCGGTTGATGTCCTGGCCGATGTTTTCAAGCTAACTAGTGAGGAAAAGAAACGCCTTAGTCAGTTCCCGGTAGGCCAAGGTTTATTTTTCGCCGGCCAAAACCACGTACATATCCAGGTCATCGCCAGCCCAACCGAAAACGAATTGATCGTGACGACCCCAACTCCCAAGCAAAATCTCGAGGCGGCAACGCAAGCCGTTGGATTGACGCAAGGTCAGGCCGGCCAACCAGAGCCGTCTTACGTTGAGCCAAAAACCACACAGTAGACAGCTCCTATGCCACCAGAAACCCTTGAACCCCAAGCCGGCCAACCAACAAGTGATCCAGCTTCGACTGAAGAGCTAGAAGCCCTGAACAATTTACCATCAGCTAAGAGATCTGAGCCAGTATCGGCGGATGGCTTAAATCAACATTTCGCTATACCTACAGCCCCGGAGCCGACTTATGATCAGCCCGGAAACCAGCCTGAGAAAAATACGCCGACTCAAAAGAGCTCTAAATCAAAAAGTCCAGACAGTCAGGATGATTTGGCTAAAAAAGAAGGTGTCGGCGGCGAGATGGGGGATATCGTTGGTAGTTCACTCTACTCTCATTCGAGCCGGGAATTTGAACACAAGGGCTTAGCTGGCCTTAGGAATAAGCTGTTTGTAGTCCACAGGCGACGCACAATAGCTGGTGGCGGCATACTGGGCACAATCATAGGCATAGTTTTATTTTTAACCTTGGGGACAGGACCCTTCCAAATCGTCCAGTTCGCCCATTTGCTTGAACAGTTCCACTTCGCATCTCAGCAGAATGCAAGCGATAACCGTGTTATGAAACTGGCTAGATTCATAAATTATGGCAGTAAAGGCGAATTGCAATATACCAGAGTGGGCGTCTTCCAGGCGAAGTGGGGGAAGACAATTGAATCTGACCTAAACAAAAGTGGTATAGAAAGCGCTTACAGTAAAAAGTTAAGTTACTTTGACGGTTATATTATAGATCCCGAACATTTAGCCAACACTGAGCTATCAGATCTTAAAGGTAAAAGTCCAGCTGATATAAAAACGGTTCTGGAGCAAAAATTTCCTGATGCAACAATAGAAACGCACCCGAACGATCCGGGTAAATTATTTATTAACGCCAAAGACTTGGGTTATAGGAAATCTCTCTCTTTGACTCAATTCATGCTGGAGGCGTCGGGGAAAAACAAATTGGCGGCGGCGATTGAGGCACGGGTCATGGGCGGTATATATGGTTTAACCTGGCATCCGTTTACCGTTTCGAGTTTGGTTCACGATAATTTAGACACTGAAACTAACTTCGAAAAAAATCTAGCTGACGAGGAATACAAAGGCGAAACTGCGGCAGAAATAGAGACCGCAACGAGTACGGGGAAAAACGACCAAACGGGCGCTGCAAATGCAACAGCCGCCGAAGGAGAAGCCAATTCAACCCAATCCGCCGGCCAATCTGCCGGTAATGCGGCAGGTAGCGGTGATCCTAACGCCCTTAATAACTTCAGAGACAGTATTCACATTAAGTTAGCTGGCGGCGCCGCTGGTGCAGCAGGAGTTTTATGCATCTTGAAGGGCCTTGGGGACAAGGCTGATGAAATAAAACAGGCGGAAGTCATTTTGCCTTTGGCCCGCATGGCTTCAGTTGTCATATCTGGGGGTAATCAAGTCGAAAGCGGACAGGATATAGACTTAACTCAAGTTGGATACTTATCAAAGCAATTCGTTGGTAAAGATGCGGCTGGCCAGCAGACCAGTTGGATAGACGCCCAAAGTATCCAGGCTGAGCTAGGACATCCCAATACCGGCGTATCTCCTGACGACACATTAAATAGCATTGGCAAAAGTGGTAATCCATTCTCTTTCTTAAGCACAGATGGGCTGGGCACGATATTAGGTCCGGTATGTAGTACGGTCGGACAAGGTGTATTGGCAGTACTGACTTTTTTTGGGGCCAGTGTAGCCGATCTTACACAGCAAATTGTCTTCGCTGCAGTTGGCCCATCGCTAGAAAATACTATAGCCCACTGGATCGCCGGCAAACCAGTCGACGCTTTGGGTACAGTGGGAGCCGATTTTGGTAATTACGTTAATTATGGCGCTCGGATAGCTGGCAACGGGGCAGCCATTACTAATGGGGCCACGGCTTTGAGCGATCAGCAATCGGCCGAACTTAATGGCATCAATACGTCTATTGCTCAGAAGCAATTTAACCAGCATAGTATCGCCTATAGAATTTTTGACCCAACCGATCCAAAATCGGCCATTGCCAAAATAGTAGATAACGCCAGTCCAAGTTTTAACACTAATCTCGCTTCAATTGGACGGCTTTTCATTAATTTTGGCAGTACGCTGACTAAACTGCCAAGTTTGTTGTTCGGGATGGCACATGCATCAGCTGCTACGCAGTACAATTACGGTTTTCCGGAGTATGGTTTCAGCCAAGAGGATTTAAGCAACCCGGCGGTCGAAAACCCCTATCAAAATGCTGAAGACGCTGTGGGCATACTAAATGGCCCCAACGGCAGCACTTACATAGACAGAGCCGATCAATGCTTTGGTGTAAAAATCAGCCAGGATAGCCAGGGTAACTGGAACGTCGACAACCAATCAATACCCGCCTACGATAAAATCCCAAGCAGTTGTACCGATTCCTCAACAGACTGGTTAAAGATAAGATTCTTTATATTCGACACCAAGACCGCCGACTCGCTGGGCTGTTACTATGGTGATGACCAGGCCTGTTCCAATGTTGGCTTTTCCAACCCAAATCCAACTGCTACTAGTACTCCGGCGCCATCGGGGGGTGATAGCTTGCCGGCTGGCTCTGTTCAAGATTTAGCAAAGCAGCTCGTACCCTTTGTTAATAGCGGTAAAATAAAATGCGCTTCCGGTGATGGCATCCACAATATTAATTGCTCGGATATTATTAACACTGCCAGCGGCAAGAGCATTCGAGCTGACAGCTGCCAGGTTGACGCGCTCAGTGCCGGTTTACTCGGAATGCTGCTCAAGCTGGTTCAAATGGGCCACACCTTTATACTATCGGCCTTGTGTAGCGATCATCCCACGATCGACGGTCCCGGCGGCCATAACGGCGGCCGGGCAGCCGACTTTAATACTATTGATGGCACCTTCATGGGCCCGAATGATACCTCCTGGACCGGAACTAAAATCAAGGCAGGATCCGGCCTTGACAGGGACATAGCCTCTTTCATGCCAAAAAGTACCGGCTTCGGCCAATTACAATGCCACCCCACCTTTAGTTTTCTGTCTGGTTTTAGCGTCTTTAACGATACCTGCAACCATCAGCATGTACAGGTTGAGATATAGATGAATAGAAGATTTTCGCTGGCTGCCAGTATTATTGCCACGATTACCATAATGGCTCCAGCAATGGTAAGCGCACTATCGCCATCACAGGCCGGAGTCTTCAATAATGGGATACTCTACTTCAATACTGATATAGCCCAATCTGCAACGGCGTGCGGTCAAAGCAGTTCCCAGGATGGGGGTGCGGCTGGCGGGAATAGCAGTCTGGTTTGGCCATTCTCGACAAAAGATAGTTCGCAGTACCGCAGGATAGATCAGGGCTGGGATCTCCAATCAAACCCCGGAGCGGCAGTTTATGCCATATCGCCTGGGACTATTCATAAATACTTGGCGAATCCCGGCGGTTTTGGTAATGACTACCCGACCGAGCAGCTTGATAATTCTATTGGCGGCCCCACTAACTGGGTATATTATGGCCATGTCCATGTACTCCCCAAAGTAGTTAATAAACATGTGAATGCAGGCGATCAGATAGCTGTAGCCAATACGACCGATCCCCAAGATGGATCTGCCGCGCCACCAGGATGGCTGGAAATAGGTTTTGCCAGACCCGGTACCGACGCTCCGCTTGATGTACCAACTAATTATGAAGCCTGGACCCAAGCCGGTCAGGAAATGCATGACATTTTAAAAAATGCCAACCCGATTTCTGGCACTAATCCGACAGATAATAGTTGTGATAGTTTAAACCCGCCGGATCCAGGGACTGTTTCGGGAGATATAGCTCTGGGCAAGCAAATGGCCGCCGCGAGGGGTTGGACCGGCCAGCAGTGGTCATGCCTCTATACCTTATGGAAACATGAATCCGGCTGGAGCAGCACAGCCAAAAATCCCGGCTCAGGAGCTTATGGGATACCTCAAGCATTAGGGCATGGCGATTCTACCACTAGTTATCCCGGCGGCCATTGGCCTTACCCTGACGATGTAAAAAGCGCCAACCCCCCGCCGCAAGGCAGCTCCGATGCAGGCACCCAAATCCAGTGGGGCCTGGGCTATATCCACGGCGCTTATCAAACGCCCTGTAATGCCTGGTCTTTATGGTTAAGCCGGGATCCGCATTGGTATTAGGAGGAAAAATGAGAAGCCGATTTACCAAAATCACAGTTGCAGCACTAGCAATACTGGTAGTTTTTGCTTTATCGTTATCTCTACTGCGCAGCCAGCCATCACCTGAGCCGATCAGTATTGATGGCTCTGTCCAGCTGTATTCCAGCCGCATTATCGGGCGCAATATTCTCTTCCCCAGCCTTGTCAACGGCAACAGTTTGAGGTTCTTTACCGGGAGCGCCTTTGCAGAGTTTAACCTCGACAACTTTACTAGCAGAAGTCTTACAAAGGAATTTGCGCTGCCAACCGTCGATCAAGTTAGGTGGAATGGCAACAAAGCTTTAATTAAGGTTGAGAAAGTAAGTCCCTATGACGACTTATACAAAATAGCTTCTCAAGAGGCTCAAAATGAACCTTCCTGGTGGGTTGTTAATCTGGACAGTAGTGATATTAGACAGTTAACGGCTAACATAAATGGCTATACCGTCGTCGATGCTGCATGGAGTAAGGACGATAATCTATATGTATTAAGTCAGAAAAAAGCTGCATCAGATGAAATCATAGAGAAGCAAAATTTAAGTTCTAGCATTATTGCTAGCAGTAAGACCAGTAGTTTATCGTTTATTGGCGAAACCAAAAAAGGGCTGGCAGTACAAAAATCTGGAAAATCATTACTGGTTTGGAATAATAGGAAGTTTTCTACTCTTGTTTCAAGTTTATCTAAAAGTACGATGTCGGCAGATACTGGCTACCTGTTTTACGCCAACCCCAGCGGCAATATATATGAATATGACACCTCTACACCCAGCCATTTGACTCAGTTTATCGAAGCTAAAGACAATACTAATAACTACTCCGCCTTTCAAAACGGCCTGCTTATGTTGCCAGCTGTGTCAGGATCCTCTAACCAAGCTAATCTCAGCGGTAGTTTATTGTTGAACCAAGTTTCCGAGATTAAGAGGTACTTAGTGAATATAAGCACCGGAGACTCAACTATGGTGGGAAGTATAAAGAATGTCTATGAGCTGCCGACAAGCGGTGCAAAGCAATTCAGTTTTGTTGTTTCCAATAATGATAACGATTTGTTCCTGCTAAGTACCGACCCAGCGAATTCTCAAAAAAGCACTCCTTACCCAATTGCGTTCTTGCCTGGAAACTCCGTAGTACTTTCAAACGCCACATCCGCCTATGACGTCTTATATAACCATTTGTACATTTATATTCAGTCTAATAGCGACACACGGTCACAAAGGAACCAAGTCCTTCAGCAGCTAAGAAGCTACGGAGACCCGAATCAGGTTTATAAAACCTGGCAATAGTGTTTATTCTTCCAGCTTAGCTCAGGGGAATAAGGTGATGGTTTTCGGAAAAGTATTCAACTACGGCGTCAGCGTCGGTAGTCGTAATTATCGTTTGATGTTTTTTGAGCCGGGCGACGAGAGCTCGGCGACGCGAGCCATCGAGCTCGGAGAAAACGTCGTCCAGCAGAAAAATCGGCCGCTTACCGCGGGCTTCTTCAATAAGACCCAGTTCGAATATTTTCAGTGCCAGCAGCAGGCTGCGGGTTTCGCCTCGAGAAGCCGTTTGGGCCGCCGGCTGGCCGTCCAGATAGAAAACGAAATCTTCGCGGTGCGGACCGCTGCCCGTAAAGCCGCGCTCAAGGTCACGCTCCACGCTTGTTTCCAGTTTGTGCAATAGCCGGCTGCCGTAGTTTTCGGTCGGGAACTGGCACTCATATATCAGCTCCACCTCAGATTTATGTTTGGCGATCTGGCTATAGGTTTTAGATAGGCCCCTGTTTATCCGATTAACCAGCTCCTGCCTGGCCTGGACAATTTGGGAGCCAAGCTCACTCAGCCGGACGTTCCAGGCAAAAAGCTGCTGGACGGCTTGTCCACGCCCACGCTTTAAAAGGGCATTCCGCTGTGCCAGGCTGCGTATATAGCCGGCCGACAGATTTTTATACAATGGCTGGCTGCGAACCAGCAGATCGTCGAAGTAGTCGCGGCGCTGGTCAGGCCCACGGGTCATCAACTGTAGGTGATTCGGCTCGAACAGGACCACTGGCAGGGTTTTATCAAGGTTCAGACGCCGGTAAGTTTTATCGTCCAGGATGAATGTTTTGTTGGGCGGTTCCAGTTTGACCACCCGCGTATTTTTTTCAAAATTACCGTCCAGACGGGCCCAGGGCTGGTCGAACTTTATCAGCTCACTGTCTCTAGCCCGATACGAACTGCCGCGGGCCAGGACCAAAACCGCCTCTAAAAGATTAGTTTTGCCGCTGGCATTTGGCCCGACCACGATGTTGACGCCCGGCTCGAACTCAAATGAATCGTCCTTATATGAGCGGAAGTTCTGCAGGCGGATGGCTGAAATCATCTCGTATCAGATTAGCAGGGAAGCGCTTAGCTTCTAAGCGGCATGATCAGGTGCAGGTAGTTAGGCTCACTGGCCGAGCGCAAAATGCACGGTTCAAGCTTTCCGTTAAAACAGAACTCGATTTCATCAGCCGAAAATGCATTAAGGGCTTCAATAAGATAGCGTGAGTTAAGCGTCACTTCGCCGCCGCCGGTTATCTTAGCCTCGGCCGTAGCAGTGTTCTCGCCCAGCTGGGAAGCAATAGCATTGATGCTGACATTTTTAGTTTCTCTATCTGCCTTGATAGTGATGCTGCCGGCGCTCTCGCGGGCAAACAGGGCGGAAACTTTAGCGATGTTAAGAAAATCGGCCTTGGTCAGTTTGGCGACAGTCACAAATTTACTGGGAATAAGCTTGCGGTAGTCTGGGTAATTACCCTCTATCAGGCGGGCGACGAGATTAACATCGCCGACCTGGAACTGGACCTGCTGTTCGTCATGAGTAACGGCGACTTCTTTATCGGCATCACTGATTATCCGCAGCAGGTCTTGAGCGGCGCTGAACGGCATCAAAAAGTTGAGTGGTTTGGCGGTTTTGCCGAGTTTGGTCTCGGCCAGGCGGTAGCTGTCGGTCGCCACAGCTACCGCCTGGCCACCAGCTGAATGAAAGTAGACACCGTTGAGAACCGGCCGGGCATCGTCGGCGCTGGCGGCAAAAACTACTTGGCTAAGCGCTTTTTTGAATTCGCCGGCTGGTGTCTTCCAGCTGACACCTTCTTTGATTGCCGGCATTACCGGGAAGTCATCAGCTACGATTCCATTGATGGTCGATTGGTATTGGTCGTTGGTTATGTGCAGCTTATTATCTTTAAGCTCAAGGTTTAAAACGCTGTCTGGCAAGCTCGACACAAAATCCTGCATCAGCCGGGCTGGTACTGTAATGGCTCCTTCGCTGGAAATTTTGGAGCCGATGTAGTGCGTAATGCCGATATCCAGGTTGGTGGCGGCTATACTCAGCCGGTTATTTTCGGTTTTTAGCAAGACGTTGGCCAAAATCGGCAGAGTATTACGGGTATTTGCAACCCGGGCTACAGTGCTAAGGGCTTTGGCGAGATTGGCTTGGGTGACTTGCAGCTTCATGAAATTAAAATCCTTTATTTAAATTAGTAGCATTCATTGGGGTTGGGGAAAATGTGTAAAAAACTAACCTTAACAGATTTAAAAACACCCTAAAGGCTTGTGTAAATAAACCGACAGGCTGTTTAAGACCAGTCCACAAAGCGGGGGATAAAAATACTTGACTAGTTAAGTATTTGGGCTCGGCTGTGGACAGTGCGCATAAAACGGCGACTTTTCCAATTACAATCGACAAGTAATTCACAGCTTTTACACAGGCTGATTTATGCATACAGCCGGTCCTTAAGCTCATTAACGTATTGGCGGATCGGGCTTTCGTAGGTCATCTCACGCTGGATTTTCTCAATCGAGTGTATGGCGGTTGTGTGGTCCTTACGGCCCAGCTCATGGGCGATTTTAGGAAAACTCAGATGCAATTCGCTGCGCAGCATATACATGGCGATTTGGCGCGGCACAACGATGTCCTTGTCGCGTTTGGGACCCAGGATATCCTCGACCGAAACGTGGAAGTGCTTAGCGGTCCGCTCAATAATCGATCGGGCGCTGATGTGCTTGGGCCGGTTGCGGGCTCCGTCGAACAAAGACGTGGCTACCTGGAGGTCTGGCTCGACGCCGCGCATCTCACAAAAAGCTATCAGCTGGTTTAGGGCACCCTCCAGCTCGCGGATGTTGCTTTGGATGCGGCTGGCTAAAAACTCTACCACCGGCTGCGGCAGAGTAATTTCCTGGCTGCCGGCTTTGGTCTGCAAAATGGCGCAGCGGGTCTCAAAGTCCGGGTTCTGCATATCGATAGTCATACCCCAGGCAAAGCGTGAGCGCAGCCGCTCCTCCAGCGTCGGTATATCTTTGGGCGGCTTATCAGAACTTAAAATGATTTGCTTATTGGCCTGATAAAGCGCGTTGAAGGTATGGAAGAATTCCTCCTGGATCTTTTCTTTGCCGGCCAAAAACTGGATGTCATCGACGATGAGCACGTCAGCCGCCCGGTAAAAACCGGCGAAATCAGATGTGTTCTTCTTAAAGCGCAGGGCATCGACGAACTCCTGCACGAACTGCTCGGTCGATGCATAAATTATCTTGGCTCCGGGCTGGGCTGCCGATACGGCATTGCCGACGGCCTGGATAAGGTGGGTTTTACCGATACCTACGCCGCCGTATAAGAAAAGCGGATTATATTTAGTACCAGGTGCGGCGGCGATGGCCTGACAGGCAGCGTAGGCAAGCTCGTTGCCAGCGCCGACCACGAAGTTCTCAAAAGTGTACCGGTCGTTAAGCCCTTGACGGTAAGAATGGGTTATCTGGCTGATCGACAGCCTGGACTTAGTTTTAGTTTCCAGCGGCAGGCTGTCGCTGGCCGCGCCCGATTTTGGCACGACGCTAATGCCGGTATGGATTTTGTATTCGATTTTAGGGCTCTCCACACCGTTTTTAACCAGCACTTCGGCTATCAAATCGTTAAACTTGCGCTCCAGCTGGTTCTTTATAAAGATGTTGGGCACACCGATAATCACTACTTCGTCAGACTGTTTGACCAGTTCGGTGTTCTTAAACCAGGTAACGAAATTACCGCGCGAAACGGACAATTCGATTTCGCCTAACACTGCCTGCCAAAGCCCACTGCTGTGCATATGTTTTGTTTAAACCCCTCTTTAAGTGACTAAAAAGCTCCTATTAATATAGACCAGCCAGCAGAGGTTTTCCACAGCCTGAGCCAAAAATACTACAGGCTTTAGTAAAATCAAGCGCCAAGGTGATTACTTTTACACAGGCAAGCAGCCTATCTGTTATTTTGTGGAAAAAGCTGGTCTAACCGTGGAAAAACTGCTAGTATTTGTGGGTTAATATTGTCAATTTCACTCATGCCTAAACAAACTTACCAGCCTAAGAAACGCCAGCGCTCCCGCGAGCATGGTTTTATGAAACGGATGTCCAGCCGGGCCGGCCAAAAGGTCCTGGCCCGCCGGCGCGCCAAAGGCCGCAGCCGCTTAACTCACTAGGTTATCAGGTATGATCGGCCGCCAAAACCGGTTCCACGGCTATAACAGCCTGCGGCATGTTTACCGCAACGGGCAGATGGTCCGCGGACCGCTGTTTGCGGTCAAGGCGCTGGAGAATCCGCGGCGCGGTGCCTACCGCGCCGCGATAGTCGTATCGCGCAAAGTCAGCAAGTCGGCTGTTGACCGCAACCGTATGCGCCGGCGGCTGTATGCAGCTGTCCAGGAGCAGTCGGGCCATTTCAGCGGACCATACGACATCGTCATAACGGTTTTTAACGACGGCGTGCAGGCAGCCTCGCCCCCCGAGCTGGCCGGCCAGCTCAAAAAGCAGCTCAAAGAGCTTCATATCATCAAATAACAGGGTATTATCTGATATGATATCTCCAGTTAGGTAATTATTTTTTGATGTTCGCCAGTATTTTCACGACTATAATCGTCCAGCCGATTTTTAACCTGCTGGTATTTATTTATGCCATCTTGCCGGGCCATAATTTCGGCCTGGCCATTATCATATTCACTATCTTAATACGGCTTCTGATGTGGCCGCTGGTTAAAAAACAGATAAACCAGGCCAAAGCTATGCGCGAGCTGGCGCCCGAGCTTAAAAAAATCAAAGCTGCCGCCAAAGGCGACCGCCAAAAAGAATCGCAGATGACGATGGAGCTCTATAAAGAGCGCGAAATCAACCCGTTCGCCAGCTTTGGTATATTGATAGTCCAGCTGCCGGTGCTTATCGGCCTTTACAGCGGCTTGAGCCGCATCATCAAAAACCCGCACCAGATAGTGACATTTTCGTATAGTTTCATCCAGCACCTCAGCTGGATCCAGACGCTGTCACACAATATCCATAAGTTTGATGACAGCCTGCTTGGCTTTGTTAACCTGACCAGGACAGCGGTTGGCACTAAAGGCGTCTACTGGGTCGGCATTTTCATAGCTGCCGCCAGCGCCATCGCCCAGTACTACCAAAGCCGGCAGCTGATGCCGCAGGCTAAGGACCAGCGCGGCCTGCGCCAAATCCTGAGCGAGGCCGGCAAGGGCAAGACGGCCGACCAGGCAGAAGTCAACGCGGCGGTCGGCCGCAGCACCATGTTTCTGGTGCCAGGCATGGTCTTCATCTTTGCCATCCGCCTGGCACTGGCACTGCCGCTTTATTGGCTGGCTTCCAGCGTGGTGGCCTATATCCAGCAAGCCCGCATCTTAAAAGAAGACGTCGCAGAAGCCGATGCTTCAGTTGATACACCCACCACCAGGAAAAGGGTTAAATCCAAGGTTGCCCCAAAAGCCGCGGAGCCGGCCGGGCCGCAAAGTTTCACCACAGCCGGCGGACTAAAAGTCACCCGCAAAAGTTTAAGCGGTAACTCTTCAAAGACATCAAAATCCTCCCGACCAAAGCGCAGTAACAGGAGGAGACGCAGGTGAACGACAACATGGAAGAAGCCATTTTATACGCCAAGAAATATATAGAAGATTTGCTGTCCTTTTTTGGCCTCAATACCGATGTTTATGCCACCACCGAAGACGATGAGGTAATCGAGTTGGAGGTGCCCTCAACGCACCTGAACGGGTTTTTGATAGGTCAGCGGGGCGACACGCTGAGGGCAATGCAGTATACGGTCAGCAACGCCCTAAAGAGCCAGAAGTTTACCCACACAAGGGTAAACGTTGACGTGGCCGGTTATAAAAAGCAGCATGCCGAAAGGGTCGCTAAGCAAGCCGAAGATTGGTTCAAAGAGGTCAAAGACTCCGGCCAGCCCAAAGATTTAGACCCGATGAGCGCCGCCGACAGGCGGGTAGTCCATAAAGCCGCCGAGGATTACGGGCTGACGACCGAATCGGTCGGCGAAGGCCGAGACCGCCACATTGTCATCAAACCTGCCCCAGACAACGAATAACCCCCCACACCGCATCTCAGCCTGGAGGCCTAGTCTTCAGAGCGTTAGTGCTCGTGTTAAAATAGATATACGGTCAGTAAAATGAAACAAGCCAAACAAAGGGTCATCGCAATTGATTATTTTAGGGGGCTTTTTATTTTGGCGCCTGTGATGAATCACGCAATGCTTTTTTCTATGCCATTCGCCTACCTAACTGGCGCCGGCCGGTTGTGGACTAGTGCCGCCGAACTACTGATGATAATCAGCGGCCTGACTTTTGGAATAGTCAGGGGCGAGCAGATCAAATCCGGCTTCGCGGCTGTTTATAAGAAAACACTGCGCCGGGTTGGCCAAATTTATATGGTAAACATCCTCGTCGTTGTGCTGTCATTGCTGCTCGCCCTAATTACAACTTCTCATCATTTAACTAACGACGTGGACGGTGTTTTGCCTACCCGTACGGGACTTAGTTTATTGTGGAGTATTTTGAACCTTAGCTATAGCATCGGCTGGGGTGGTTTTTTGGGTTTATTCGCCGTGTTCCTGGCCGGCGCCCCCACGGCTCTTTACGTGCTGCGGACTAAGGGATGGCTTATGGTTCCCATCGGCTCCGCAGCCCTTTATATAGCCAGCATAAAAAGCCCTGCAGCCTTCGGGCCATACGCTGTTTTTGCTATGTGGCAGCTGTATTTTGTAATGGGTATGGTATTGGCCAAGCTGCGGCTGCCGGTTTTGATGGGCTACGGAAAACTTAGCTCGTTGTATCGGCGGACCATCACCTATGGGGCAATAGGCATCGCGGCTATTTTACTGGGGGTTTGCATTTTATTCGAAGACAATAACATTATCTATCACCGAGTAGCTCATCTTAGCGCTGCCGGCTGGCTGCCTACCAAACTTATCATCGGCTACCAGCACCTGCTTGTCTACAAGCCGACGTTAGATCATCTTCTGATGAGTTCGCGCGAAGGTTTTTTGAGACCCCTGTTCGCCCTGGTCGTTTTAGGCGGTATGTACGCGGCCTTTCAACTGTACAAGGATTTTTGGCTTGCTAAAACTGGCCGCACAATGATAACCCTCGGTAAGAATACGCTGATGGTTTTTGCCGCCCAGGCGATAGCCATACCGTTGCTGGCTATTTTGCCCCTTCAGCGGTCTATAGCCAATAACACTTTACTGACCGGAACACTTCTGCTGACAGTTTGGGCGGTAACGCAAAGGAAGCAAATCCTGCAGCGGTCTCGCAACTACGGGCTGGAGCTCACCAAAAGCTTTTCGGAAGCCAAGTACGCGGCTATGTACGGCCAGGAAGACAGCGCTTAAACTATTTCAATCCGGCTTCGTAAATCTTAAGGGTTTGTTCAGCCATTTTCTTCCAGGAAAACCGGGCGGCGCGGACTTTACCTTTATAGATTAAATTTGTCCGCAACCCGGTATTTGATAGGACTTTATCAATCTGGGCAGCCATATCCTTAGTGCTCATCGGGTCAAAATATAGCGCGGCATCATCGCAGACTTCGGGTAGGCTGGTAGCCTTACTGCAGATAACCGGTGCGCCGTGCAGCATGGCCTCAACCGCCGGTAATCCAAAACCCTCGCTCAAAGACGGGAAGATATAAGCCTGTGTGTGTTCATATAACCAGCGCAGTTCGGCTTCACTTACATGGTCAGCCAGTATTACCGAATGGGCCAGCCGCCGGTCGGTCACCAGCTGGCCGATTTTTTTATAGTTGGCGTCATTTTTGCCGGCCAGAACTAAATATAAATCAGGGTGATTTTGAGTAAGCAGCTCAAAGGCGGCCACTAAACGCGCCAGGTTCTTATGCGGCGTAGCCCGGCCGACGTACATCAAAAACTTTTTACCGGCCACCCGCGGCAATGGCTGGGGCTTGTCCATGATACGGTCGGCTGCTTCGTAGGTGACAAAAATCTTATCCG
>DASSFC010000047.1:0-4046 GCA_035694865.1 Saccharimonadales bacterium (SeqCode) | reverse complement strand
GTTGATCAGCGACAAGGAGACAGAGGAAATGAGAGCCCGGGCACACCAACTCTTGGACAGCAGCCTGAGCTACCAAAAAATCACAGGCTTCCATCTTGCCGAAAACGTGCTCACACTTCTCAAAGAGGTCGAGGATTTGCGGGCAGAGCTCGAGGAGCTCCGCCCCTGCCGCAGAACTCTCGAAGAGATCCGCGCTGACCATGCTCGACACACACCGTTGAGCCCATATGACGGCGTGGCGTTTGGGCGGCGCTGCATCGAGCGCGTAAACGACGCCCTAGCCCGCACCTAAGCGGCTACAGACCTCCTCAAATGGGCGGAAGCACTGATGACTTCCGCCTTCAGCGCCCTTTTAGGGCGCTTTTTAATTGAATTGTGACGCTGTTCACGGCCAGCCTGCAAAGATTAAACGATAATTTAGTAGTAATAAGGAGGAATTATCATGCAAATCAAAGATATTTTGGCCAAGTGCCAGCAAAATACATATTTCCGCCAGGTGCTGGCGACCGGCTCTCACACCCAGGTTGTCATTATGAGCATAAAACCCGGCGAGGATATCGGTGAAGAAACCCACCCCAATAACGACCAGGTGCTGTATTTGGCCGCCGGCAGCGGCAAAGCCGTGCTTAACCATGAAGAATCAGATTACTCAGCCGGCGACCTGGTGCTGGTGCCAGCCGGCACCCTGCACAATTTTGTTAACAGCGGCGGCGAGGACTTAAAGATAATCACCACCTACTCGCCGCCGCACCACCCGGACGGCACGGTCCACAAGACCAAACAGGATGCCCAAGCGCCAGCTGGCCACGCTACGCATATCGCCGCGGTCACAGCCTCGACTTTCCAAAGCCTATAGGTTAGGCATAGTTCACCTTTAGCTGTGACTAAAATCACACTGCTAGTGCTTTATTCGACATAGAATCCGTTCTAAGATAAAACCAAAGGCTTTCAAATAAATGAAAAAACACCCCCTATTTTACGGATTATCCCGCCTGATGATCCGTGATGTGCCGTCGTACGGTAACAAACTGTTCTATTCGCTCGGCTTTTTGTCGATGACATCTTTTTTGGTGCTAGTGGTAACGGGCGTTGTCATGGCCTTTTACGGGCCGGACTGGTGGCTGACGGCCAGCCCCGGCAAATACTTCCGCAGTATCCACCTGTGGGCTACCCAGGCGTTTGTTCTTTTTGTTATTCTGCACCTGCTGGTCGTGTTCCTGACATCGGGCTTTAAAAAACCGCGCCGCTTAACCTGGGTTATCGGCGTGCTGATGTTCGCATTCGTGCTGGCCGAAGCCGAGTTCGGCTATGTGCTGCGCGGTGATTTTTCCAGTCAGTGGCGGGCCCTGCAGGGCGCCGATTTTTATAATGGCACCGGCCTGGGCTATTGGATAAACAACATAAATTACCGGCAGATTTATGGCATCCATGTAGTGGTTATACCTCTGTTAATACTTGGTTTGCTGTCTTTGCACTATCTGCTGGTGCGGGTACTTGGTATCGCCAAGCCGTACCGCCAGGACGTCCACAAGCCGACCGTCGCCGCCAACCACAAGCTGCTGTTCGCCCGCGGCGGTATGCTGGTAGCCCTGCTGCTGGTTTTAGCCGCGGTGTTCCCCTCGCCTTTCTTAAAGCCCGACAGCATCCGTTCGGTTACCCAGGCCGACCCTAAGATAACCGCCAAGACGATGATGAACGAATTCGACCGCTCTTCCGATACCGCCGGCTATTTGGACAATATAAACCCGTATAACTTCGATACCCGGTCGGTATTTGTAACCGGACCGTATTCGCAGCTGGCCGCCAGCGGCAGTTCGGTCAATCAGTTAGATACTTTCAATGCCGAACCGGCCGACAAACAGGCCGCCCAGGTTAAACAGGCCCGCGATTATTATGACAATGCCTACCCGGCTACGGCCAACCCCAAAAACCCGGTCGAACAGATGATAAACCCGCTGGTCCACCTGGCCGCGGCAGGACTATACGAACCGGCCCTTAATTCCGCCGGCCAGACCAACTATGGTTTACGTTTTTTGGCCGACACCGGCGTGCTGGATGACCGCGCCCAGGGCCTGGGCATAACCACCGAGCAATACGGCATGCTGCGCGAAGAAAAAGGCCGCATCCCGCCCGGCGCCTGGTGGCTGGCGCCCATAGGCTTGCTGAACCACACCGTACTTTCAAACGATGACAACGGCGACCGCGACGGCGCCATCATCTTGGGCCTGTTCATGCTGCTGCTGCTGGTTTTCCCTTTTATCCCCATCCTCAACCGCGTACCGGACTGGCTCAAAGTCTATAAACTTATCTGGCGCTAGAAAAGCAAAGAGGAGCCTTTTGGGCTCCTGACTTGTCGAAGCAGAGCTACGTTCGTGGCGGCGCTTCTGGCCACATCAAGTGGTTAATTTAAGAATAAACAATAATGTGAAGTGTATTTGTGACTGGCATCACCAGGAATTCAAAATTTATTGCTAAGTAAGACTTATCATTGTATAATATTTCCATTCCCAGGGTCGCCTGGGTTATTTTGACAAGCGGACCAGGGAGCATTAGATGCCCAGGAAGCCAAGTAACCACATCGACGATCCTGTTGCACTCGGCCGGCGGCTGCGCCAGACGCGCCAAAGCGCTGGCCTTACCCAGCGGGAGCTTTCTTTTCCGGGATGCACCTCCGCCTACGTGGCGCGGATCGAATCTGGTGAACGAAGGCCGTCACTGCAGATTCTTCACGAATTTGCGAAGCGTCTACACGTCACACCAGAATTCCTGGTGACCGGCGAGAAAGTTGACGCCGCCCTGCGGATCAGGGGCATGCTTCAGGAACTAGACGAACCACACCCCGAAGAAGTGCTCGACGAAGCGCTCCAGGAGCAAGAGATTGCTCTCCTGGAACACATATCGAAGCATGAAGAAGATCTAGAGCTCCTCCGGAGTATGCGCCAAGCGCTCCGCGACTCGCAAGTATCTGATGGCTGAGGTGAATAGCTTCGGCTATCCGGGGCGGCGCCGTGGCCACTGCGCCGCCCGCCCCACCATCCGCTTGTCATTTTTATATCTTGTCTCCGCAGCAGTTGAATGATTTTTTTGTTGGCATTATGCTGATTTCATGGCTAATACGGAGTTTTGGAGCCCATTAACCCGCTCACAATACGAAGAAGGTCGCGACCGGCGTCTGGCGGCTGAGCAAATCGAACCAAAAATCTGGTATACGGTCGCGCATACTATCGATGATTCCACCGGCCCAAGTTATGCCGCCGAATTTTTAGTCGAAGCCAAAAGCATCGAGCCGATTGATGATTTATTTGTCATCGCCGCTTATCTACTGAACGCCGATGGGCAAAAGATTGGCAAACCAGAAACAAGCCTAATCAGGCGGAACGGACTTATTATCGAGCCCAGTGAGCCCACCGCCGAGGGTTATTTATTAGATGCCGCCGAAAAGCTGGGCCTCGGCCCCCTGGCCGTCAACGAAACAGTCCTACTGCAAGGCTAGCCTAGCCAGGCATTGCGCTGGCTGCGCGGCGGCTCCTTATCATTTCCCTTCCCGCCCCGCAGCCGTTTTATAAAATTACCAACCGCCCGCAAAGACGTCACTGCCAAACTATCCGGCCCTGCCTCTCCCTGCTCCATCTCAGCTGTTTTTATTAGCCTAAGATCTGGCCTTTGATTTCCTTCCACTCTCCTTTTCATTTCCCCCATAACTCCACCATAAACCACCCTCAGTGATTAACTTCTCCATCTACCGAAAGTTCTTGATGCTCGGCCATAGATGTATACCTTTGATGAATATCTATCTGTTTCTGGGATATTCGTAAACAATAAGCCCATAACTTTTGGTTTAATCATATTAAACCTTATCTCTCGGTAGTGTACCGGGCTATCATTTCTCATCTCAAGCTCTCCTAGGTTTATCCCGTTGTACCGAAAAAGAACTTTTTGTTCTGGAAACTGGCCTGCAGAAATTGCCCTAGAGTTCCGTACCTCTAAATTATTGCCTAGCACGTCAATTACATCTTGGTTGAGAAATACGTGGAATATACCATCCT
>DASSFC010000046.1:0-9785 GCA_035694865.1 Saccharimonadales bacterium (SeqCode) | reverse complement strand
TATCTGTTACCGTTGCGGTCAGCGTACCGCTCTGGGTGGTTTGGTAAGTGAAAGTTATGTTGTCTTGCGGGTCTGTCACGGTTTGGGTGTTAATCGTCGTCCCGTTCAATGTGAAGGTAATAGTCCCTGGGAATTGGGGGTAATTCGAATCATTAAACGGATGGGTACCGGCGCTGACAAAAGCGGTAATAGTGTATTTGTTTGGATCGACCGAATCGGGGTCAGCGGTCACATTAATGGTCGGCGGCTGGTCACCGCAATGGTGGACATCATCCGAGGCCGAAGTATTGGCACTCGAAGCCGAAGACGTCTGGCCCGGCGGGTAAAACTGGTCGATTGAGAATGTGTTAGGCGCGGCATTGCCGCCCAAAAACTGCTTAGCTGAGGCCGGAGTACAATTTGTAGCCAGCTTGTTGGATACCCGGTCGATAGTAACTGATTGTGTGCTGCCTGACTTAGGTTTGTACCATGCAGGATAGATATCATTGCTTGGGCTGGGCGGTATCTCGCCGTTCCGGCTAATCTTATGGTTGACTACGTAGGCCGGCAAGGTTTGGATGTCGCTTGGCTGGGCGTAGGTTTGGGCTGGCAAATGCGACGTATCAATCATGAATGTCATTAACCCACGGGTAAGGGGGGTGGTCATCAGCTCCATCGTGCCGGCCAGTGCGCGGTTGCGGTTGTGGTAACCAACCCAGCTGCCGACGGCGTACTGGTTATTCCAGGACATCTCAAGGCCGTCAAAACTCGCGCCAGTAGTACCGGTTTTTACTGAAGTTTGCCAGCCGCCATAGCGGTGCCACTTGTAGTATCCAGACGGCAGGTAGCTGGCGTTAGGATCGGATGTCATACTGTCGACGATATAGGCTGCGTCTTTGCGCACCACCTGCGTACCCTTAGGCTGTTTGAACTGGTAGATAGTCTTGTTGGCGGCGTCATCGATTTTAAGGATATAGGTGTTCGGTATAGCGCTGCCCATCCTGGCCAGGCTGGCAACACCGTTAATATGCTGGTCCAGATGCAGGTAGGCGCCGTCACCGATGGCCGACGCGCCGTAACATTGCGTCTCGTCGGAAGTTTTAGCCGTGTTGACATCTACTCCCTGGTTGTAGCATTGGTAAGCGTTGGGCGCATCCATCAGCGCGTCAGCTGTGCTGATAACCTTGTTAATGGAGGTTGTACGGGTGGCGCTGCGGTCGGTCGGAACGGCCTCCAGCATAGCCTTAACAGCCGGCACATTGCGTGAGCCGCCTAAGGCGTAGCGTAAGTCTAGCGGCCCTGGGTAATTAAAGTCATAATCCTCCAGGCAGTTGCCCTGGCCGCGCGGCGGCGGCAGTGTATGGTTAGTGCAAGGATAACCAGGTATGGGGCTTTGACTGTCATAAAGGACCGAACCGGCCCCTACGTTAGTATTGTTATCTATCAGAGTCACATAATCATAGGGCTTAAAGCTTGACCCGGGAGAAATCTTGACCGAGTGGGCGAAGTTAAGCTGGCCGTGGTCTGGGTCGAGGAAATTCTCTCCGCCGACGGCCGCCAGCATCTGGCCGGTTTTAACATCTTCGGCGACTACAGCTTGTTCGTCGGCGCCGTAGCGGGCCGCATTCGATGTATTACTTTGGACTACTTCTTCAGCCTTGCTTTGAATATTAAGATCGACAGTTGTTATTACCTTCCAGCCGCCTATTTTAGCCGAGCCATTACCATTGCTCGGTACAAAGCGGCGGTTCAGCTCATCGCGGGCCGACAAGACAAAATATGGCGCCTTGATGCCGGCGTAATATGACTGCTGCGGCTGGACCGTCGCCAATACGTCGACCTTCTTAGCATCACTAGCCTGCTTTTTTGTAATCATGCCCTGCTGGGCCATTAAATCAAGGATATGACGGCTGCGCTGCAAAAAGGCCGCCTGATCGAAGTATGGGCTGTACTTTGAGTAGTATGAAGGCGAATTTGGGATGGCCGCCAAAAAAGCCGCCTGGGGTAAGGTTATGTCCTTGGCGCTCTCATGAAAATAGTCGGAAGCGGCCGTTTGCACACCATAGTCGACACTGCCGAACGGAGCGACGTTAAGATAGTCAGTTAAGATTTGGTCCTTGGTATAGGTCCGCTCCAGCTCGACTGCCAGTATCAGCTCCTTGGCTTTGAGCGTAAAGGTTCTGTTTTGGTTAAAGTCGCGTGTCAGCTTGACCAGCTGTTCAGTGATGGTTGAGCCACCCTGTGTGCCACCGCGGTGGAGAATGTCAACATAAGATGCCCGCACAATGCCCTTGATGTCAAAGCCGCGGTGTTTATAAAAATCCTTATCTTCGACTGCTACGACAGCCTGTTTCATATACGGTGAGATTTGCTTACTTGGTACCGGAATCCGTTTGACGGCGTTGTAGTCCTGCCACAGAAGGGTCTGGCCTGTCCGGTCGTAATAACTGATACTGCCGCCGAGATTACTGCCCGATACATCATCGACACTTTTCAGGTCTTTACGGAAGTAAGCAAAAATACCTAGCGTAATGATAAACAGCACGACGATGGCGATGCCGGCGCTTTTGAGAGCCATGATAGCGCCATCGCGGCTGAACCAATAGGCCGCCAGCCGTTTGGGCTGAAGGCGCCACAGCCAGCGCTTAAGTCGGGATTTAGGCAGTCCGCGTAAACGGTTAACTTTGCGCAAAGCTTTGGCCTGGCGCATTACGGCATAGCGCTCACCAAGCGAGCGGTTCACCTTCAATACATTCCCGCTGCGCGTCGTTATCGGACGGCCGGCCGGTTTAGAGGGTTTTTTCATCTATGGCCCTTATTCTCCACGTTGAGCTTAATTATAACAAAATGACTAATGCTTACTAGAGGACAACCATTAGTTAATTCGGTTATACTATTAGATAACTTATGGAAGAGGGCTGAAAATTAGCTTATGAGCTTAAGCGAAGACCTGAAGTGGCGTCGGCTTATTAAAGATAAGACCTTTGCTTCAGATAGCTGGCTGGACACGCCACGGAAATTTTACTTAGGAATAGACGCCAGCGCCGACAGTCTTACAATTGGCAATTTGGCCGTTATCTTGCTGGCGCGCCGGCTAGCCGAAGCCGGCTGGCAAGCCGTACTGCTAGCCGGCGGCGCCACCAGCCTGGTCGGCGATCCGGGCGGGAAGGATGAGGAGCGCGAACTCCAGCCGAAAGAAGTCATTGCTAAAAACGTCGAAGGCATAAGGGCTCAGATGGAACGGTTATTTGCCGGCCAAAAACACGAGCTTGTCAATAATCTGGATTGGCTGAGCGATGTTAATTACCTGGACTTTTTAAGGGATTTTGGCAAGCACTACCCAATGACCGAGCTGATGCAGCGCGAGTTCGTCGACTCACGGATGGGCCAAGCCGGCAGCGGCATCAGCTACGCTGAATTCAGCTACTCATTGCTGCAGGGCTATGACTTCTGGTACCTTTTTTCACAGAAGGGTGTTGTTATGCAGATTGGCGCCTCAGACCAGTGGGGAAACATTTTATCAGGGGTTTCATTGATCCGAAAAAAAGACTCTAAAGAAGCCCACGCCCTCTGCATGCCCTTAGTAGTTAACCGGTTAACAGGTAAAAAATTCGGTAAAAGCGAAGAAGGTACCATATGGCTGGACGCTGAACGGACCAGCCCTTATAAGTTTTATCAGTTCTGGCTCAATACAGCCGACGAAGACACTGAAGAGTATCTAAAAGTATTTACCTTTTTAAATAAGGAAGAAGTATTAAAACTGACCAAAGACCTAAAAGCCAACCCGTCCGGCCGGTCGGCCCAAAAACAACTGGCCCTAGAGATTACTGGGTTGGTGCACGGTAAAGAGCAGGCCAAGCGGCAGGAACATATCGCGAGCGTACTTTTCGGCGGGGAAGAACTGTCTAAGCTGGATAAAAATGAACTGACAATAGTAAGACAGGAAATTCCATCCGCATCGGTTCAGCCGGGAACGCCCACGATTGACGCCTTGGTTAGTACCGGCCTGGCCGCTTCGAAATCAGAAGCAAGGCGCTTGATGCATTCAGGCGCTGTATACGTAAATGGCAAAGCTTTTAATAAAGAGCATTTGGACTCTTCCGACTTTACAAATGGCAGCCTGTTGCTACGGCGTGGCAAATCTTTCAAGGATTCGGCTCTGATAGAATTAAAGTAGATGGCCGAGACCAAAAAAACAGCCCAAAAGACAGTCCGCAAAGAGGCGGACCGCTATAACGACCCGGCTTATAACTACCAGGATTACTGGCAGGGACGTGAGTACGAGAATGCCGCTGAAGAGATGGCCATTAAACGGCTGCTGCGCAAGAGGCATTTTGAGCACGCGGTCGATGTCGGCGGCGGCTATGGCCGGCTGAGTAAATATCTGACAAAATTCGCCGACAAAGTTACCTTGGCAGAGCCCAGCCAGCAGCAACTCGATATCGCCAAGATTTATCTTAAAGACACCCCGCAGGTTGATCAGCGCCTGCTGCAGGCGTCAGATTTAAAGCTTAAAGCCGGTTCGGCAGACCTGGTTCTAATAGTACGTGTGCTCCACCATATACCCGACCCTTTACCTGAGTTCAAAGAGATAGCGAGGGTTTTAAAGCCCGGCGGTACTTTCTTGCTCGAGTTTGCTAACGACGCCCATTTCTTGAACCGGATACGTTACGGTGTACGGGGTAAAACCATACCTAAAACCCCGGTCGATATCCGCTCGTCCGAAAACCGCAATGACAAAGAACTGCCTTTCGTAAATCACCACCCTAAAGTAATAATCGAAAAGCTTCAAAAAGCCGGCTTTGAAGTAGAGGCTACATTGTCGGGCTCTAACCTCCGCTCGCCGACAGTTAAGCGGGTTTTGGGCAAACGGCCGATGCTGGCTGTCGAAAAAGTACTCCAGCCACTTCTGGCGCCCATTTATTTTGGGCCCAGCGTCTGGCTGCGGCTGCGCAAAAAGTAGCATCCGATATACTGAAAACATGGAGTTAACAAGCCCGGTAACGGAGCTTAAGGGCGTGGGCGAATCTATAGCTCAGAAACTGTCTATCTTAGGCATCAAGACAATTGCAGACCTTATAGATGACTATCCCAGGCGCTATGATGATTATTCCAAGGTGGTTGAGATAGCCCGGCTGCGGCCGGGCGCAGTAACACTACAGGCAAAAATCAGCTCGGCGACCGGCCGATATGTCCGCCGCGGGATGCACATTACCGAGGCTATTGCCACCGACCAAACCGGTTCTGTCAGAATGGTATGGTTCAACCAGCCTTACCGCGCGGGCTCAATAAAATCCGGTCAGGCTTATTTTATTGCCGGCGATTACGCCCTGAGGCGAAACCGCTTCAGTATAACCAACCCCGCTGTGGAACTTGTCAGTGATTTCCCGCTAAATGCAGCCCGCATCATTCCGATTTATCGTGAGACTAAAGGGCTCAAGTCAAACCAAATCCGCCGCTATATAAAGGAAGCGCTGGATATAGCCCAACAACTGCCTGAGCATCTGCCGACCTGGCTGGTTAAGCATCAGGGGCTGATTGATTACTCTGAAGCAGTGTCACAGATCCATTTTCCGGCTTCGGCTGAAGCTTTGCAAAAGGCCAAAAAAAGACTGGCCTTTGAGGAAGTATTTGAGCTTACCCTGGCCGCGCTGCTCAATAAGCAAGAAGTGGCTCGTGAAAAAGGGATTAAGATTGTTTTCCAGGAAAAAATTGCCCAAAATTTTGTCAGCAGCCTGCCGTTTAAGCTTACCGACGCCCAGCGGAAAGCCATCTGGCAAATTTTCCAAGATATGTCCAAAAGCCAACCCATGAACAGATTGCTCGAAGGTGATGTCGGCGCCGGAAAAACTGTGGTAGCAGCGATGGCAGCGCTGATGGCCATAGAGCAAGATTTTCAGGTGGCATTTATGGCACCAACGGAAATTCTGGCGAGACAGCATGCCAAAACCCTGCAGGGCCTTTTAAGCGATGCCGGATCCGGTGACCAGGTAGGGCTGTTGATTGGTTCACTTAAGCCGGTTCTAAAAGCCGAAGTCCATTCCAGAATCACAGACGGCAGTATTAAATTGATAGTCGGAACGCATGCGTTAATATCCGAAAAAGTCGATATGCATAAACTGGGGCTGATTATCATCGACGAGCAGCACCGCTTTGGCGTTGAGCAGCGCAAGCGGCTACAGGCCAAAGCCGGGCACATGCCACACGTATTACACATGACAGCCACGCCAATACCGCGGAGTCTGGCGTTAACGCTTTACGGGGAGCTTGATATATCGGTTCTGGATGAGCTGCCGCCCGGCCGCCAAGTTATTAAAACTGTAATTTGCCCGCCTGCTTCACGACCTAAACTTTATAGGCAAGTTGACAAAGAACTGGCGGCCGGCCGACAAATGTTCGTCGTCTGCCCGCTAATAACCGATAGTGAGATTAGTGCAGGTCTATCGGCTGAGGAAGTCTTTGAAAGACTTTCTAAAAAAGATTTTAAACATCGCCGGGTAGCACTTCTTCACGGAAAAATGAAATCTGCCGACAAGGAAAAAATAATGGCAGACTTCCTGGCTAAAAAATACGACATCCTAGTCAGCACAACTGTAATTGAAGTAGGTGTCGACGTGCCGAACGCCAGTATAATGTTGATAGAAGGTGCCGAACGGTTTGGTTTGGCCCAAATCCATCAGCTCCGCGGCCGGGTCGGCCGGGGAGCCCACCAAAGTTATTGTTTTTTGATGCTTAGCGATAATAAAGCCCCCAGCCAAAGGCTAAGGGCGTTAGAGACCACGACTGATGGTTTTAAACTGGCTGAGCTGGACTTAAGGCTGCGCGGCCCGGGGGCGATTTATGGTACGCTCCAGCACGGCGCGCTTGACCTTCGGATTGCGCAGTTAACAGATACAAAGCTGATTTCGGCCGCCCGGTCTGCCGCCCAGGAGTTCATCGACAAAAATGAGAAGCTTGGCAGCTATGCACACCTGGCAAATAGGGTAGTTGCGCTGCGGGCTGTAACTAACTTGAATTAAAATAGGATTATGAGAGTAATCGCCGGATATCTGAAAGGCAGAGAATTCAGGACCCCGCACGGCCATAAAACCCATCCGATGAGCGACAAAGCCCGCGGTGCCCTTTTTAATGTCCTGGGAGACATTGACGGCCTTGTATTCCTTGATGCATTCGCCGGCAGCGGTGCATTGGCGATTGAAGCCGTCAGCCGCGGGGCTAAATCCGTTACGGCAATCGATAAAGACAGCGCAGCCCATAAGATAATCGAGCAAAACGTCAAAGATCTGCGTATTGGAAGTCAGCTCAAAGCAGTCAAGGCCAACACCGCTGGCTGGAGCATCCACAATATGGAAAAGAAGTTCGATATCGTCTTGCTGGATCCACCCTACGATGACTTGCAAATAAACCTGCTTGGCAGGCTGATTAAACGACATGTTAAAAAAACTGGCCTGGCGGTTTTATCTTATCCGGGCCATGCCGAGTCGCCCGATTTTGACAATATGGAAGTTGTCGCAGCCAAGAACTATGGCGACGCCCAGCTGGTTTTTTACCGTAAAATCAGCTAGAATACCTCTGTTAATCAGGGTGAGTGGTGAAATTGGTATACACGCTAGCCTTAGGAGCTAGTGGGGCAACCCGTGGAGGTTCGAGTCCTCTCTCACCCACCAACAGGAGGTTAAATGCTAGACACGGCGCGGAAACTTATCAGAGAAACCGGCCAGAAACTCGGCCTTAATGACCAGCAAATTGATGACCTTATTAAAACCGACGCCGAGCATAACTTCGAGGTTGAAGCCGGCGGCCAAAAATACCTGGCTTTTAGGGTCCAGCACAGCAATAGGCGCGGGCCTTACAAAGGGGGTATAAGGTTCCACCCGCAAGTTGATTATGATGAGGTACGGGCGTTGGCGACACTGATGAGCTTTAAAACGGCCGTCGCCGGCATCCCAATGGGCGGCGGAAAAGGCGGTGTGGCGGTTAACCCAAAAGAAATTTCGCAGGAAGCCTTAGAGGAGATCTCGCGTCAGTACGTGCGCGGGCTTAAAAATCACATAGGGCCGGACAAAGATGTGCCGGCCCCTGACGTCAACACCAATGCCAGAACTATGGATTGGATGGTGGATGAATATGAGAAGTTAACAGGCGACAAAACCAAGGCTTCATTTACCGGCAAAAGTATTGATAACGGCGGCAGCTTGGGCCGGGACGCCGCCACGGGGCGTGGCGGCGTCATAACCCTGCGTGAAATACTCAACAAGCTTGATATTAGCGGGCCGCTTACTTATGCGATGCAAGGATGGGGCAATGTCGGTTCATACTTTGCTCTAATCGCCCAACAAGAACATCCCGACTGGAAGCTGGTAGCTGTTACCGACTCTAGTGGCGGTATTTACGAACCAAACGGGTTAGCCGCTGATAAAATAGACGACTATAAAAAAAGCGGCGGCAAACTGATAGGGTTTAAAGGCGGCCAGAAAATTGCAAATGAAGAATTGACTGGCGTTAAAGCCGACATCTTAGTTTTAGCTGCGCTGGAGAATGCGCTAACCGAAGATAATTACAGCCAGGTTCAGTCTAAAATTGTCCTAGAGCTGGCCAATGGCCCTGTGACTTATGAGGCTTATCAAAAGCTGGCCGCCAAAGGTGTCCAGCTGGTACCGGATATACTGGCCAACTCCGGAGGAGTAATAGTCAGCTATCTGGAGTGGGTTCAAAATAAGTCCGGCGAACACTGGGGTGAAGACAAAGTAAATCGCGAACTCGAGAATCTTTTAGTTAAGTCCACCGACCAGGTTTACGAAATCATGAAAAAAAAGAACCTGACGCTCAAAGAAGCGGCTTTTGCCCTGGCTATTGAGCGGCTAACTGCTTGAGTTGCTGATAGCGCAGAGCGGGCGCAACCGAGTATAGTGCTCCTAAAGCGAAAGAAGCCAGGCCGCCGATGATAGGTACTATATTGACGAGGCTGATTAAAAACATCACCCCCAGCAGGCCCCAGACCGAGCCGGTGTTTAATCGGCTAAGGTCGGCGCTTCTATCTAGGCTCTCCCGGATACCGGTCTTTTTCTCGAGCATGATAAACGGCGCGAAGATGTAACGCCGAATCATAATCAAGCCCGGAATAACCAACAAGAGCAATCCAACTACAACTATTACGGCCAAGGTTATATAAAGTCCGAACATTCGCCAGCCGAGTTCTTTTACAATCTTCCATAGGTCCTGAAAATCTAAAGGCTTTTTTTCGACGGCATCGAGCTGAGCCGCCTGGGACATGATCTGGACTATTGTGCCGATGGCAAAAATAATGATGAACCACAGCAGCGAAAAACCAACCACTAAAAAGGTTAAATAAGTTGGCAGTGTACTGCCAGTCCAGCCCGGACTTAAATTATCGGAATGCTGCCACCAGTGGACGGATTGGTGCGGCAGCGGTGACCAGATCCAGCTATGTATGTAAAAAATAAGCGGAACCGCGTACAGCGGCCCGAAAATCCAGATATTATTCAGGACTATTTCTTTACTGGGCGTAAAAAGTTCGAAAGCAATCGGCAGATGAAAAGGCGAATTGCGCCGGGCGCGTCGGGATGTGCGGGCCATGCATTTAATTATATATCCGCTGAAGCGTTTTAAAGCTATAATATTTTCAAGAATTATGGCCTTATCGACACAACCATATAAGGGAGCGAGAGATTTTTATCCGGAGGATAAACGGGTACAGAAGTACATTTTCAATAGAATTCGCACAGTTGTAGAACGCTATGGATATCAAGAATATGATGCTCCTCTGCTTGAACCACTTGATCTTT
>DASSFC010000045.1:0-2578 GCA_035694865.1 Saccharimonadales bacterium (SeqCode) | reverse complement strand
GATGCCAATATATTTTTGCTGAAATTCTTAAAACGAAAACGTTCCGAAGCGGTCGTTATCGCCGAAGCCGACAGCCCCAAGCAGGCCGGCAAGCTCTACGATGAGGGCGCCAGCTATGTTATTTTGCCGCATTTTATCGGCGGTGAGAAGGTCAGCGCGTTCGTCCGCAAATCCGGCCTGTCAAAAAGCAATTTCAAGAAGATTCGCGAGCAACACATCCGCTATCTGAAGCGCCAGCACGGCGTCGAACAGCGCAAGGCCCGGCGTCAAAAACTCGGCCACACGGTCGTCCACAATCTGGCCGCCCTGACCAAAGCCAAAGCTTAAGCTATTCAGCCGAAGAGCAGTTCAAATAGGCCTGGAGATTTTTTAGGGTTTGGCTTTTTGCCTTGCCGCACAACATTCCCGGTACAGACGTCTACAACATGTCCGCAGTCCCGGCAGCCAATATGCTCGCCTTGCCGCCAGGCCCGGACTTTATTATTTGCCTGCGGCTTAGGCAGGCAGTTTGGACAGTAGCGTGAGGTAAACTCCTTACGTCCATGGACTTTCATCGCAGCGGTTAGCTCCCCGTTGGCATGCTGTTCGGCAGACAACCCGGCCGCGGATGCGCTCGGGCAGGCCCCCTCGTAGCTCGAACCGCTGCTTACGGCTGCCACGCCGGCATAAGCCACGCTGACTTCTCTCTCTCTTCCCGCCTCCTGTAAGTTCTGTCCCTCATAAATGTAATGCGGTAATGCCTGGCGGCGTAAGTAGTCCATAAAGTCACGGCCCGCTTGGAGGCTAATTGGCAATCCTTCGGCTAAGTGCAAGACAGCTGGTGCGCCGCTTTTTGTAAAACCGCTCTTTAGCTCATCAGATAAATCAGCCAGCTCCCGGCAGACCTTGCCCGATACAAGTGAATTGGCCAGGCCTTTGACGGCCCGTTTATAAGTTTCGTAGGCCTGTTGGCGGCTTTCTACGAAACTATTGGCATCCATCATGGCAGCCTCGAAATTTTTCTTAGTCCCAAAGTAATGCGTAGAATCCCCGGGGCTATCCTTATCTAATTGTCCATCATGCAGCCGGCGTATGGCTTCAACAGCTTCTAAACCGTTCGTAAAAGGCAGCTTGGTCAGCCGGGCCAATTGTTCTAGCGCCGTGCTGGCGGGCGTTTCTTTAACCCCTAATTTATCTGATAAGCTAGTCAGCTTTTCCAAACTGAGGCCGTCCAAAGAAAAAGCGTGCATGGACATACCTTCTTCAGTTTTTTCAAACAGCCAGTTTACCGACATTGCCCTGTCAGTTTTAAAATTAAGCACTCTGGCAGTTTCTGGCGGCAGCTCGAGCTCATCCGGACAGAGTGAACTTATCAGGACACAATTTTTATCCTCGGAGTGGTACCACTCAAGCAACTGGTCAATGTGGCCGGCCTGGATTTCGGCCTGGGCTTTGGCATAATTCCAGCGTGGGTCTTGGTTTGCATCGATTCTGGCGGCCGTCAGGCCGCCAGCCATCATTTCTCGATACGATTGGCCGGTCTGGGTGTAATAAATATCATCGTCGCTGACTTCCAGGTCAAACTGCTTATTAAAATGGCGCTTTTTGGCCCGCTCGGCCATATCGGTAGTATATTCGATCTTGATTTGTGGCTCGGCCGCTTCGAAGCTTTGGTGCTCCAATAGTGCGAATATCGGAGCGAGCGCGTCATCGCTCCGCAGCTGTTCACCGGCTGTATTAACCGCTAAATTGCCAAGCAAGCGCTGCCGGCGCTGAGACCGCCGTGATTCTAGTTCATCAATCTCAGCGCCGGCTGGTTCAACAATTTCAGATTTTTCGGCTGCTGATATCAAAATACCCCCGGCTCACCGGGGGCAAAATACTTGACTAGTTAAGTATTTTCTCCTGCTCGGGAGCGTTCTTACATCGCTGTATCGGACTTTAACCGTTGCGGCACAGTGCTTGAATTTCACAAGCTTCCAGCATTTTTACCTTGTTAACGTGCGTTTATCATAACATGGTCTTGTTGAGAGATGAATCAGATGGTGGATTGTATAGGGCTTGAGAGCTTTTCTTTATTTTCAGGCTCTAGGCTGGCCAGTAATAATCTGCTCATACTTTTAAGCGATTCCGACCTGACGCGCGCATAAGTCTCCGGCTCCATCCAAAATACCCCGGGATCCCTGCCGGTACGCTTTCCATTCATTTTTTCGTAGACTGCTTCGCATATTACCTTACAGGCCACACAGCCCAGCGGGAAATATGCCTGGACACTCGGATAGACAAGATTTTCAGTGCCGTTGGCGCTGGCTTGAATAGCAGCCCGGTGCTGTCTTGTTTCTGGCAGTTCCGTGCCAATTTTCAAATCCGGCATTACTTTGCACTTATCGACGGGTTCTCCTCCGGCACACTTGGCTCGCTGTCCCGGATAAGGCAGTTCTGCCGCCGTAATTTCTAGGCTCACCAGGCTATTTTACACCCCGGTTTGACGCGCACAACTCCTCTAAAATATAATCAATCTGTTAATAAACAGATATTCCGGGGTAGCTCAATGGTAGAGCGGGTGGCTGTTAACCACTAGGTTGCTGGTTCGAGTCCA
>DASSFC010000044.1:0-2053 GCA_035694865.1 Saccharimonadales bacterium (SeqCode) | reverse complement strand
AACTGCCCAAAGCCTGTACCCAAAAGCCGCGCGGGTAGCCGGTATAGATATGACAGGGCTGGTCAAAAAATTTGTTGAGCTGGTTAAGCGCGATTACGACATCTAAAACCTCTCTGTTAAAATTAAACCCAGAGATGAGGCGTTATAACCCCAAAGAGATTGAGCCCAAATGGCAAAAAATCTGGGCTGAATCCGGTATTTATAAAGCCGCAGAAGACAAAGGCCGGCCAAAAAAATATGTGCTGGAGTATTTCCCATACCCCAGCGGCTCAGCCATGCACGTCGGCCACGTCCGCAACTACACCATAGGCGATACCATGAGCCGCTTTATGAGAATGCAGGGTAATAACGTCTTGCACCCAATGGGCTGGGATGCTTTTGGCCTGCCGGCCGAAAATTATGCCATTAAAACCGGTATCAGCCCGCAGGAGGCCGTTGCTAAAAACGTAGAACACTTTAAAAAACAGCTGATGCAGATGGGTTTTAGCTACGATTGGTCGCGTGAAATTAACAGTACTGATCCCGGTTACTACAAATGGACCCAGTGGCTGTTTTTGCTGTTATTTAAAAAAGGCTTAGCCTACCAGCAGGAAAGCCTGCAGTGGTGGTGCCCGTTTGATAAGACAGTGTTAGCCAATGAGCAGGTCGAGAATGGACGCTGCTGGCGCTGCGGGCATGAAGTCGAAAAAAAGGCCCTCAAACAGTGGTTCTTTAAAATTACGGCTTATGCGGACCGCTTAGATAACGCCTTGGAGGACCTTGACTGGTCGGCAGCCATCAAGGCTATGCAGCATAACTGGATAGGAAAGAGCCGGGGCGCGGAGATTGATTTCAAAGTCGAAGCTAATGAAGAGAAAATTAAAGTCTTTACCACACGTCCAGATACAATCTTTGGCGCGACATTCTTAGTCTTAGCCCCGGAACACAAAATACTTAACAAGTTAAGTATTCCTGAAAAGGCTAAAGTTGAGGAGTACATAAAAGAAGCCGAGCGTAAAAGTGAAATTGAAAGGCAGGAAACTGAACGTGAAAAGACTGGGGTGTTCACCGGACTTTATGTAGTAAACCCCGCCAATAAAGAAAAAATACCTGTTTGGGTGGCTGACTATGTTTTGCCGGGCTATGGGACGGGAGCCATTATGGCGGTGCCGGCCCATGACGAGCGTGATAACCAGTTCGCCGAAAAATTCGAGCTGCCAATTGTTGAAGTAGTAACGAGGCCAGACGATTATGAGGGAATATATACGGGCGAGGGAACCATTAAAAACTCAGGTAAGTACGACGGCCTTAGTTCAGGTGAAGCGCGCGAACGAATAACGCAAGCCATCGGCAACGACAGGGTAAATTATAAGATTCGCGACTGGTTAATCAGCCGCCAGCGTTATTGGGGGGCGCCAATCCCGATTATTCACTGCCCAAAATGCGGGTCTCTGCCGGTTCCCAATAAAGACTTGCCGGTAGTGTTACCACAAGTAAAAAGCTATGAGCCTAGTGGTGACGGCCGGAGCCCGCTTGCGAATGTAACGGAGTTTGTAAAAGTGTATTGTCCTAAATGCGGCGGCAAAGCCGAGCGCGAAACTGATACAATGGACGGCTTTGCCTGCTCCAGCTGGTATTTTTTACGCTTTGCCGATCCGCATAACAATAAAGAGCCGTTCGCTAAAAACAAGGCCGACTACTGGCTGCCGGTCGATGACTACATCGGCGGCGCCGAGCATGCTGTAATGCATCTTTTGTATGCCCGCTTCTGGACCAAAGTGATGTTCGATGAGGGCCTGATAAACTTTGACGAGCCCTTCAGCAGCCTGCGCAACCACGGAATGATTTTAGCTCCCGACGGTACTAAAATGAGCAAAAGCAAAAACAATACTATAGAACCAGATGAACTGCTGGAGCAGGGGTACGGCGCGGATTCTATCCGGCTGATGGAGCTGTTTATCGGGCCGTGGAACCAGACAGTTAACTGGAGCGTCGAGGGCATTGGTGGTACATACCGCTTCTTGCAGCGATACTGGATCCTGGCCGGTGAATTTTTAGAGGCTCCAAGCTCACC
>DASSFC010000043.1:0-6397 GCA_035694865.1 Saccharimonadales bacterium (SeqCode) | reverse complement strand
ACAAGTAAATTCCTCCTCAGTTTGGAAAGGGCGAGCCTTGGCTCGCCTGATGACTAAGTCAAAGCTTGTGAGGACTACTTTACAATAAAAATAACACCCCAGCAACAGGGGTATAATCTAGGTATAAAGCTATAGGAGGTTTTATGGCTAACCCAGTTGTTCATTTTGAGATGGGCTATCGCGACCGGGAACGGATGAAGAAATTTTATAGTACGGCCTTTGGCTGGCAGATGCAGCAGATGGGCGATGATATGGGCGGTTATGTAGTCGCCCAGACAGCTGAAACCGATGCCGACGGCATGGTAAAAACACCCGGCACTATTAATGGCGGCTTTTACCAAAAAGCCGGTCCGTCTTCTGAAGCTCCATCGATTGTAATATCGGTCGATGACATCAACAAAGCTATCGAGGACGTCAAAAAGAACGGTGGTAAAATCTTGGGCGGTATGACGCCGGACGGCCAAAAAACCATGGAACCGACGATGATACCGGGCGTTGGCCTTTGGATTTCGTTTGAGGATACCGAAGGCAACCGCGTCAGCCTGCTGCAACCGAAAATGTAATTACGGCTGGGCGCTAATAAAAAACCCTAAAGATGTTTCTTTAGGCTCTGACTTCTTGGTTGGCGGCTTTTTGGAGGGCTTTGACAAGCTTTTCGCTTATTTTACCCTGGGCCGTCAGCTCTTGAGAGACGGTCATTTTATGATTTTTATACCTGTTTTAAGTTTTGTGACCACCTTACGATATGCCTATAAGCATAAGCAAACTGTAATATTTATTACACTTTAGCTGATGCAGCTGGACCACAATAATCGCTTATGCTTGCATAGCCTGCGCTAGCGGTGTATTTTTTATACCGCATATGGAGAGAGCAAAGGTACTGCATTTTGAAGACAACGAGTTTTGGCAACAAAAAGTCGCCGAAGCTTTGGAGTCATCAGGCCATGAAGTAGTTGGGGTTGCCAATGACTACCCTGAGGCAGAAGATAATTTGGTTAAATTAGCCAAAGGCTTGCATGCAGCTAATGTTGTTTTGATGAACAGCCAATTGAGAGGAGGTAATTTTATGAATCACCCACAGACCATCGCAGCCGATATTAAGAGGAAGAAAATAGACATACCTGTGATCGGCTTATCGCAAAGAGGACTGGCTTTAAGGGGGTTAGTTTTGGGCCGTGACATGGATGCAGATATTTTAAAATCAGATTTTCTCTTGGACTCTGACATACTACGCGCGGAACTTGATGAACTGCCCGAACCGAAGCCGCACCGCCACAACTGGTAACTGTTAAAGCGAGCGGGATTGGTCGCTTAGGGCCCACTTTGCTAAAATGCTAGTGCATGGAAGAAAAGCCAAACGACAAACCGGCCGAAACCGATATTAATAGTATTGAACCGCCGGACGACATAAAAGCCCAAATCAAGCCCGAAGACCACCCGCAAACACCGGATTTGCCCGCCCACGCCGCTGATGCGCCGCTGCCTCAGACCGAACAGCTGATTTTACCGCCCAAAAGCCATCGCCAAGTTTTTATAGTTACCGGCATAATTTTGTTACTCATTGCCATAGCTATTACAGCCTACTTTTTATTTAAGAATAAAGAGAATAAACAGGCGCCTGTGGCGTCGGCTAACTCTTCTCAGACTGCCCGCACCAGTCAAAAACTGACCGGCATCCAGCTCGACACATCCAAAAACTATGGCAATAAATATGCCAACGGTATTTTACCGGTCGGCGATGGTAAATACTCCAGCTCAGCGCCAGCTGTCGGCACAGTTTATGCCTGCGCAGGCTACGCCCAAAACTTATCTGGCGGGCAGGGCGGCGCCGGGGGTCGGGGTCCCTGGTTTATCGGCACCAGCCAATACAATATGAATAAAAAAATCCATGTCCAGGGCAATAAGATGTGGCAGGCCAGCTTTTCTAATAAGTTAGCCGGCGCTACCCGGACGATTACCACTAATGATTTGCCAAACCATCCGACCGGCACGTTCCCGATTTCGGCGGCCGACCCGGCTTATGCATACGACCGCAATCCAAATGCTATAAGCGGACAATCTTTTACCTATAGTTTGAGCGCCAGCCCGGTTTACGCGGCTACGCCCAACTGCATGGGCGGTGAGGCCGGCGTGATGCTGACGGGCGTGGCGCTGTTTAATGGCTTTGACGCCGGCGGGCGCGACGCCGGCGCTTGGGAAGTCCAGGACAGCTGCAGCGGCCATCCCCAAAAGGACGGCGTGTATCACTACCACACGCTTTCTAGCTGTATCAAAGACATTAGCGTCAAAACCGTCATCGGCTTCGCCCTCGACGGCTACCCGATTACCGGGCCGCAGGTCGGCACTAATAACATTTTGACCACTTCAGATTTAGACGAATGCCACGGACTGACCAGTCAGGTCGTCCTGGACGGTAAAGATGTCACAACCTACCACTATGTAATGACACAGGATTTTCCATACAGCGTCAGCTGTTTCAGGGCCCAGCCGATCCAGGCGCCGGGACTTAAAGCCGGTCCTGCGGTCTAGCCACTCCGGTGCCAAGATCTTCTAGTAAAAGCAGCAGATCCTCTTTTTCTATGTCGGTTATGTCGATCTTTTTTTCTTGGGCGATAATAAATCCCTGCAGCAGGTGTACTAAGTTGACCGCATCCTTCTTGTGAAGCATCTGCACCTCGTATTTGTTTTGAACGAAGAATTTGGAAGAGATATGAACAGAGCCGAAAAACGGACCCAGGTCGGCCTCGGCGGCTGAAACCGAGCTGTTTGGTACACTCGTGATCTTACCGGCGAAGAAAAATGTCTGACTGATTACGGTCAGTTTCTCGCGGTCCAGGATAATTGTGTCTGTAAACGGCTTGAATGGAAAAACGCTTTTAGCCGTGAATAATTCGTCCTGGGCTTTTTCGGTTACATCGATTAGCTTCTCGTGGGCTTCCTGAGGCTCCTGGGAGTCGGTTAGGTCGGGCGGTGTTTTGCCTTCAGACTTCTCACTGCCTTCATTTGCTTCGGATCCTGAACTTGCTTGGTTTTTCTCTTCTTCATCAGCTGCGTCGGCCGAAACCGGCGGAATAAAAAAACCGCGCCTAAGGCTGGCCCGGCGGATAGCTCCGACTAAATCCAAATCGATTGATTTCACCTTATGCAATCTCTGCGGCATAGCTAAATTATAGTTTTTTGCTTGGCAGTAAGATGTGAGTTATTTGACAGGCCGGTTCTCCACACTTTATTCACAAGCCCATAAGTGTTAGCAAAACACAAGCTTTTATAAAATAAACAGTAGCGTTTGACAATAAAAACAGCTTGTATAAACTAGAGGATAGTCATCGTGAGGTGATTACGAAAAGATCAGCAATGAACTTTTCGTTCGATAGCAAACCTTCGGGCGAGCTATCGTACAAATAAGGAGACCCCCGTGGCCTCCTTTTTTGTTTTTCATCCTACATTTGTGCGAAGAAGTAATTTAGCTGGCGCGCAGGCTGCGGAAGGTATTAATTGCCAGACGGGGCATTGCCACGCGCGGCAGAGGCAGTTTGACCAGCTTAGCAGCTGATACAGTTTTTGGCATGACAGGCTGGTGCTGATAGGACAGGGCGCAGATTGATAATATTATACCCACTTGGCCAACCACTAAGAAGTCGAGCGGGCCCAACCAGTTCAAAAAGTTAAAATTATAAGTGTTCGCCATAAGACCAATGGCGCTAACAGCTATTGCGGCGATAGCTCCACAAACAGTCAGCACGTAGGCCGACTTTGTCTTGTAGCTATTAAGGAAACTCAAACGTACCATCAGAGCGGCTAGTGCCAGCAGGCCAATATTAAGGGCTGTGTTAGCAGACATTAACGAGAACAGCGCGTCGTTGGGTTGCAATTGGCTCCATAGGTAGGCAACCAAAATGGCGACCGCCGTAGATAAGCTGATGGCTTTTTGAGTCATTTCTAATCTCCATAACGGTAATAACTATATATATTGGGAAATAAACTGGCTGTATCTAAAACCTGGTGTCTTTGGTAAGAATTTCGACAAACTGCTCTCCCAAAATCTAACGGCCAGGCTGTTAAAATTAGCAGAGCATGATACAAATCAGTCAGGCCGAATTTGAACGCTATATTAATGACGGCATAGCCGCTTTGCCATCGCTTTACCAGAAAAAAATTGATAACGTGGCCTTTTTGGTCGAGGACTATCCGACGGCCGAGCAAAGGGTTAGGCTTAACCTATATCCCAACGAAACGCTGTTCGGTCTATATGAGGGGGTGCCGCTGCCGCGCCGTAACGGCACACTAAAACTGCTGCCTGATAAGATAACCATATTTAAAAAACCAATGGAGGCTGTCAGCCAAACCCACGCAGATGTAGCCGAGCTGGTCCGGCATACGATTTGGCACGAAGTCGCCCACTACTATGGTCTTGACCACGACCGGATCCACCAGCTTGAGAGGTAAAGCTGACAACATGTAACAGGGGTATAATTAGCTTTTTTGGCGAGAATGTGGAAATATTATTGAAAATTTGCTGAATCGGTAATATTATGAGCTCATTAATCCAACTTAAGGAGGAACGATGCGTTACACACGGAAAGTTCTCGGGCTCGGACATGAGTTCTCGGTGGCAAGCAATACCAATCTCTTTTTGACCTTGGCAGAGCTGCTGCTGTTCGTCCGGGTAATCGTGCACTTTTTCTTTACAACTGCGAGCGGCAGTTTCTTCAGCTGGGTGTATTACACCAGCGGAGTCCTGCTGGCGCCGTTTAGAGGAGTGTTCCCGCACCCCACCGCTACGCCAGGCCACTGGTACGTAGACTTCCCGGCACTGTTTGCCATGGCAGTCTATGCCGCTTTTGGCGGTCTGCTCGTCGGTTTGACGATGTGGAACTGGGGCTCACGCCGCGGCCGCGCCAATCGCTAATCGCGATTTACTAAAAGCTTAAGAAGCGCCCGTCAGGGCGCTTCTTAATATACTGCTACAATATATCTTAATGGCATATGTGAGGAACCCGGCTTACCGGCCAGGCCAGAAGGCAGCCTATAAGATAAGCCGAAGCAAGATAGACCTGTACATGCAGTGTCCGCGCTGCTTTTGGCTGGATGTCCGGCTTAAAATCCGACGGCCATCCAGCCCCCCGTTCCAGATTAATAAGGCCATCGATACGCTGTTAAAGAAAGAGTTCGACGCCCACCGCAAAGCCCAGACAATCCACCCGTTGGTCAAAAGTTATGACTTAGAGCTAGTGCCCTACCAGCACGAGAAAATCGATTATTGGCGTAACGTTCCTTACTCAGGCGTCGAATATCTGCATCCGGAAACTAACCTGATAATCTGGGGCGGCGTCGATGATATCTGGGTCAATCTAAACACCGATGAAATTACAATCGTCGACTACAAAGCCACCTCCAAAAACGGCGAAATCACCCTGGACGCCGAATGGCAGGAAGGCTATAAGCGCCAAATTGAAATCTACCAGTGGCTGTTCAGGGCTAACGGCTTTAAGGTCAGCGATATCGGTTACTTTGTCTACACTAACGGCCGGCTCGACTTGGAGGGCTTCTTTGATAAGGTCGAGTTTAAGACTAAAATCATCCCGCATAACGGCAGTGATGGCTGGGTCGAGCCGGTTATCAAGAAAATGAAAAAGTGCATGGACAGCGATGATATGCCGGCAGTTGGCAATTCTGTCATGGGTGGCCCCTGCGAATACTGCACTTATGCAAAAGCCCGGACAAGCCTTACGCTCGACTCGCTAAGCGCCGCAAAGTCTACTCCAAACTCCGCAAAAGCACGATAATCGGACCGATAATCGGCGGGAACAAAGAAAGTACCGCCATTTTGCTTGTGTACTTCGGAGGTCTATCCGTCGTCCTAAAATACCTGTCTAGGGTTAAATAAAGCAGCCATATAAATACCGGAATAACGGCTAAAATAATCACGCCCATATCTAAAGCACCAGCTATTAGAGCGTACGGACCACTTAGCAGGGCAGAATAAATTAGAAATGTTAAGACAAGATACTCAACCGAGAATAAGAAAAAGTTTATTTTATTCTGTGGACCGGTCCTGGTAGGAGCGTAACGCATATATTTTAACTATAAGCATATTGTAAAGATATTCAGATGTCGTGTGCAATGACATATAATTACAAGCATGTTGGATATCCGGTTTATTCGGGAGAATACCGAGCTGGTGGGACACAGCGCCAAGCTCAAAGGCTACAAAGCAAACCTCGAAAAATTATTAGAGCTGGATAAGAACCGGCGCGGCCTGCTGGCAGAGATTGAGAAGGTGCGCGCCGAGCGAAATGAACTAGCCGATAAACTAAAAGGCGGCAAACCAGGGGGCCAAAGTGTCGAGCAGGGCAAAAAGCTAAAGGATTCATTGGGCCAGCTGGAGGCCCAGCTA
>DASSFC010000042.1:0-46014 GCA_035694865.1 Saccharimonadales bacterium (SeqCode) | reverse complement strand
CTAAGCGGCGCCACGCTTATATGGAGTCCTTTTTGGAAGAGTTTCATCATGAGTGGGACGGTAAGCACTAGCCTGTTACAATTGTGCATATGCAGCCGCAGAGCCCGGATCCACAGTTTGATTTTATGCTTAAAAACCAGCCGCAGGCCAAGCGGACGCTTGGCCTGCCAGCCCTGACCAAACCCCTCAAAATCGGCTTGGCAGTAGTTTGTAGTCTCATTTTAGTAATTATCGTGGGTTCAGTTTTAGGGAAACCGAGCGGCAGTACCACCAATATCTCCGGCGTGCTGGCCCGCGGCGCCGAAATCCAGCGTGTAACCGCGGAAGTCCAGCAGCTTAACCTGCAGGATTCAGCCACCCAAGCGCTGGCCGTCACAGTCAACACTGTTTTGGCAAGCGACCAGGCCCAGCTTGAACAATATTTGTCTAATAACCACGCCAAAATCAGCCCAGCCCAGCTGGCCGCCGATACCGACAAATCGACCGACACCCAAATGCAGTCGGCTTCGCAGAATAATAATTTAGATCAGACGTATATAACTTATCTCCAGCAATCTTTAGCAAAATATCGCTCTGATATCCAAACGGCCTATAATGCTGCCGGCCCCAATGGTAAGGCCATCCTCAAAGACTCATTAGATGGAGTAAACACGCTCCTATCTAGCTCGCCGCTTAAGTCTTAGCGACCAAATCGTAACTGTGGCGAATCAAATCCTTGATTTCGTCCCAGCCCAGCTGACCTGTCAGTACAATCGTGTTCCAGTGTTTTTTATTAAGATGATAACCGGGCATGACCGATTCGTATTTTTCCCGCAAGTGAACCGCTAATAACGGGTCGCATTTTAGACTGATTTGCAGCGGCTGTTTATTTTGCTGGATAATCGCGAACATCTTATCTTTTACTTTATAAACGGCGGTGTTCTCGCCAAACGGATAATCCAGCTTGGTGTTTGGCATGCTTAGCAAGTACTCCTCGACCTGTTTATGGGTCATTTCTTGGACTTCTTTGCCTCCTTTGGTTCGAACATTAAGCAGGCTGAGTTGATGCAAAAGCGCATACCGGTTGGCTGGTCCGGCGCGTCGTTAAAAACATGCCCCAGATGACTTCCGCAATTGGCACAGGATACCTCGATGCGGTGCATGCCATGGGCACGGTCTTCGCTAAGTTTTACGGCGTCGGATTTAGCGACGTCATAAAAGCTTGGCCAGCCGCTGCCTGATTCGAACTTTGTATCGCTTGAAAACAGCGGCTGGCCGCAGACAGCACAGGTATACATGCCGTTTTCGTGATGGTCCAGATACTTGCCGGTAAACGGCAGTTCGGTGCCCTTTTCGCGCAAAATACGGTATTGCTCGGGCGTTAATTTTTTCTTTAACTCTTCCTCAGTGTATTGCTTGGCCACTAAGTAATATTATCTATTACCGCGAGGCTGAGACCAAATATAGATCCAAGCGAGGATTTCCAGCAGGATCAACTCAAAGACTGCCTGGATGAATGGATATAAGTACTCACCTTTCCAGCCGCTACCGGGATAAGCTGAACCATACTGCCCGTTATGCAGTCCAGCCAATCGGCCGGACAGGTAGGTCGTAACCGAACCTAAGAAGTTGACTATTATAAGGGCAACTGCCACTGCCACTACAACAGAGGACGCGTCGCGTCTTTTTAACATTTTTACCAAAACCATTTTTGGTTCTCCTTTAGTTTTACCTAAACCGAATTATATTCCGCTTATGGTCTAAAAGCTACATTTTTTCAGGTGCGGCAATATTTAGGATATCCAAGCCGCTGGCCAAAACGTTTTTGTAGGCGCGGACCAGCGCGAGGCGTGCCGCCTCGCGCTGGTCACCTATAATCCGGCTTTTTTCATAAAAACTATTAAAATTCTGGGCTAGTTCATAAAGGTAAGTACAGATGTGATGCGGCATCAGCTCGGTAACCGCTTTATCAATTACTTCCGGATATTCGCTTAGTTTGCGGGCTAAACTTCGCTCAGATTCATCTAAATCACCTATTTCAGCCTGGTCTTTATCCTGGGCCTTTTCTAAGAGGCTGCAAGCCCGGGCATAGGCGTACTGCAAATATGGGCCGCTTTGTCCCTCAAGGCTGATGGATTCTTTGACGTCCAGTACGATGTCCGAACCCAGCCGGTGCTTAAGAAAACCGAATTTGACCGCGCCAAAAGTGACTTCTTTGCGGACTTTTGAATCCGGATAAAGTTTATGGACTGCTTCTTTAACATCTAATAGTAGCTTCATTGACGGATAAACCTGGCCGGTGCGGCTGCTCATCTTGCCGGTACTCAATGAGACAAAGCCATGGGATAAGTGATTTGTCCTGCGGGCGGTCTCGGGCTTGATATCAGCTAAGGCCGCCAGCATAACCTTAAAATAATCGCTTTGTTCGTTCGCCGTGATGATAATTGACCGGTCAGCTTTTGGAAAATCTTTATCTTTGAGCTGAGTCAGGCCTAAATCTTTAGTTTCGTAGGTAGGCAGACCTTTGGACGTTATGAAAACCCGGGTGTGCAGGCTGGCTTTTTCGCCGTCGTAGATTACCGCACCCTGGCTTTCCTGGAAAACTTTGCCAATATTGGCTTTGACAGCTTTTAGCCCGGGCTCTATTGCTTCACTTTCGAGGTATCGCCTATCTGTAGAAATACTTAACAGGTCAAGTATTTTATCGAAGTATTCAAAACTTATCCGGCTACCTTTTTCGTGCAGTTTATTTATCTCGGGATTGTTCTTTTGGTAAATTTCGGCATTGATTTGGTCGATTTCTCGCTTGGCGGCAGGCTCATCCTCGTATTTTTGGTTGCCCAAAGAATAGGCTTTGCCCAGATAATTTTCCAGTTCGATAGTTTCCGCACCTGCCTGGTTCTGAATTGAACGCAGGCCATAGATAGCTTTGGCTACATGCAAGCCTACGTCGCCATGGTAGCTCAGCCTTTTTACTGCCGCGCCGTTAGATTCTAGCAGGCTGGAAATTGCATCGCCCACGATATAGCTATACAGATGGCCGATATGCATTTCCTTAAAGGGGTTGGGGTCGCCGAATTCAACTAATATCTCCTGGCCGTTCAGCGGTTTGGGCAGCTGGACTGCGTTTAGGGCGGCATTTTGCAGAGCTTCATCCGTTAACCTGAAGTTTATAAAACCCGGGCCGGCTATTTTAACTGATTTTATACCCGGCTGATTTTGGAGGTCTTCGGCTAACGCCCTGGCTATTTCAGGTGGAGATTTGGCGGCTTTTTTGGCCAGCTGCAAGGCAGCGTTGGTGGCGTAATCGCCAAATTGCTCGGCCGGCCGGCTAAGCTCCGGCTCGATCTCGGCGCCGTATAAATTTTTGGCCGCAGCCTGGACGGCGTGTTTTAACTCCTGCACCTTTTAATAATAACAGTTTAGCCCCGGCTGGTTTGATGGGCTGACAGCCAAAAGGCCCCGTAGGTCAGGTTGATAAGTATGAAAAACAGGACGGTGACATTAAGCGCCCGCGGACTGCCAAATGGGTCGGCTACTTGATTAGAAACGTTAACCAATAACCCAGCTGGATTGGCGATGATATCCCAGCTGTTCCAGCGCAAGTCGCGCCCCAGATAGATAGCGAAGCTGCTGATGATAATAGCTCCTTCTATAAAGGCCCAGCTGCTGGCCAGGCGTAGCCTGGCCAGCAGCTGCCGGTGCACTATGAATAAACTGGCGATGCCCAATACGAAACCCGTGAATACCAGCAGCCAGATCAGGACAATATCGAACAGCTGGCTGATTTCGCCGGTTGGGACAACATGAATAAAATCAGTCAATACGTACCAGGTGTTTGGCAAAAAAAGCAGCCATAAAATTGTCAGGCCTATACCCTGCCAGCTTAGCCAAGCCTGGTGTTTTACGTAGCGCACCAATAGCCAGGCAGTCAGTAGGCTCAGCCAGGCTAGTGCCAGGTTGCCCGGGATAAAACGGTAACGGCTGCTATCGGTTACTAAGATTCTCAAACCCAGTAAAATCAGGTCGGCAGCTGTAAGAATTCCTAGCGACAAAATAAAGCGACGCCACGAAATGGTGATGCTTGCCATAGTTAAAGTATAGTCGTTTGAACTAGCCGTAAAAAGACAGCCATAACGGGCTGTTAATAAAGTTCTGGACCCTAAAGCTCCATTCGCGTAGGGCTTTATCTAGCTCATCCTGCTTTAAACCCAAAATATTCAGGGCTATGTATGGCTCCTGGACATTAAAGCCGCAAAACGCCAGCGTGTCGTGGTTTATCGGATGCAATACTTGCTGGGCCGAAATCATATGCCGTCCCTTATCTTTGTAATAATCCGCCGGATGGCCGGCGGCAATTGCCAGCATTGCTTGTTTGCCGCGCAGCAGTCCGTTTTCATATATTTTGCCGCTGTCCCAAGCCACTCCCATAGCCAAAACCCGGTCGAACCAACCTTTTAAAATTGCCGGTACGCTGGACCACCACAAAGGCGAAATAATCAAAACAGCGTCAGCTGCCTGGAGTTTTTCTATTTCACCGACGATATCCGGCGAAAAAGAATTTTGGAGCTGGGCCGAGTGCTTCTGTTCGAGCATGTAATTAAAATGCTGACCGCTGGTAGTGACAAAGTCCCATTTTTGGGCTACGGCGCTAAAACCCTGGCCATATAAATCGCTGACCGTAACCTTATGGCCCTGGCTTTCCAAGCCGTGGATAGCCACGTTCTTCATCGTCGCCGTAAAAGATGACGGTTCGTGATGCGCATAGACGATAAGTATATTCAGCCCAGCCCCCTGTTTCTAGAGGATATTGTACCTTAAGCTTAAGAAGTTTTGCGAAGTTTTAAGCCGCAGCGCCGATGGGTCGGACGGCCTGGTCGGTCATCTTGAATATCATCTGGCTGATTTTCCAGCTGCCGCTGCTTGTCTTAACTAAGATGTAGTCGATAGTGCCGCGCACAGTCCAAACGTAGCGGTCGCCGCGGTCGGCGACGTAATGGACGTGCTCGACGTTGGTAGTTACTTTAGCCCGCCGGCTACTGACCATCCTGATGCCAAGTCGTTTAATGAAATGGCGAGTGGCGTAAAAATAGCTGCCGATTTCTTTGCGCCAGCCGTCAATCAGCCGTTTTTTAGGGATGACTGCCGGCATTTCGCCGCTGATGGACTTGTTATCAACAAAAGGTTTCTTAACAAAATAATCTTCCAGCCGTTCCCACTGCTTTAAGTCCTGTAACTGGGCGACGCTGGTAACGACTTCTTTAATCTGTTCTTTATCACTTAAATTTTGCTCGTTCATGCGGATCTCCTTTGGTGTTAACGGTGTTTGTTTGCCGTTCAAGCAATACTATATGGCCGCTTTCTGAAAAATAGCTAAGAACGGGCTTCCAAGCGGTAAGAATTTTTACTGTTTATGTTTTCCTGCCGCTCTAAGTATTATACTCCAGCTGATTTTTCCCTGGCGGAGGGACAGGGATTCGAACCCTGGATACCTTGCGGTAAACCGCCTTTCCAAGGCGGCGCCATAGACCAACTAGGCGACCCCTCCGCGTAGGAACTATTTTATCAGAGGTACGAGGGTGGCGGCACCATCGTACCGCCACCCACTTAGTTACTTCTTGGCTTCTTTAGGTTCTTTCTCGCCCGTCAGCTCAGCCACGAATTCTTTTTCGGCTGACTTTATGTCCCAGCCGACTGACTGGCTCAGCTCGCCCTCTACATAGTGTTTAAGCTGTGCCCACTGTAGCGGACTGAACAGCCTCAGCTTTTGGCTGTAGGTTTCGTTTTCGGTGTTTGGCTTTGGGCCGAATTTAGAAAATTCAATGTACTCCCTGCCTTCGCCGGTCTTACCGTGCCGGGCATAAAATTTATTGGCGGATTTTTTATGAAGCGGAATCTCCAGATAAACTTCTTCGCCCCACGGTAAAACCTTAACTGCCTGAATATGTGTTGCGTGACTCATTTTTTAAATTTCCTCCTTAAATTAATTTCTAAAAACAAAAAACCAACCGACTCCGGTTGGCTAAAATATGTCTAAATTCATGCGTCCTCCTTGACGCGGCTGACACGAGGTGGCAGGCTTGCCGCGAATTAATTACATTTTCAAAATACGCCGGCTCGAAAACCGGCGCAAGTCCAGCAAAACGCTCAAGCTTATTTCCAAGATAAGCATATTGTCGATTCTACTTTTTAGCTGACCATGAAACGACATGACAGCACCGACTTTTTTTACAACTTTTTATGTTTGGCTGGGCGAACAACTGAGGCGTAAACTAGTTACAGACTTTGCCGAGGGGTTTTGGTAAAAGAGGGGGTGGCAGCAGCCTCTTTTTTAGTATCAAAAATTATTAAACGAAGGGATTGGAGCTAGCATTGGCGCTAATTGAACTTGATGAAGTATCGAAAGTCTTCGGCTTCGGTGAGGCTACAACCTTAGCATTGGACGAGGTCGCCCTGTCAGTCGAAAAAGGCGAATTTTTGGCAGTGATGGGACCGTCTGGCAGCGGTAAGACGACTTTAATGAATATAATCGGTCTGCTGGACCGGCCGACTCACGGTAATTACGCGCTTAGCGGGGACCAGGTATCACGGCTTAAGCCCAACCAGATGGCAAGAATACGGCGCGACCGCATCGGCTTCGTGTTTCAGTTTTATAACCTGCTGCCTAACCTTAATGTGCTTGATAATGTATCTTTGCCTTTGGCCTATCGCGGCATTACCCCAGTCCGCCGGGCCAAGCGGGCCAGCGACATGCTTGAGATGGTAGGTATGCGCGACCGTGAGTATTTCCTGCCGCATCAGCTGTCAGGTGGCCAGGCTCAACGCGCGGCTATCGCCCGCGCGCTGATTAATAAACCAAATATTATAATCGCCGATGAACCGACCGGAAACCTTGATAGCCATGACAGCAAGGTAGTCATGGAACTGCTGGCTGAAGTCCACCGTCAGGGCAACACGATATTGCTGGTGACCCATAACCCCGAACTTACCCGTTATGCCAGCCGGGTAATTTATATGTATGACGGCATGATTGTTGGTGATGAAAAGACCGCCATCGGTCAGATGGCCAGGCACGCTCGCCGGATTTACTTTAAAAAACCGCGCACGACCGATAGCGACATCGCGGCCGGCGTTTCCGCCCTTCTCAAAGACATACCTGGCAAAGAAGTGACTACCAAATCAAAACCTAAAAAGGCCAGGGGGCGGAAACGCCGCCTTACCACCAGGAGCAAAGGCTGATGTTCAAAGGCAACTACCACACTGCTATTCAGAATTTGCGCATAAACCGGTGGCGGACAATCTTTACAATGCTGGGCATTATCATCGGCATCACTTCAGTAGTGACAGTCGTCAGCTTAGGCGAAGGCCTAAAACACCAAATTACCGGCCAAATCAACCAGCTTGGCAGCGACATAATTACCGTCCGGCCCGGTAAACTTTTGTCCAAGAACGGCGGCGGCAGTAATTTCAACCTATACTCTTTGCTGGCACCCAGCACTATAAGCACTAAAGATGTCGAGGCAGTCAGAGGATTACGCGAAGTCCGCGACGTCACGCCAGTAGAGTTCGTAACGAGTTCAGCCAGCAGCAGTCAAGGCGAGTTCGATAATGTGTTTGTGGCCGGCACGGGTCCAAACTTCGCCGACACCACGCACCAAAAGCTTTCCTATGGCGGCTATTTCACCGACGATGACAGCTCAGGCAACTTCGCTGTCATCGGCAGCAACATAGCCGCCGAGATGTTCGGCCAGCTTAATCCTGTCGGCGAAACTGTCACTATCATGGGCCAGGATTTTATAGTTCGCGGCGTGCTAGCGCCAACTCAGGGCGGTTTGCTATCGCTAGCCCTGGCCGATTACAACTCATCGATTTTCATCCCATCTGATAAGGCCGAGGAGCTTACTGCCGGCCACACTAACATCTTGCAAATTTTGGCTCGGGTAAAAACCGGTACGAACATCAATAAAGCCACAAGCGATATCAATAAAGTGGTAGCTAAAAACCATGGCGGCAGTGGGGACTTTACTGTACTTAAGCAGAACCAACTGCTGGGCGTTTCGAGCCAGGTGCTAAACACAATCACTGGGTTTATTACTTCAATTGCCGCGATATCGTTGGTGGTCGGCGGTATCGGCATTATGAATATTATGCTGGTAAGTGTCACTGAGCGCACCCGCGAAATCGGTATCCGCAAAGCCATCGGTGCCACCAACCGCCAGATAAGGCTGCAGTTTCTGACCGAAGGCTTGGTCTTAAGCATCGCCGGCGGCGCCATCGGCGTTATCGTATCCTTGTTAATCAACTTTCTTCTAAAGGTTTACAGCGACTGGAAGCCTGTCGTATCGGTTTGGGTCATGGTCCTGGCTGTCGGTGTATCGGTTGCGGCCGGCCTTATCTTTAGCCTTATCCCGGCCATCAAAGCCGCCCGCAAAGACCCCATTGCCGCCCTTCGCGGCGAATAAGACGAGTTTTAAACCAGTTCTTTTTTGATTCTTTCCTGTACGTCGACAGGAGAAGGGTTGACGTTGTTAGCCAGAGCCAGATACAAAGATGTAAAGTCGCCGAACATTATCGTACACAGCATTTGCTCTAAGACATTTGACCCCTCAGCCTGGACAATCTCAGGCGCCGGCCGCTTTCCCGAAAGTAGACGGGCCAGCAATTCGAACCGCTTTTGCACCTGCTGGTTTTCTAAATTAGAACGCAAATCTACCACTGCATATGGTTTTTGGACCGGCTGTTCCAGCCAGCCACTGGTCTCGTTATGGTTCCACTCAGGGGCCTCGTTCCACCAGGCGATATTCTTGGCGTTCTCATTAAAGCTGATTTTCCATTTATAAGCGGCCGGTGACATCAAAGGTCCGGCGTAAATAACAATCGACTTACCTGCAAGTTCAAGAGCCAGTTTTTTGGCGGCATTATCATCGCTGCGGACAGTGGGTAACCAGCTAGCCTTAGCATTATCTAAAAATGGCGCGGCTTTTTTAAGTTGCTCACTGCTGCCGGCATCTACCAGGCCAACTGTCTCCAGGACTTTAACCAACGCATTAAAACTGTAAAACACGGCGTAGCGGGGCTGGCCGACTTTTGGCAGGACGATATGAGGGTAAGATTTTGCCTGAGCCGTTTCTATCAGCTTGCCGCCGCCGGCAATTACAACTATTTTGGCGCCCTTGGCTTCTGCCTGGGCTAGCCCATCAACGGTTTCTTCGGTGTTACCGGAATAGCTGCTGGCGATAAAAAGGGTATTTTTGCCTACATAGCCTGGTATGGTGTATTGCCGGCAGACTTCAAAAGGCACTTTATTGTGGGCCGGCCAGCTCCGGCTCATCAGGCCGGCAATGGCTGAGCCGCCCATACCGGCAAAAACGACATTATCAATGTCGCCATAACTGACCGTAAATTTAAAATCGTGCACCAACTGCTCTGGCTGTTTCTCGGCAATACCTAAGGCGTCCTGGCCGTCACGCTGGTGGATATATTTTAAGTCGTCTAACACTCAACCTATATTACAATTTATAGGCTTTATTTAGGAGTCTTTGGCAAACCGGCGCACCGAAATAAGGTAATGCAAGCCGCCGGCGATCAGACTTGAGCCGACAAATATTGCCACTACATTGCCCGGACCGGTATTAGTAAGTTGGGTGGTCGATTTTGTACTTGTTGGTTGTGTGGTAGTAGTGCTCGAGCTATTTGATGAACTGTTAGATGTGGATTTAGGCGCGGTGCTGGCCGGCTGCTTGTTATTAGAAACAGCCGGAGTGTTTTGGGCGGTTGGTGTATTTGGTGTGGCGTGGTTGTGGGCCTTATGGTAAATAAACCGGGCCAGCAGCACGATTAATATAACCAGGATTACAGCTCCTACGATCGCAGCTGCCAGCCGGACCCAGGCTTGGCCGTGCTCGGTCCGTTTGACCGGTAAAATTGCCGTATTGTATCTGGGTTCTGGTTGCGGCAGCCTGCCCTGCTGCTTTTCGGCCTCAGTCTCCTCAATTAACTCCACAGTACCTCCTGTAATCTGTTAATTCTATCACAAACTTTACAACTCCGCCAAAAAACTAAATAAAATCCCGCTAATGATAGCGGGATTTCAAAGCCTGGGCTGTTAGTTTTCCTACATGCCCATGCCGCCCATGTCCATGCCGCCGCCGGCTGGCATGGCTGGGGTTTTTTCGGGCACTTCTACTACTACTGCACCCATAGTCATGCTGGTGCCGGCGATACTGACAGCATTTTGGACAGCTTCTTTAGTTACGCGGGTAGGGTCCACGATACCGGCGGATTTAAGGTCAGTCAGCTTGGCTGGATGATTGACGTCCACGCCCATTCCGCCCTTACCCTTTTTTACCTGGGGTAGCCATTCATCGGGGTTTAAACCCGAGTTGGTCAGAAGGATTCTAAAAGGCTGCTCTAAGGCATTTTTTAGCAGATTGGCTCCCGCTGTTTCGGAATCCGAGCCATCGGTTTTGATAGTCTGGGCAACATTGACCAATGTCACTGCTCCGCCTGGCACTGTACCCTCCTCCAATGCGGCTTTAACGGCGTTAACAGCGTCATCGACCCGGAATTTCTTTTCTTCAATCTCGGTTTCGGTTGCACCCCCAACTTTGATGACGGCCACTTTGCCGCTCAAAGCCGCCCGCCGCTTTTCGTAATTTTCTTTGTCATACTCGCTACTGGCAGCCTCTATCTGTCGGTTGATTTGGTCGATGCGTGCCTTAACACTGGCTGATGCGCCGGCACCTTCGATAATGGTTGTTTCGTCTTTAGTGACAATTACCTTGCGGGCTGTACCAATAACCGACATGTCAGCATTTTCAAAAGTAGTGCCCGTATCTTCAGAGATAACTTCCCCGCCGGTCAAAATAGCGATATCTTCCAAGATTTCCTTGCGGCGGTCGCCAAAGGCCGGTGCTTTAACAGCAACGGTGTTGAACACTCCCTTCAGGCGGTTCAAAATCAGCGTGCCCAGGGCTTCGCCCTCTACATCATCAGCAATCAGCACCAAGTCTTTTTTACCGGCTTGGGCCAGCTTTTCGAGCATCGGCAAAAAGTCCTGGATCGAGCTGATTTTCTGGTCGGTTACTAAAATAGCTGGTTTATCGTAAACGGCTTCCATGCGCGCCGTGTCCGTCACCATGTAGGGGCTGACGTAGCCCTTATCCATGGTAAAGCCTTCGACAACTTCGCTTTCCATCGTCAAGCCCTGGCCTTCTTCTACCGTTACCACACCGTCTTTACCGACTTTTTCCATGACTTCAGCGATTAAATTACCGATTTCGGCATCGCCGGCGCTGATAGTGGCCACTTCAGCCACCCGGTTTTTCTTGCCGGCGATGTTCTCGCTCTGGGCGCTTATATTTTTAATCACTTCAGATGCAGCCTTCTCGAGCCCCTTACGCAGCAGCATCGGGTTGTGGCCGGCAGCAATCAGCTTGTTAGCTTCATTCAAAATGTGATAGGTCAAGACAGTAACAGTCGTGGTACCGTCGCCGGCCACATCGTTCATCTTGCTGGCAGCCTGTTTTATCAGCTCGGCGCCAACCTTATAGCCCAATGTTTCATCATCGACATCGTCGATTTCTACGCCCTTAGCAACAGTTACGCCGTCGTGGGTAACCGTCGGGTTACCGTAACTCTTGCTAATTACTACATTGCGGCCTTTCGGGCCCATCGTAGTCTTTACAGCGTCATATAAAATTTGTGCCCCGCCCAAAACCCGGCGGCGGGCATCATCATCGTAAAAAACTTTCTTTGCCATCTATTCTCCTCCTAATTTACGGTCGCTAAGATATCCTCTTCTTTGACGAGGATATACTCTTTATCGCCCACTTTTACTTCGGTGGTGCTGTAACTTTTGTAAACAATCCGGTCGCCGGCCTTTACGTTTTTGACGTTCTTACCAACTTTACTGACCTTTGCTATCTTGGGTTTTTCGGCCGCTTTGTCGGGCAAGTACAAACCGCTAGCTGTTTTGGTAACAGCTTCTTCTTGTTCGGCAACTACCCAGTCGGCCAATGGATTCAATCCAGCCATAAAAATAAAACCTCCCTTAAAAAGTTTCTTTTTCTAGCACTCATAATATAAGAGTGCCAATTAGCCTGTCAAGGGATAAAACTGGCTTGCAAAAGCATTAAAAGATTGACCACTATTCAATCTAAGAGTTATACTCCGCTTGTATTGTCCTTCTACAAGGAGGTGTGACCGAATGGTCACGATCACCGCTGGTCAGGTCCGACTGATCGCTCGTGATATTCCGGGCGCTCGGTTCGTTGTGGGATGCAGTGAGGGGGTGAGGAAGCTTCCCCACGTGCAATGCCGGCTGAAGCATGTCAGCTCGGCGACCTGTCGGCCGAGGAGGTGATCCGCTCTCCATCTCCGTGGAACTTCGTTGATCCGCTGCGCGAGCGGCGGGCACGAAGGCAGGCCCGCAGGCCTGCACCGCGGCCCGAACGGCAAGTCAACATGCTTCGGCATGTAAAGAACGTGCGTTAAGAGACTGCCGATTAGGGAAACCCGAATACGAAGGATGAACAAGGGGCTCGGGGTGTGCTTGCACCACATCACCCCGAGCCCCAGTGGGCTTATTTTTCAAGCCCATCGCCGCGTCGCCCTATACGGGCGCGCGGCTTTTTGCTATTTTTTGAGCAGTTTTTTAGCGATTTCTATCTCGTTCCAGGCTATTTCTTTGCCACCCATGTTACGAGTAGTCTCGTGCCCCATGCCGGCCAGCAGCACAGTGTCACCAGCCTTGGCATCACCAAACGCCAGCTTGATAGCCTCTAGCCGGTCATGTACTATTTTGGTTCTGTCCTGGCCGCCGGCCCGCTCAATACCTTTATAAACTTGGCTGATAATCTGAGCCGGGTCTTCGCGATAGGTTTCGTCGTCTGTTAAGAAAATCAAATCAGCGTTTTTAACGGCCACTTCGCCCATGGCCGGCCGCTTGGATTTATCGCGGTCACCGGTCGCGCCAAAGACCAGGATAACCCTGCCCTTTGTCATGTCCTTAGTGGCCGCCAGGACGTTTTGAAGGGCATCAGGCGTATGGGCAAAGTCAACAAACACAGCAAAGCTTTGGCCGGCCTCTATGGCCGTCATACGGCCCAGTACCCCATCCAGTGCGGCTATCCCCTTTTCTATCTGTTCTTTGTGAAGACCTAAGGTGCGGCCGATGCCAACAGCCGCCAGCGAGTTATAAACGTTGAACCGGCCTGGCAGGCTGGTACGTATATCGTATTCGGCTTCGGCGATGATGGCTTTGTAGGCCGACCCCGATGCTGACAGCTTAATATCCTTAGCCTTCAGCTGGCCTTTGTCTATCCCATAGCTAAGCGAATTTTTAATGGCTGCCGCAAACTGGGTTTCGGTGGCGTCATCAGCGTTTATGACCCCCGTTCTCATGCCGTTTTTGTTGTCATTGGTGAGGCGAAAAAGCTTGACCTTAGCGGCGATGTAATTGTCCATGGTGCCATGATAATCCAAGTGGTCCTGGCTGATATTGGTCATAGCCGCTAAATAAAATGGCATACCCCACACCCGGTTTTGGGCCAGGGCGTGGCTGGTGACTTCCATAACCAGCCAGTCAATCCCCTCCTCTTTCATGGCTTTGATGCGCTTGAGCATAGCTGGCACCGGCACGTTAGTCATATGGATATCTTGCGGTTTGAGGTTATCACCGACACCGTATGCGGCGGTGCTCATCAGCCCGACATCGTAGCCGGCGTCATACAGCATCTTATGGACCAAATATGCGGTCGTTGTCTTACCGTTGGTACCGGTTATACCGATGACTTTCAGCTTACGGGCCGGAAAACCAAAGATAAAGTTGAATAAAACAGCCTCGCAGGTGTGGCCAAACGGCTCTATTTTCCGGAACAGGCTTTTGGGGATGAAAGCCTTAACAATTTTCCGAAAATTCATGCTCTCAGTATACTTTAAGAACAGATGAAAATCTTGGGAATCGAGACCAGCTGCGACGAGACGGCGGCGGCCGTCTTGCACGACGGTCGCCGCCTGCTAAGCAATGTTGTCTCCAGTAGTGTCAACCTGCACGCCGCCTACGGCGGCGTGGTCCCGGAAATAGCCGCCCGCAGCCACATCGAAGTTATCATCCCTGTTATCCAACAGGCTTTAGCCGAGAGTGGGTGCAGCTGGGACGACATTGATGCCATCGCCGTAACACAAGGGCCAGGGTTAATTGGTAGCCTGCTCATAGGTGTTTTGACAGCCCGGACACTAGCTATCGTCAAGCAAAAACCGCTGATACCTATCAACCATGTCTTAGCCCACACCGCCGCCATCTACATTTCCGAAACGATCCTAAAGGGCTATGAGTTGCCAAAGCAGCCGCCAGAATTCCCTTTTATCGGCCTGACTGTATCTGGCGGCCACAGCTGGATTGCCTTCTACAAAGGTTATAATGATTACAACATTCTTGGGCAGACCAAAGATGATGCTGTCGGTGAGGCTTACGACAAAGTCGCCAAAATCCTCGGACTCCCCTACCCTGGCGGTCCCTCAATCGATCAAGCTGCCCAAAAAGGTAATCCTAAAGCCGTAAAATTACCTATCGCTAAGCTGGATAACCCCTATGACTTTAGCTTTTCAGGTCTCAAAACAGCTGTTTTGCGGTCCGCCCAGGAACTTTCCGGCCACGATTACACTTTCCCGTCACATGAGTTGCCCAAGGCCCTAACAGAGGAACAAAAGGGTGATTTAGCCGCCAGTTTCCAAAAAACGGCGATTGAAACACTGGTTAAAGCTGTAAAAACTGCTGAGACTGAATACAAGCCAAAAGCTATTGTATTGGCTGGCGGCGTCGCCGCCAGCCAGGCCCTGCGCGATAGCCTTAGTACAAACCTCAAAACCCCCCTGCTCTGCCCGGATTTTAAGCTTTGCACTGACAATGCCGCCATGATTGCAGCGGCCGCATTCTACCAGCCGGATGAGGCTGCTGACCCCTTCAATTTAGCAGTTATCCCCAGCCTTTAAAGCCCAGCGGCCTTGCCTGCCCAATTCATACTTGTTATGCTAAGGGCGAAAACAAACAGGTGCGAAACTCAACCAATCAGGCATTACCATTTAGGCTTTTTACGTCGCCGTTGTTCGTAAAAAGTTCTGGTGTGTAGTGCCTGATTTCATATGAAAACACCTTAGGCTCCAAAGTCCTGTTGTTAAAAAAAGACGGGGTATGGCCATTAGGCACCCCTGTAAACGCCTGTTATACTTAATTTTATGAGTTTACCCAAGGTTTATGAGCCTGGTAAATACGAGGCTGACATCTATAAAACATGGGAAAAGAGCGGCGTATTCACTGCCAATCCACGGAGTAATAAGCCGCATTTCTCAATCAGCATGCCGCCGCCCAACGAGACCGGCACCCTGCATGTTGGCCACGCCTTATTTATAACTCTTCAGGATATCCTTACCCGGCACGCCCGCCAAGCTGGTAAAGACGCGCTTTGGCTGCCGGGCACTGACCACGCCGCGCTGGCCACCAACGCCATTATCGAAAAGCAGCTGGCGGAGCAGGGGACAGATAAACATCAGATAGGCCGCGATGAGTTTTTAAAGCGGACCAAGGGGTTCGTCGGCGATAGCCGCAACACTATAAATTCCCAGCTGCGGGCCATAGGGGCCAGCTGCGACTGGAGCCGGAGCCGCTACACGCTCGACCCGATGCTCAGCCGCTGCGTCAATGAGGTGTTCGTTAAGATGTATAACGACGGTCTGATTTATAGGGGTCACCGTATTGTCAACTGGGATCCTAAGCTGGAAACCACCGTATCTGATGATGAAGTCGTCCGCAAAGAAGAGCAGGGGACTTTTATTACCTTGCAGTACGGGCCTTTCCAGATTGGCACGGCCAGACCGGAGACTAAGTTCGGCGACAAATACGTGGTCATGCACCCCGACGATAAACGTTATAAGCAGTACAGGCACGGCGATACGTTCGAAGCCGAGTGGATCAACGGTCCGGTCAAAGCAACTGTCATCAAAGATGATGCCGTCGACCCCAAATTCGGCACAGGCGTGATGACCATAACACCTTGGCACGACCACACCGACTTCGATATCGCCGAGCGCCATGGCCTGGAAAAGGAACAGATTATCAGCTTTGACGGCAAGCTGCTGCCCATCGCTGGTGAGTTCGCCGGCCAGGACATAGAAAAAGCCCGGCCCAAAATCGTCGAGAAACTCAAAGCCAAAGGCCTGCTGGTTAGTCAGGACGACAAATACACCCACAATGTGGCTGTCAATGACAGGGGTAAGGGCTTAATCGAACCGCAGATAAAACTGCAGTGGTTCGTCGACGTCAACCGGCCGGCGGTAGAATGGAAAGGCCTTAAGCGATCCTTCAAGGAAGTCATGCGGATGGTCATCGATGACGGCGATATCCAGATTGTGCCCAAGCGGTTCGAGAAGGTTTATTTCCACTGGATAGACAATCTGCGCGACTGGAACATCAGCCGCCAAATCTGGTGGGGCCATCAGATACCGATTTGGTACAAAGGCGACGATATTTACTGCGGCGTACAGGCACCGGCAGGGCAGGGCTGGCAGCGCGACCCCGATACGCTCGATACCTGGTTTTCCAGTGCGCTCTGGACCTGGAGCACCCTGCTCAACCCGGATTTAGCCGGTGATTACCACCTAAGTTTGGAGGATTTGCTGGCGCGCAGCCCGGACTTCAAAGCCTACCATCCCACCTCTGTCATGGAGACCGGCTGGGATATCTTGTTCTTTTGGGTCGCCCGGATGATTTTAGCGACCACTTACGCCACCAGCCAGGTGCCCTTCAGGCAAGTTTACCTGCATGGTTTGGTGCGGTCCGAAACCGGCAAGAAAATGAGCAAGAGTGATCCAGATACTATCATCGACCCGCTGGAGGTTATCCCCGAATACGGCACCGATGCGCTCCGGCTGGCCCTGGTTTCGGGCGTGAACGCCGGGCAGGATTCCAGGCTGGGCCGTTCCAAAATCAAGGATAACCGCAACTTCTGTAACAAGCTTTGGAACGTAGCGCGTTATATCGAAAGTACCGGCGAGGGCGCTAAGGCGCCCGAGCCTGCCACGCCGGCCGACCACTGGATACTTAACAAGTTAAGTATTCTAACAGAGAAAAATACGAAAAATATCGAGAACTTTCAGTTCTCTGAAGCCTATCAGCAGCTTTACCACTTTGTATGGGACGATTTGGCCGACTGGTACGTTGAGGCTAGTAAGTCCGAGCCTAATGAAGGCGTTTTAAGGCATGTCCTGGATTCGGTTTTGATACTGCTCCACCCATTCGCACCATTTATTACTGAGGCTCTTTGGAATCAGCTTGGCCACGCCGAGATGTTAGCTGCCCAGCCGTTGCCACAGCCGATTAAGGCTGATAAAGCCAAAGCCGGCAGGTTCGAAGAAACCAGGCGGATTATCAGCGAGGCCCGGCATCTGTCGGCCGCCACCGGCATATCAAAGCCCCGGCTTTATTATCGCGAAGCTGAAGAAATAGAAGAGCAGGCTAAGCTTATCGAACGGCTGGGTCGCCTGGGCGGCGTAACCGAATCAGCTGGGCCGCGCACAGGCGGCCTGCGCCTCATTAGTGTCAAACATGAGCTGTGGCTCGATATTGACCAAAAAACCGCCCAACAGTACGTCAAAAAGCTTAAGCAACAATATGCTGAACACCAAGTGGCCATAAAGAAGCTGGCGGCCCGGCTTAGCAATAAAAGCTATATAGAAAAAGCACCCAAAGAACTGGTCGAAGAAACTAAGCAAGACCTCGAAGCAGAAAAAACCTCACTCAAGACAATAGAGTCAGAGCTGGAATCGTTCCAAAAATCTCTGGACTAAAAAGCTAAGACTTCGCGGGCCTGGGTGATAGAAACATCCGGCTCAAAATCGTCAAAGCTAAGCACCTGCCAGCCGGCATGGTCGGCGGCTGTCAGGTTGGGCCGCTCGTTGTCTATCAGTAAGATTTCGTTCGGTTCGACTCCGGCCAACGCCTGGGCGGCTTCATAAATCTTAGGCTCAGGCTTGACCTCGCCGATCTTAGAAGAATCAGCGATGGCATCGTAGTGTACGTCTGGTATCAGACCGCGCGAACGCATCTCGTCCAAAAAGCCTGGGGCGGTATTGCTAAGCAGGCCGATGCGGTAGTTTTGGGCGCACCATTCTACAAACCCGGCTACGTCGGGCATCGGCTCGACGCTTTTCATGTAATAACTTTTCCATTCAAAATTAGGCGTATCAAGCTCTTTTTCGAAAATGTGGTTTAGCTCCTCCAGGCTGAGCTGGCCGCGGCAAAGCGCGTCGTTGTGGCGCCAAAATAAATTCTCTGCCAAGTCGGCCCGGGCACCAGTATCGATTGTTATTTGCGTGAAAGCCCGGTGGAAAAAGCGTACCAGTACGCCATTTACATCAAGATATACAAACCGCACTCCGGTTTTGGAGCGTTTTTTGGTGTCGGCCGGCGCCGCCACGCCTGCGGCGCCGCGGCCCGCCATATCTAATAACTCTTCCAGTGAGGCTCCGGTCACAGCGGCAATGTTAGCCACTGTAAAAACAGATGGCGTCCGGATGGCGCCGCGTTCGATTTTGGCCAGGGTTGAATAACTTAGACCGGCTTTTTGGCACAGCTCTTGCTGGGTCAGGCCGGCCCGCTTGCGGGCTAGCTGGAGTTTATGGCCCAGCGCTTTTTCATCCATAGTAACACCGCCCGAAACTCCACCTCATATAGCCATATAATACCAAATAGTAGATGGTAATTGGTAGTTAGTAATTAGTTTTAAGGAGATAGCCTGATACTAAAAGGCTAGTTTCTTGGCCATTCCGGCCAATTCTTCAGACTTTGCATCTTGGGGCGGGGCGTTGTACTCGGCTACCGAATCCATCGGGATCAGGTGGATGTGGGCATGGGCGACTTCAAAGCCCTCAACCTTTACCCCTACCCGTTTTTTACCGGTAACTTCTTTTAAGCGTTTAGCAACTTTCTTTGATGCCATCATAAGCGAGTTATAAGCATCATCAGGTAAGTCCCAAAGCTCGTCAATCTGTTGTTTTGGCACAACCAAGGTGTGGCCCGGCTGGATCGGCTGGATGGTTAAAAAAGCGATGTTAGCCTCGTCCTCATAAACCTTTTCGGCCGGGACCTCACCCTTGATGATTTTAGTAAAAATACTGTCTTGCATCACTTGATAATCGAATGGGTTATAAAGTAAAAAACGATGAAAATAAAGACGGCCGAGACACCGGCGCCGATAAGCGATTGCTGGGTGTTGTTGCCGCTATAGCGCTGCAGCTTGGTATAAATCCAGGTAGCCGCCCCAGCGGTGAACAAAATACTGACTAAGAACGGACTCATAGGTTCATCATAACAAAATGGCGGAGGGGGAGGGATTCGAACCCTCGATACCTTGCGGCATACTTGTTTTCGAGACAAGCCAGTTCAACCACTCCTGCACCCCTCCTCGTCGGAGTCGAGGCACCGGCTTCCGTAAGTTAAAGGTTCTTAAACTTACTTTCAGCCTCGGCTCGCCTCCTCCTCTCAGTTTCGCGAAATACTGCACTGCGGAATTCCGCGAAACTGTACAAGTACAGGGGTAATTATACCCCAGTTCTGCTAGAATACTGATTATGAATGTCCTGCGGAGGCTCTGTTTGGCTCTAGTAAGTTCGCTGTTCGTATTTTTACTGTTTGCGACAGCATTTGATGTTGGCTTCGTGCGCACGGCTACCAATCCGGCTACGGTCAAGAAGATAGCCGCCGATAGCGGAGTTTATAACACCGTCGTGACTAATGCCCTGGGGCAGCTTAAGACAATTAATACAAGTGTAGGAACGATTGATGCCAACAATCCCCTAGTCCAACAGGCGGCTAACCAGGCGATTACGCCTCAATATGTCCAGCAGCAGGGCAATGCGGCTATAGAAAACATCTACCAGTGGTTGAACGGCCAAATCGCCCGGCCGGACTTTAATATCGACCTCAGTGCCCAGAATGACCAGTTCGCTAAAAACGCCGCCAACTCGCTTCAGCAGCAGCTGGCCGGTTTGCCAGCCTGTAGGAGCTTGGCTCAGATACAGAGCTTCACCGTTCTTAACGCTGTTTGTCTGCCGCTGGGCGTATCCGCCCAAGCCGTCGCTTCGCAGGTCCAGCGCGATTTAAGCAACAGTAATTTTTTAAGAGGGGCTAATATCAGCGCGGCCAACCTAAAAGGCCAAAATGGCCAATCGGTTTTTAATAACCCAAGTGTCCAAAAACTGCCAGGCAAGTATCAGCTGGCCAAAAAAACTCCTTGGATTTTTGCCGTCCTGACTATTCTATGCGGTCTGGGTGTAGTTTTTCTGAGCCGGACCTGGCAGGCCGGCCTGCGCCACATAGGCATTAATTTAGTGGTAATCGGTGTGCTGATGCTGGCTTTATCTTTCTTTTTACCCAGGGTTATAAGTAGAGATGTAGCCACCAAGCTTAACGTGACCGGCAGCGGGGTGAGTGTGGACTTGAGCAAGGTTGTTAATGACGTAACCCGGCAGATTGATAAAAACTACTGGTTCTTTGGCGGGCTTTATATGGTTGCCGGCGCCGGCGCCATAATGGCGGCGGAAGTATCCCGACGCCGAACCCAGCCGGCGCCGGCGGCAACCAGCGCCCACCATCCCGACAACACTGTCCTAAAATAGCGCCACCTCTGTTGCTATATTGGTCATTATATTGTAAAATATTGCTAACTAGTTTTGGTTTGCCATCTGGGCGGGCCAAGGCTCGCCCTTTCCAATTTGAGGAGTAAAAAATGGAACGCAAGTTCAGCCCCGGTAGCATCATCCACTTCCAAAGACGGGAGGTCGTCGTAAAGGCCTACACCCGGAACGGCAGCCTCATACAGGTAAGGCCAGTAAAGCGCGCCAATGGCAGTTTCATCGAATTCGGCGAGCCTCGCTGGCTTGATGCCAGAAAAGTGGACCACCAGGCCATCCCCGTGGAATCGCCGCGTCACATCTAGCCAAGGAGTAACGGGATGCCGAGAAACTGGCAAAATGACACCCGGAAAATGGTGCGGGACGAGAAGGCCAAGCTGGCTGGGTTTTCCAAAAAGCCCGGCCAAGCTGGGACTGGTCCTCAGGATCACCTGGCTCCCAAGAAGCCCAAGCGAACCAAGCGCCGCAAAAAGCGCTGACCGGAAGGAGCGGGAATGGAAACACAGATCGACATCCTGCAAGACGACGACTCCACGACCCATATCGTGAGTTGGCGTAAAGGCAAGCCGCCGGAGGAAAACGAGAAGCTGAACCGGGAACTTGACCATTTTCCCGAAGGTATCGTCCTGGTCAATTTCGGCGAAGTCAGCTACATCATCGACCTGGACCCCGGCGCCGAGCCCGACGGTGTGCTTGACATCTTTCGCAGCCATGGCTACGAAGTTCGGCGCGCCCTGGTCGGCTGATGCATCACCTAGGGCCTAGATGGCTAGAGATAGTTCAGTTCAGCGCCCTGGTACTGCTTGCGTGGGTGCTGCCGAGCACTGTGAAGTATTACAGGCGGTTCAGGAGCCTTTGGGCCCGCTACATGTTCCACCGCGGACACGAGCGAATGAAGAAGGGGCTGGGCATGGGCAAGACACCCCGCTGGCGACGAGTTCTCGCGCACATCCTGATGGCCTGGAAACCTCCTCTAGATTAAGACCTGGGCTGGCAATGGCAGGCCCAGGCACCGCGCCTTGTAAGAGCAGGGCGCTTTTTAATATGTATTCCCACCCAGGTGTTGACTTTTTAGACTTTTTATGCTAATATTGTATCTGTTATGCCAGCAAGGCACGAAAAACAAAAACCAAAAAAAATCGAACGCCTCCACTTCAAAGTCGAAGAAGATATAGCTGTTGAAGACGAAGAGTTTTTAAATCAGTTCCTGGGCCTGCTAATTGAAAATAATTTAGACCCTAAAGCCCTAGTTTTTAGCGGCATGGACGGCACGCCGTTCAAAAAGAACAGGAAAATGGCGCCCGTCAAAGGGATATACGGTATGAACTTAGCCGGTTGGGAGAATACTTTTACTGATATTGTTCACCGCAACAACCCCGGCGTCTATGCCGAGCGTTATTTACACAAGGGCGTGCCAGCAATCGGCTTGTTTGATAAGAATCAGCTTATCGAAGCCTATAGTCATCGCGGCCAGGAGCACAGTCCTAATTTGAAAGAACCTGACGCTGCGATAGAACTAGGACAGATTTCCGTGTCCGGAAGATTAGCCCACCGCTGGGAGTCGACAGAGGGAGGTGACGTCGAATCTTTAGACGACTGGGTGCCTGCTGCTGAGGATATCCGTTTCCATGAAACGGCTATGCCCGAATTTGTGGAAGAGCCGGATGATTTCGATGAAGTTGATTTAGGCCATCAGCTAGCTACTATGCCAAACGAAATACCGATTTCCGAAGGAGTAGTTAGCGTAAATTATCCTAATGGCTCGCCGGCCGAGGCTTTAGTAGGAATAGTCTACATAGAGCGAATGGCGATTAAGCATAGCTAAACCATGCTGAGCGCGAAACTTATTACCAGTAAAATTCCAAAGCCGTAGATAAACGGTTTTGGCGAAAGCCTGAGGTTTTGATCTAGAGGGCGTCTTAAGGGTTTGGTAGTACTTGCTGCTAAGACCTTTAGCGGAACGGCCTGTGAGCGGGCTGTAAAAGTAATTTGGCTTTGTGGTTCGGGCGGAGATTGGGTTGTGGTGAGGACGGCCAGGCCAGGCGTTAAGGATGAGACCTGACCGGCTAGGGCCGCCGACTGGCCTGGGCCAGTCGGCGGCAAAGAAATCTGCCCGTCACAGGCATCGTCTATGCCATCTTGGTCAAAATCTTGGCCGACTGGCTCAACCAGTACACATTGCTGACTGCTGTCTACAGTGCCATTACCCTCTAAATCATCACGGCTTTCTGCCACATAGATGACTTTAAAGATGTCTACTGATTGACCCATAAGGTTTATGCCTAACAGATGCAAAGTATGAAACCCACTGGGAACTTCCGAAGGAATTGTTATCGTCGTCTTGAGGCTTCCATCGCCAGCAATAAAGTAGCCCAGCACGGTTGGCTTGGAATGAACTTCTCCGCTTATGTTGGCGAGTGGTTCTATGCCATGGTCTGAAGTATGTAAATTTAAATCCACGGGGACATTTTTATAGACTAAGTCCGGCACCAGGCCGGAGTCATATTGGGTTTGTTTAACATCTCGTCCAGATTGCGGCGCGGATAGGATTGATAAGCCCGTTTCGGATGGCGGGCCTGAAAGAAGGTCGGGCTCTGCCATTGGGTCGGTCAGGTTGTGTGTTATTTGTAAAATCTTATTTTCGAGTAGCAGATGACCGAAATCATTTGGATGATAGCTTTCACGTCCAACTGGGCCGCCGAATTTATCCGGAAAATCATTACCGGCGGTTAAGCCGTTAACGGCGACTGAGCCTTCACTTGCTTCACACAAACGGTGTCCGTAAAAGGCGTCCTGGGTATCGACATAGAACACGCCAGCCCGGTTGGAGGCGGCTTTGACTACAGAATCTAGATAGTCGATAGCTTGTTGAGCGAAGACCAGCTCGTCGTGATTCATATGAACATTTACTGCACAGTCGCCATCGATGTAAGCAATCTGCGGGTATCCGATTATATAAACTCTGGCATTGCCCGCGCCCTGGCTTTTAATCTTGGAGTAAGCATTTACCAGTTTGGGGAAGGCTCTGTTTACTTCGCGGACGAATTCGAGGCGGTCCTCATATGTTTTATAGCAAGTTTGCAGGCCAAGGCACTGGCGCAGCCGGTCGCTGAAGCCGATATCATTGCCGCCTATCGAAACTGTGACGACTTTTGGCTGGTAGCGTTTAATAAAATCTAGCTGGTCGATGTATCCGGGCTGGAAGTTGGACAATATACCAGCCGTTTGATTTTGGTTATCTAAAGTATCCCTCCTGGCGAACGGCCTGGCCTGCCCGGTATAAGTTTTAGAGGCATCGACTAAGTCTTTGGTCTGGGCGCCGGAGCAGGCAACCGAATGAAATGAATTGTAGTTAAGCTGCTGCCCGCTCAGCAGAGGATAAGATATACCTGAAACATGGCACTGATTATCGGTCGTGTCTGTGCCAGGCAGGTAATGAAAGGCGCCCTCGCCCGAAATATATGAATCGCCCAGTGCTAAATAGTCCTGCTGGTTTATTGTGCCGTTACCACTGCTTAGGACGTACTTGGCGATTTTATGTTCTGTAGATTGGGTGTAGGCCGCATAAAAACTAAGTGCACTATCATCAATAAACCGGAGGTTAGTTACTCCATCAAAACCGTTTATGGTCTGTTGTGTGAAGTTTTGTAAATCACGGTATTGGCAATTAACCGGCCCGGCGATTGATTCTGGAACCTGGGTGCAGGTAGCTAAGTCGTAGAGCCTGAAGTAACTGTTGTTTTTGGATGCGACGGCCGCGAAGCGGCCGTCGTTGGTTACCGCCGTTTTAAAAGCAGGGCTCAGGCCTATTAAATAATTCGCGCTTGGGGCAAAGGGCAGCACATCAAAAGTTTGTAAGTTAACTCTAAGCATTGCCACGTTCGGTTCAGAAACTACCAGCCACTCACCATTTTCTGAAAAGCTCATGGAGCTATAATCGGCCGCCAGCTTTTGGCCATTTTTGTCGGCCAAGACTCCATCCGGAGAACTAACGACTTTAAAAAACGGCCCTAAGCCCTGGTCGACCGGCTTCACCGAACCTAAAAAGCTGTAGTTAAAGTAAAGGTATGAGCCGATAGCGGGGTCAGTGGTGTAGGTTATAAATTCACTGGAGTTTGGGACTGGAATAAAATGCTGCCGGCTATCGACATTACTGATAACTGGATGGTATTCGTCTGGGCCGCCCAGGCTGACGGCGCCAGTCGTGTTGGCAGTGCCATAGCCGGTAGAGACGGCGCAGACATCTTGCGGCTCTGGGAAACAGTCTACGTTGCCATTAATTGAGCGGGGAACGGATGATAAATCAGCTTGCTTTTGGAGATTCAGGTTTGTGCCGGAGGGCCAAGTTGAACCCCAATCGGCATTGCTGATTTTTATCGTCCAGAAGACAGCCAGCAACAACGCTATCAGCGCACCACCCAGCAGAGTAAAGAGCCTCTTTTGGTTAAGCATTAACTTTAATTTGACTTCTCGTCAAATTATATAAGGAATATCTATCTAAGCCAAGAGACTAGCTGCAACACATTTGTAAGCATAATCAATTGACCTTCACCCCTGTTAATGGTATGACTAAGAGTACCTTTGGGCGTCCTGTCCAGGGGCGCACATTTATTACTTTCACCAGGGGGTGAACCATGAATCGCAAAAGCATCCTCGCGACCGTGGGGGTGCTGGCAGTGGCCGGCTCGCTGGCCATTCCAGCCGGGGCGGGGAGTGCTACGCGCACCTCCTCTACCCAGAAGGTGTACACAAGTTTCATGTGCCATGCCCGCGTCAGCAAATACGACCCGAGGTCCTGGGCATGCACAACCGTGACCGTGGACCCTTGGCAGGTAAACGCCGGTGAAGCAACTTCCCTGACGTATGTGTTCAAGGCAAAGAAGACACTGCGCTACACCCAGGTCTGCTTTAGTGGGGTCAGCTACGACGGCGTCAACTGCATCTACAAGCACAATTTCCGGGTACTAAAGCGGGGACGAACTATCAAGCGAACCTTTCAGGTCCAGGCGCCAATGGTGCAGGAATCTGGAAACTACAGGATCGATAACCTCACAAGCTTCTACAAGCGGCTGAAGGGGGAGAAAAAGGGAGTCCCGTACTGGGAAACCATGCGGTCCACGATGTGCATCATCGCGGCCAGTCAGCCGGACTTCCAGTGCCATGGTTGAAAGTACTTGGTCTGCCCGCCTTTGGCGGGCAGACCACAACCCTTTATTATCTTTTTGCAATTGTAAACAGGCTATTCTATTATGCTTATGTAACTCGCGATACCTTAACCGGTGAAGATATTGGAATGCCAAATATAAACAATCCAAGCGGTGGAGCCTTGAGGCTGACAAGGCGAAAGCTCTTAGTTAGCGGTGCTTTGATTGTATTGATCGTAATTGGAGTTGTCCTATATCAGCAGCACCATAAGACCAGCAATCGTGAGACACCATTAGAACAACGTACTTCTCAAACAGCCCAAAATTTTTTAAATACTAAAGATTACGAATCGTATCAGACTACTCAAACTACCGTAGCCAATGAATACATTGTGGTTAAAGAATATGCCAACGCGGAAAGGGTACTTAACGAAATAGTCGCTAAGGTCCCATCAGATAAGATTACCTCAGCCACATATCAAAGCTACTGGTACTTATATAAGCAAAAAGGTGATACACAGAATCGTAAAAAATATGCACTTTTGGCTGCTAAAAAGTTCCAGCAAGAAGGCGACGCAAAGACAGCTGCACTTTTTGAAAAAGATGCCAACACTAACTAACCATATGGCAACGAGCTCTTTATTTTACCCACTGAAGTTAGCGCGAAAAACAACGCTAACTATAATATTGGCTTGTTTTTTATCCCTCGTATTTTTATTAGTACACTCCGGTACAGCTCGGGCAGATACAAATATACCAATAGACTCTTCGGCGCCTCTCGCTAATTCCGGGACTGATGGCAGCGGAAATAATTTTACGCCATTGACCGGTGTAGGAGACGGAAAATTTAATGGGCAATACATGTGGTATAAAATCTATTTACCTGTAGGCGATGCAACAACCATTAATGTCAACCAGGTCTGTTCAGCCGACGTTGGCTCTCCAACGGTAACTTACTTCGTAGAAAGCTTAACTGATCAGGAATATGATTCGGCAACCGGAAGCGGAAACCCTGGTAACGCTGTATTTTTGGGCCCGAAGTCAAGCGGTCCAAGCTGCGGTACTAATCCTGTGCAATTTAACATTCCTAGCTGGGCGGGCATACCTTCTACAGTCCTTGGACATCAGGCCTATCGCGTCTTTGCATTTTCTGCAGAAATAACTCCAATCCCGGGCAGCAATGAGCGGTATTTTAGGGTCGCAGCCACAGATAGCAACGCATACGTTGGACTGGCTAGTCCTGAATGGGCAGTCGGACTAAAAAACCAAGTCTACCAGTACAGTACGATATATAAGCCAAGCGGGAATAACTGGAGCGCTGAGGTAGAGTTCGCCCCGGCATGCTTTCAAGATACTTCAAACTTGCCACCCATCAAGATTTATGACGCAGATAATGGAATCTATCAGCAGAATATGCACGCGACCATGGACGCATCACCAGGCTATCCATTAAATTGGTCGCAAGTTGCATCATGGAACGCCCAAACTGTACAAGGCGGAACATGGGGTGCTTCCGGTACGACAGGTACACTAAACTACGGCAATTATAAAGATAATTATGTGTACAAGTTAAAAATTATAGGCTCCAATTATCCTAATACGATTCAAATAAGGTTGCCATTTGATCAATTTGACGCTAAAGCAACTGAGCAAAATTACTGTGATGTAAAGTGCGATAATTTTGTACCTCAAGATCAAGCAACTATACCGGTGAATCAGAATTTTAATGTCACAATAAGAGGGATAGGGATCAAAGAACCAGTTAACTGGGTACCTGACGATACGGTCGGCGGATACTATATAAAAAGAATTGGCTCAAATGATATTAACGCTACCGGTGGAGTAAGTGAGCCTAATTATGTCTCACTGACCGGCAGTAACCCTTATACCGATACCGTACATCCACCACCGGGAACAACTCAAGCTATCTATACATATGAAATTTACAGTCGTGATCCGCCACTGAAATCGCCTTTCGGTACGGGTATTACTTGCAAAGTTACCTATAATGTGGCGCCAATAGTTACTGTCACATGTACAGTTGGAGCGCAGGCTGGCGTAGCGCCAGGTCAAACCGTAAATAATTTGTACACCGTCAATGTCAAAGCTAACGGCACCGGAATCGGAGGCAACTTCAGCGCCCAAATGTCGGCCAGCCCGGGTGCGTATGTAACTGGACCTAACCCCAACCCCCAAACAGTGACCATACCTAATAATCCTGGCAGTTTCTCGAAAATAATCTACTTTAGCGGGCACTTAGACTATACCGGTACTTACAACGTAACCATAACTGACCCAGGCGGCAGTCCTGCTACAACATGTTCAGGAACCTCATCTCCAGTGGTTGCACCGTATTTCCAGGTTTGGCAGAATGACGCGGCAGGCGGCGGCGCCTTTAAGATTGGTGATAGCTGCCCGGGCGCGTACTCGGCCTACCAAAACCCTTATACGGCCAACGCCGCCGGTCAAGCGAATGCCAAATATTACGGCGGGATTCGAGCGAACAACAATGCATACCACTCTAAGACAGATTTCGGCGCCGTGGCATTAGGCCTGATACCCAACCCAAGCGGCGAAAGCTTTATTTCGCCCCACAACACGCTCTTTGCCAATAGCGGCGTGACTATAGGAGGAGGCATAAGCGGCTACTTTAATTCGACGGGTCCCAGCGCAAACCATTGCGCGACTGATTTTTACAGCAAAACGATGATTAATACCCCGGCCAATACAGCTAAGACAAATGATCTGAATTCGGCAGTCCAAAACTGTCTGCCAAACGGTAATAATGAACGGCGCTGCCAGTATATTTGGAACGGCACTGATATTTCTGGCTCTCAGGTATCTATACCACACGGAGTCCAAATTACGGTGTACGTACCTAGCGACATCAATATATCTACTAATATCGTCTACCAACAGCCATACGATCCAAACATCAGAGCCGATATTCCGTACTTTAGCCTGATTGTAAAAGGCAATATTACGCTGACAGATGGCGTTACAGAGCTGGATGGCCTTTATATTGCCCAGCCGACTGTCGTTGGCAGTACAGCCAGCGGTGGTATCTTTAATACTTGTGACAGCCAATGCCCGCACCAGCTGATAGTGAATGGTGCGGTTATCGCCCAACATGTCGAGTTATTGAGGGCCCACGGCAGCAGCCAGTCCCTCGGAACAGATATAAATGGGATTGGCAACGCACCAGCCGAAATATTCAACTTTGTGCCATCAATGGTCTTGGGCGCACCGGCCTTTAGCCCGCAATCACCTACACCCGAAGGCCTGTTCAGCTTACCACCAGTATTTTAAGACAATAAAATAAGGTGTTTTATCTAAAAAGCTTATGCTATAATTCGGGTAAATCGGATAATATATAAGAATAAACAATTATGGACATACTGAGTGGGGTATCGGAATTCTTCGGGCTAGACATCGGTACATCGTCCATACGCGTAGTACAGTTGCGCGGTGCACCGCCGGTTAAGACGCTTGACCGTTACGGTTCGATGCCGGTAGAAGGCAATATCGCGGTCAGTGATGCCAAGGCCGACGAGCAAAAGCTGGCCGCTGCGGTAGTAGCTTTGTGTAAACAAGCCGGCATAACCACCAAGAACGTGGCTGTCGGCGTTCCGTCAAACCGGGTATTCACAACGGTAGTGGACATGGAAAAGTTATCACCGGCCGAACTGGCCAAAACAATACGCTACCAGGCAGATTCATTTATCCCGACTCCGCTGGCCGAATCCAAAATCGACTGGGCCTTACTGGGCGATTCGCCACACGACCCTACAAAATCCGAAGTTTTATTATCAAGCGTGCCTAACAGTTACGTCGAGCAGCGTTTAGACATGCTGGAAGGCGTTGGTTTTAATGTGATTGCTTTTGAGCCGGACACTTTTGCGGTCATGCGGGCGATTGTCGCGCCGGATGCCACGTTGCCGCAAATGGTACTTGATATTGGTTCACGGGCGACAGACCTGATTATTGTCGTTAATGGTGCGCCGCGGCTGACACGATCGATTCCGATTGGCTCCGAGGCAATTATTCGCTCGGCCATTGCCGGCCTAGGTGTCGATGCCGCCCAGGCGACCCAGTTCGTTTATAAATTTGGTGTCAGCCGCGACAAGCTGGAGGGCAGGGTATACAATGCCATTATTTCGGTAGTCGACAATTTAGTGACTGAAGTAGAGAAATCAATAACATTCTTCCAGCAGCGCTATCCTAACACTAAGATGGACCGTATTATCGTGACCGGCGGGGCTTCGACTTTGCCGGAATTTCCGTTATATATCGCCAACAAGTTCGGTATCAATGTGGAGATAGGAAATGCGTGGCGCAACGTATCATTCCCATCAAGCCGCCAAAATGAACTTCTGAGTATTTCCAACCATTTTGGTGTAGCCTGCGGCTTAGCCGAGAGGAAGGGCTAGCGTGGCTGTCCAGTTCAACCTCTTACCGGATGTAAAGCTGGAATTCCAGCAGCAGCAGCGGCTTAAGCGTATGGTCTATGCCATATCTATGTTAGCGGTAGCTTTCGCATTGGCGCTGTTTATCTTAAGCTTTTTTATCGTGAACGTGCTGCAAAAAGAACTTATAAGCAGTGCCAATAATGATATAAAGACTTACTCAAATAAACTTAAAGCCATCCCGAACTTAGATAAAGTCCTGACTATCCAAAATCAGCTCAATGCCTTGCCCAGCCTGCATCAGCAGAAGCACATTACTTCGCGGTTGCTTACTTATTTACCGCAGATAACCCCGGTTAAAGTAAATATTGGCAAACTTAGCATTGATAATTCAGCCAACACTATGGACATCCAGGGCACGGCTGACACCATCCAATCAGTCAATAAATTCGTCGATACTCTTAAGTTCACCTACTACACTATTAATAACGACAGCACTACTAAAAAGCAGGCATTTTCAAATGTAGTCTTAACCCAAGTCGACCGGGATGATAAGCAGGCTACTTATACAATTGATTTGAGCTTTGACCCGGCTTTATTCGGCGCCAGCCAGGCCGTACAGCTGGTAGTACCGCAAGAGACAACAACACGTTCTGTACAGGATAGTCCTAACCCAAGCAGTTTATTCAATGGCCAGACGGCTACACCGAAAACCGGCCAGCAGGGGAGTCAATAATGGCGGAAAAAACGGTAAAAAGTACAAAAAAGACCTCAACCAAGCATTTGCAAATTGATAAAGACCAGTCAACTATCCTGGTGGTGGTCGCTGTCTCGGTGGTGCTTACCATTTTCTGCCTGTTTGCCGCTAAAGCTTTAATTTCCAAAGGCCTTTATCAGCGCCGGGTATTGACGGCACAGCATAAGGTCGTCAACCAGCTAAAGGCTAATTTGACCGCTGCCAATACGCTATTCACCCAGTACAGCAGCGCCTTTGCTAAGCAGGATCCCAATATGCTGGGCGGCAGTCTGAACGGCTCGGGTAACTTAGATGGCGACAACCCCCGGTTAACGCTTGATGCTCTGCCAAGCACTTATGACGCACCAGCTCTGGCGACCAGCTTGGAAAAAATCATTACAGGTCGGAGCATGACCATAAATTCTATAACCGTTACTGACAGCCCGACAACCTACCCCGATCAGCCGCAGGCTATGCCGCAACCCAAGGCTGTTACTTTCCAGTTCGAGGCCAGCGGTAACTATCAGCAGGCACAGCAGCTGCTGCAAGATTTTGAACGTTCGATTAGGCCGTTTGATTTAAATACCCTGGAAATTGCCGGCACCGACCAAAGCCTGAAACTGACGGCCGGTATGACAACCTACTATCAGCCGGCTAAGAGCCTTAACCTTCAGGCCACCAAGGAGGTCAATTAAATGAAAAAAAATGACCTGATACTAATTGGGCTGGTCGCTTTTATTGCGATAATATTTTCCTTCATCATTTCGAATTCTATATTTGGCAACCAAAAGAAAAACGCTATCAAAGTGCCGGTAGTAACGCCTATAAGTTCCAAGTTCCCATTGCCTCAGACAGACGATAACTACAAACCATTCTTTAATAGCAATGCGCTTGACCCGACCCAGCTAATACAGATTGGAAACACCAATAACCAGGTACCGTTCAATCAGACAAACCAATAAAAATAAAAACAAATGAGCGTTTTACTTTCTGAGAATACCCAGCAGCAGATTGAGGAGCAGCTGATTAATGACGGTGTATTAAACCGCGATAAACTGGAACTCTACCGGGCCAAGTCACAAAGGGAAAAACAGCCGATGTTCAGTTTGCTGATTCATGACAAAGCTTTAACTGACGAACAGCTCACCCGGGCAACCGCTTTGGTCAACAAGACACCCTATGTAAACTTGAGCGAAACGCCGCCAATCTCGCAAAAAGTCTTGGAACTTTTGCCTAAGGAAACAGCCCAGTTTTACATGGCTGTACCCTTGGGCACAATGAAGGAGAAGCTTGTGGTGGCTATGCTTGATGCCAGCAACCTGCAGGCCGTCGACTTTTTAAGCGAAAAAATCGGTAAACCACTTCAAGTTTACGCTGCCAGTGAATCAGGCATCCGGCGGATGCTTAAGCAATATGACCAAAATATCGGTAAAGGCATAAGCACAATGTTGTCGGGGCTTGACGAAGATAATAAGGCCGCCGCTGAAGCCGAAGAAGGTAATAAGCCGAGGGGCGAGGTCAAACTTAATGAAAATAAAGTCCAGGTTATCGTCGAGGATTCGCCGATCGCTAAGGCATTATCGGCAATCATGGAATATGCTGCCAAGAACCGGGCCAGTGATATCCATATTGAGCCGCTGGAGAAGGAATTGAACATCCGCGTGCGCATTGACGGGGTTTTGCGGGAGATTATGCGCCTGCCCAAAAGTACCGAACCGGCCCTGGTCAGCCGAATAAAAATTTTAGCCAATTTGAAAATCGACGAGCACCGCATCCCGCAAGACGGCCAGTTTACTATCAAGGTCGAGGATTTGGAAATCGACTTACGTATCGCTATCAGCCCGACGGTCTGGGGCGAGCAGGTCGTCATCCGTCTGCTCGACAAAACCGGCACCAGCCTTAAGCTGGAGGCCATGGGCTATACCGGAAGGGCCTTGCGCTTGATTAGAAAAGGTTTAAAGAACCCATACGGAATGATTTTGACATCGGGACCCACCGGCTCCGGCAAGAGCACCAGCATGTATGCCATGATCCAGGAAATCAAGGATGACGCTATTAATATAGTTACCCTGGAAGATCCGGTTGAATACAAAATTGATGGTGTGAACCAAATCCAAGTCAACCCGGCTGTAGGCCTGACGTTTGCCAATGGTTTGCGTTCTATCCTGCGCCAGGACCCGGACGTCATCATGGTAGGTGAGATTCGCGACAAGGAAACAGCCGGGCTGGCTGTCCAGGCTGCTTTAACGGGCCACTTGGTATTTAGCACGCTGCACACCAACAGCGCGGCCGGCATCTTACCCCGGCTATTAGATATGGAACTAGAGCCCTTTTTAATCGCCTCAACCGTCCACACAGTTATTGGCCAAAGGTTAGTCAGGCGGGTAGTGCCTGAGGGCGAGTCTTATAAATCGAGCAAAGTTGAGACTGAAGGGATCCATAATATCTTAGGAAATATCCTGCCAAAAACCCAAGCCGAAGCCGCCAAGACAGCGGCTGACCTCGGCTATAAGAGCTTGCCCTTGGCCACGCAAACCGATTATACTTTGGTTAAGGGTAAGATTACCCCCGATAATCCGACAGGGTACTCCGGGCGCATGGGCTTATACGAAGTGTTTGAGGTAACTGAAAAAATTCAGGACCTCATCATAAAACACGCGACAAGCTCAGTCATTCAAAAAGCCGCCCAGGAGCAAGGCATGGTAATTATGCGCCAAGATGGATATCTTAAAGCTCTGGCCGGCCAGACAACGTTACTAGAAGTGGACAGGGTAGCGTCATCCGACGCTTAAACAGTAAGGGCACCGCAAGAGGGGTATAAAAAATGCAGCCGCCAAACCAAAATCCGGCGCCAGCCGCCAAACCGCTACCTAAAATAGAAGTTTTATTAGAAGAAGTAGTCAAAAAGGACGCATCTGACCTGCATCTGCAAGTCGGCATGCCGCCGATGCTGCGGCTCGATGGCGCACTGACACCTTTCCATCAAGAGCTAATGGATGAAAAGGGCGTCGAAGAGTTGGTTTTTAGCCTGCTCGACGATGACCAAAAGCAGATTTTACTGCGCGATAAAGAATTCGACTTCAGTTTCGCCTTTGGCGATTTGGGCCGTTTCCGGGTCAATGCGTTCCATGAACGCGGCAACCTGGCGGCAGCCCTGCGGTTGATTCCCAACAAAATCCGGACTATCGAAGACCTCGGACTACCCCCCGTTGTTAATAAATTCACCGAATTCCCGCGCGGCTTAGTACTGGTGACAGGCCCGACCGGCTCGGGTAAATCGACGACACTGGCCGCCATGGTCGATAAAATCAACAGCGAGCGGGCGACCCATATAATTACCGTCGAAGACCCGATCGAATACACCCACAAATCCAAGCGCTCATTAATCGTGCAAAGGGAAGTGCACTACGATACCTTCAGCTTTTCAGCCGCACTACGCTCGGCTTTGCGCGAAGACCCGGATGTCGTGCTAATCGGCGAAATGCGTGATTTGGAAACTATCGCCGCGGCTATTACCATCGCTGAAACCGGCCACCTGGTGCTGGCGACATTGCACACCAACAGCGCCAGCCAGTCAGTAGACCGTATGATTGACGTCTTTCCGCCGCACCAGCAGCCTCAGGTACGCTCACAGCTGGGCAACATGCTGCAAGCCATAGTTTCGCAAAGATTGGTGCCGGCCTTGGCTGGCGGACGGATTGCCGCGGCTGAAATTTTAGCGGCCACACCGGCTGTCCGTAACATCATTCGTGAAGGCAAAAGCTACCAGCTCGAAGCCGTAATCCAGACCGGCGCAGAGTATGGCATGCAAAGCATGGACCGGACGCTGGTAAACCTGATTCATACCGGCATTATCAGCTATGATGAAGCCCGCAACTATGCCGTCGACCTCGATGAACTGGACCGGCTGATGAGGGGCTAGACAGATGCTGGCTTATAAATTTACTGCCCGAGACCCCGCAACCGGCCAAAAGATAACTTCGCAAGTCCAGGCCGAGAACGAAAAAGCGGCCGCCAAAGCCATCAAGGCACAGGGCTATGCACCGCTGGAAATCACCGAAGCCGATAAAGCCGGCTTGTTCGGTAATTTTACTAACCGGGTCAGGACCAAAGACAAAGTTATCTTTTCACGACAGATGTCGACGCTAATTAATGCCGGACTGCCCTTAGTCCAAAGCTTGCGCAATGTAGAAGGACAGACATCTAGTAAGCCATTAAAGATGATAATCCAAAAGGTAATTTCGGATGTTGAGGCTGGGTCACCCTTTTCGGAAGCATTATCCCGCTATCCGCGCACCTTCAACCGCGTTTACACCAGCATGGTGGAGGCCGGTGAGGCATCCGGCACCTTAGATAAGTCATTGGAACGCCTGGCAAACCAGCAGGAAAAAGACGCTGAAATCATATCTAAAGTCCGCGGCGCGCTGGTTTACCCGATATTAGTTATCGTCGTCATGATTGCCGTGGTCAGTTTTATGTTGGTTGTTGTCCTTCCGCATGTAGAAGAGATTTATAAAGGTATTCCAGGAGCGACACTGCCGTTTGTTACCAGAGTGTTATTGTTCTTTTCGCGCATCATAAGCCATTTTTGGTGGCTAATACTGCTTTTGCTTGGAGCTGCAATCTTCTTCACGACGCGCTGGGCGCGGGCCGGACCTGGTAAGGAGTTCGTAGATAAGGCTAAGATGCGGATGTGGCCGATAGGCCGCTTGTTTATGAAGCTTTACATGGCCCGTTTTGCCCGGACAGCCGAAACATTGGTAGCCAGCGGCGTGCCGTTGCTGCAGGTAATGAGCATCGTTTCCGAAGCTGTAAATAATGTCCATATAAGCCGCTCGATTGACAAGGCTGCCGAAAAGGTTAAAGGCGGTAAATCACTGTCAGAGGCACTAGAGGGCGATCCAAACTTTTTGGATTTAGTGCCTAATATGATAAAAATCGGCGAGCAATCAGGTTCGCTGGAAAGCATGCTGGGCAAAACGGCCGATTATTACGAAAGGGAAGTCGACAACGAAATTCGGGCTATCTCAACTATAATTGAGCCTGTCCTAATGATAATGCTCGGTATTATGGCCCTTATAATAGTGGCTGCCGTGCTGCTGCCGATTTACGGATTGTCGGGTAAATTGAATGTACGCTAAAGCTATTGCTTTTTTATAGACATGCGAATATTATTTCCTCATAAGCATAACCATAATAAAACCACAGCAAAGGGGGCATTTGCTTAAACACTATGAAAGACCTATATAAACAAAAGCGCGAACAAGGCTTCACTATCATCGAAGTTATGATTGTGCTGGCCATCGCCGCCGTCATACTTCTAATTGTTCTTTTGGCCGTTCCGGCCCTGCAGCGCAACAGCCGTAATACTCAGCGCAGTAATGATGTTGCTACCATCGCCGCGGCAATTAATACTTGCCTGGCAAACCACAATAACGTAACAGCTACATGCAGTAGTGTTGGCTCTGGTAATGTGGATATAGACTACGCCAAACTCGGTCAGATAACGAACGCATCAGGGGTCGCTGGCTGTACAGCTAGTACAACAAGTGCTTGTTGGACGTTCGGTCAAACATGCAATGCTGCTGGAACCGCTCTTCAAGGCGGTACTGCCCGGGAGTTTGGAATTTTGTACCAGTTTGAGACCACTGGTGCCGCTCAGACCCGCTGTGTAGCTTCCTAAACCTAAAGGCTTAAAAGCATTCAAAAGACGGTCCATATGGGCCGTCTTTATGATTATGCTAGGATAAATTAATGATAGTTATAGCACTTGTGCTGGCCTGGCTAGGCTTATGTGCGGGCAGTTTCGTCAACGCGCTGGTTTGGCGCCTGCACGAGCAGCAAGCAGGGAAAACTGCAAACGGCAAACAGAAAAAGGCGACCAGTAACCTGTCAATCTTAAAGGGCCGCAGCATGTGCCCGGACTGTAAACATACCTTAGCCTGGTACGACCTGATACCACTCTTCAGCTGGCTGGCTCTAGGGCGAAAGTGCCGTTACTGTAAAAAGACGATTTCAGTCCAATATCCATTGGTAGAGCTTATAGCGGGGCTGGTTTTTGCCGGCAGCTATCTGCTTTGGCCGCTAAGCGTCCATATAGACGGCCAATGGCTGCTGCTGTCCATGTGGTTGGCAGCTGCCGTCGGCCTATTGGCGCTGGCGGTTTATGACTTGCGCTGGATGCTGCTGCCTAACCGCATTATTTATCCCACATTGTTTGTAGCAGCCACAGGCAGGGCAGGTTATATAGTCTTTTTTGATAACCGACCCTTAAGGGCGGTTGGTTTATGGATGGCCTCTATCTTGGTTGCCAGCGGCGTTTTTTACCTGTTATATATGGCTTCGCAAGGCAAGTGGATAGGCTTTGGCGACGTTCGGCTGGGATTAATAACGGGAACTTTGCTGGCCAAGCCGCAGTACAGCCTGTTGATGATATTCATTGCGTCTGTTTTAGGTTCATTGGTAGCGATGCCTGACTTAATCCGCCGCAAAAAAACCCTGGCCAGCCGCTTACCGTACGGCCCTTTTCTGATTGCGGCTACTCTAATAGTGATGTTGTGGGGTGAGTCTTTACTCAATCATTACAAGACCTGGATGGGGATTAACTAACCACCCCAGTTAGAGCTTAACGTTTAAAGAGTTATTTTACATACCGCTTATGCTATACTGAGGCGTATGCGGCGTGTGTCAGATGGATACACCATTGTTGAGGTAATGATTTTTCTTGCCATCTCCTTATTTATAGCTATGGCTTCCTGGAGCCTCATAAGCGGTAAGCAGGCCGAAACTGATTTCAATCAAAAGATGCGCGACACTCAGTCCAAACTCCAGGATTGGATGAACGATGTCTCGACCGGCTTTACTGGTGCCGATCCCAGCCAGCAGAACTGTTCGATTGTAGGTGGTAGGCCATCAATCCAAACTGGCGGACCATCTACTACACCTCAGTGCGTTTTCTTAGGCAAAGCCATTCAGTTCACAGATTTTCCGACTAATCCAACCCAAGCTGAGAACTTATATACCTATTCGGTTTTCGGCTGCCGTCTAGCTGATTGCCCTAACACGCCCGGTCCGACCGATTCTTCTCCAACCGATATGTACCACAGCAAACCAAAGGCGGCCGACGGCATTTCCAGCCTGGATTTAACCGAGACTTTCAGTTTAGCTCCGGCCTATGTCAAGTGGGTATGTTCGGTAGGGGCTTGTACGTCACAACCATCACAAAGTACACAGAGCCACGTAATCGGTTTTTTTAATAGTCTTAATACCCAAAACTCTGGTACCAGTAACGGTGCTGAAGATTTGAACGTATATCAATTTACAATCCCTGGAGACTTTGGTAAAAACAGTAGCCAGGTCGACGATTGTCTCAAGTTGTTGGGCTTGTGCAATGTTACACCCCCAATCCTAAATCCGCCTGCTTTAAATAAATACGTCGTCTGTTTATCAGACGGAAAACGAACCGCCGAAATATCTATTGTTAGTAGCGGTGGTGTTGGTGCACAGACAAACCTAAACTATGTCTCATGCTAAAATTGCCAAGTAAAAGATTCCGCGGCGATACTATAGTAGAGGTATTGCTGGCCATCGCCATCGCCGCTTTTGCAATCGCCATCACTTTTGCCACGGCCCAGCGCAGCCTTAACCAGTCAATTACGGCGAGGGAACACAACGAGGCTCTTAATCTTATCGAAAACCAGGTGACCGACCTGCGCCTACGTTTTGCCAAAAGCTCTTCCCCGGCCGACTTCAATGCTAATTTCGGCAACGGCACAACCCATTTTTGCCTGGATAACACTGCTGTCGTGCCAACCGATGCCAATTGGGGTCCTTACACAAATTACAACGACCCCGTAACTGATTATGAAGCAACCAATTTAGCCAACAGTTCTGCGCCTACCGCTACCAGCCCTTACTACACTCCATGCGTCTATCAAAAAGCCGGCGACGGGGTTATTTATTATATTGATATCAAGGCCAAAGCGCTGGCTTCACCCATAACGAATAACCCTAATGTGTACCAGGTGCTGGTCCGGTGGCAGCGGGCGGGCGGCGGCCAAGTCAACCAGGCGAGCGTCTTTTTCCGGCCGGATGGATTTGCCAGCCAAACTTTAGGCTATGCATTACCGAATAGCTTAGTTAAACTGTATTCATACAGGGGGACGACGTATGCGTCGTAGAGCTGCTGACCACAACACACAAACAGGTTTTACCATCATCGAGCTGCTAATAGCGACCTTGATATTTTCATTGCTGTTGATTGTCATGCTGGCTGCTTTTATCCGGACTGGCGACTTGTTTTATAAGGGTGTCAGTATGAGTAAGACCCAGGAAGATGCTCGTAACGTAGTACAAAGTATCTCCGATGATATCCAGTTCACTAGAGGGGGCCCCCAACCTACTTCAGGAGGTTTTTGCATTGGCATTCATCGTTATCTGTATCAGCTTGGCACTCAAGTCAATGGTAGTAACCCTGGTATCGAGCGCGATAATAATGGCGGAAACTGCGTACCTGCTAATATCCTTCCTTGTGGTTCCGGCTGCGTACATATGCTTGACTCCGGTATGCAGCTTAACGATATAACCGATTATAGCTCGCCCACTGCTTGTCAATCCGGCCGCTGTAATGTGCATATACACGTTGTATTTTACGGCGGCAGTTCGAACGGTTTATTTACCGGCTCGACTACACCAACGTACCAGGCAAAGGATGCCCAGTGCACCGGCAGTCTGAGCGATACCAGCCTTTGCGCCACAGTGGACTATGATAGTACTGTATTGGAGAACACTTAAAAAAGATGGACAGTTTGATATCAAATAAGTGGCATAAGAACGAGCGGGGGATAGTTTCGATCCTGGTAGTGACGATATTGACTATCACATTATCTTTGATAGCTATCGGTTTCTCAAAGTTGGCCGACAGGGAGCTGCGCCAGGCTTCCGACCGCGAATTAGCCACCCAAGCTTATTACGCTGCCCAGTCGGGTATCAACGACGCAATCGCTTATTTGGTGGCTGGCGGCACCGGTTTTAGCGGCTGTGCCAACTGGCCTACATCTCCTGTCGATGGAAATCAATATTTTTCACAAGACCTTTCCGGGGGGGCTGGCGCAGCTAAATATTCCTGCATCAGCGTCGATACCAGTCCGCAAGTACTAAAGGCAACTGTCTATCCCGGCGAGCCGCAGTTACTTAAAGTGTCCGCCGCTAACCTACAAAACCTTTTCATTGCCTGGGAAAATCAATCACCGTCTACCAAATGGTTACCTGCCGGCAACAGCTTACCGCCTGAAGATAGCGCCGCCGGCAAGGGGGCAACTGGAGTCTTGAGGGTAGGAATTTATGGCGTACCGCCAAGCGGTACCTTTAGCGACAGCCAATTATCTGGCAACCTGCGGGTGTATTACTTGTATCCTAACGGTAGTATCACAGGCATTCCCGGTACAACTGACTACACTACTGGCAGTTACAGTGTAGCCAGTGGCCCAGGCGGGACAAATGGCAACTTTGTACCGGGTAATTGTAAGAATCCGCGGCCTATTCCGGTGCCGTCGCCGGATCAGGACCCGCATTACTGCAATAGCGAAGTTAAGAACCTAAACAGCTCATATACTTACTATCTTTACCTAACAGCACAATACGCTCCACTGAAAGTAAGCGTCGAGGGCACCGATAACAGTAATAAAACTGTCGACTTTGTTAAATCCCAAGCCATTGTAGACGTTACTGGGCAGGGCTCAGATATTATCCAGCGTTTACGGACGACGGTTGATTTGAATAGTCAGTTCAGCCTGCCTAATTATGCTGTCCAATCCATGGAAACTCTCTGTAAGAACTTTACTGTCGATATTTCCGGCCAGGGTCAATATGGGGCACCTCATCTAAATGAGACAACGGATCCGGCCTGCGCCTTGCCCGCCGGCGGTGGTGGTGTGGTTGGCGGTCCCAATAACGGACACTAACTGGGCCATTAGGCCTGTTTTTTGGCGTGGAATTTTTCGTGGACCGCTTTTAGGTGCGGGTCAGTGACGTGGGTATAAATCTGGGTCGTGGCGATATTGGAATGGCCCAGCATGGCCTGCACACTGCGCAAATCGGCGCCGTTCATCAATAAATCGGTGGCGAAGCTGTGGCGCAGGGTGTGAGGGCTGACGTGTTTGGTGATGCCGGCCAGTTTAGCGTAGCGGCCGACCATACGCTGGATACTGCGGGCGGTCAGCCGCGTAAAGTTCCCGCTGTTATCAATTTGTTTGTTGCCGCTGTATCGGATAAACATCGGTTTGGTATTATCGGTCCTCATATCCAGATATTTTTGTATCCAGTCGGCCGCCTCGGGGCTTATAAAAATCGGCCGGTCTTTTTGGCCTTTGCCCCGGACCATGAATTCGCGCCGCTTTAAATTAACATGGTCCCGGTCAAGGCCGACCAGCTCCGAAACCCGCAGTCCGCTAGAGAAAAGCAGTTCTAAAATCGCCCGGTCGCGTAAACCATTAAGCTTGGTAGTATCCGGCTGGCTAGTCAGCCTCTCCAGCTCGTCGGCTGTCAAAAAAGTCACCTGCGGCCGCTTGGTGCGGGCCAGCTCGATTTTATCCGGCTGGAGAGTCTCCCAATTGCGTTTGGCGCAAAAACGCAGAAACGATCGCAGGGCAATCAGGTGATAATTCTGGGTCATTTTAGACAGCTCATCAGAATTGTTGGTCGGCAGGCGGTTAAGCCATAGGCGCCATTTGCGGACCAGCTCGGTATCGATATCGGCCAGCTTGATGTCGCCGGCAAAGTCGCTCAGGCGGGTTAGATAGTGGCTGTAGTTTTGGATAGTTTTGAGCGAACGGTTCTGTTCGAGTTCAAGATATTCCAAAAAATCGGCGACGGCTTTTTCGTAATCCATAACCATATTCTAACAGAGGCTGGCCGAGTTGTTATCTTAACCGTATCTGTTAAAATAGGTTTAATGCAAAAAACTTTGATTGTTCTTAAGCCCGATGCCGTGGCCCGCGGCATAACCGGCGAATTACTGACCCGTTTTGAACGGGCAGGCCTGAAAATAGTGGGCCTGAAGATGGTCGCGCCCGATGAATCTCATTACCACCATCATTATGAGAACATCGGCCAGCTGATCAGCCGGCGCGGCGAAGAAGTCTACCGGCGCAACGCCGACTTTATGATGATGGGACCCGTCATTGCCGCCGTACTAGAAGGTGTTGAAGCAGTGGCTACAGTCCGTAAAATGGTCGGCGAAACCGAACCGCACGCAGCCGCGCCGGGCACTATCCGCGGCGACTACGCCCACATGACAATCAAACACGCCAACCAAAAGGGTGGGGGACTAGCCAACTTAATCCACGCTTCGGCTGACGAAGCTGAAGCCGAGGCCGAGATAATGCACTGGTTCAAAGCCGAAGAACTTCTCGATTATAAAACCGCCCACCAAGACCTTACCCAATAGGGCACAGACCCGAAATTAGGTAATATTTAAGTAAGCCCCTGTAGTTCAATGGATAAAATAGCTCCGTCCTAAGGAGAAGCTAGAGGTTCGAATCCTCTCGGGGGCACCACGTCAAAACAGATTACAGCCGAGCTAGAAAGATACGCAATCAAGTGGCGCGTTTTTAGTTTGGCCTGCATTGTTCTGGCTTCTCCCCAAGCCGGAGCTCCACGGCTTGGGGTTAAAGCCCACTGAAGATATAATGATAATCATGAGCAGAAAAGGGCGAGGGGACACCATCGTCGAAGTGTTGCTAGCTATAGGCATTGCCGCTTTTGGCATCGGCATAACCTATGCTACCGCCCAGCGCGGATTGAACCAGACTATAACTGCCAGGGAACACAACCAAGCACTGAATTACATTGAGAACCAGATAACTGACTTAAGGCTGCGCTACCAAAACGACCCGAATAATTTTGAGACTAATTTCGGATATGCCGGCAATAATCATTTTTGCCTGGATAACTCAGCTACCACTCCTGGCAGCAGCGGCTGGCTGCCGATAACCAACCCATCACCCACCGATAAAAGTCCGCTAACAGGTTATGACAGTAAATGTACGGCTAATAAGGCCGGCGATGGCGTTACTTACTACACAGATATTAAAACAACCCAGCTATCCGGTGTAACCACGCACCCGACCCTATACCAGGTTATTGTCCGCTGGGACCGAAGCGGCGGCGGGGCAACCAACCAGTCTAGTACTTACTTTAGAATCAATGGTGGCACAGCCAGCCTGGGAACACCCCTAGCAGCGGGTCCTCCTCCTAGTCCTAGTCCCATCTGCACCCCTATTATTCCGTCGCCTACTTTTGGGGAAAATGACAATTTGGGATTATATTTGCTGAACAGTAATCCTGTAAACACAGTGGTTGGCGTGCCATATAGAGCTGACGGTACTGGTGGCCGGCGGGTTGAGCCTTTTGATTTGGCGAAGTTCGGCTATAACTTCACTTTAAAACCGAGCTGCACCTACACGATAACTGTTTCTACAACCAATACTGGCCATCCTTTAAGCGATAGCCCTAATGAGCAGATGTTCATGGAGTTTTGTACGGATTTAACGACGTGTAGCGAAGGTGTGAACTACGATAGTATCTCCTCAGCGCCATTTTTTAGATCACCTCTGTCTCAAGATATACCAGCGCTCAAAACCACGCTTAATCCATCGCTAGTATTTAATCTACCTTCCGTATCATCTGACGTTGCGATTAAGTACATCATATTAAAACACTGCGCCCTGTGGCAGCCATCATTCACAGGTTCACCGCCGGCCGGCTCAAGCGGTACCCCTAGCAGCCCAGGTTATGTGTGGTGGGGAACTTGTCGATCAAGAACAAACTCGATGACCTCCTATTCTGTGACCGTAAGCGCTTTTTAGCCTTTGTCCCTGTTTTTTAGAGATTCAGATACAATATAGCCATGAGCGAAAAGCAGGGCAGTGATAACCCAGCCCCGAAAAGCAAACATTTCAAAGAACAATTCGACGACGAAGAGACGATGATGGTGTTTCGCAAACACCCGATCGTCATGCGTAAGGGCCTGATATTGGCCTCTTTTGGCATGCTGGTCGGCCCGGTTTACACACTCATCCTGACCTATGTCCATAAAAATAATCCGCCCAGCCTGACCTTCTTTTTTGCCAGCCTGCTGGCCAGCTTCATCATCGCCTGGATTCTGATTTTCCCCTGGTGGGTAAAGTGGTACTTTAGCGTTTACATCATGACCAATAAACGCTTTATCCAGCAGAACCGTTCACTGCTGCAGGTCGACGTAGTAGATATTGGTTTGGACCAGATCCAGATGATTAATTACCAGGTCGCCGGCCTCGAGGAAACCATCCTGCATTTTGGTACAATAATAGTGCAAACTTACGTGGGCGATTTGGTGATAAGGCAAGTGCACCATCCGGAGAAAGTCCAAAGCAAGATGGTGCATATTTTACGAGATTTAGGAATCCACCACAGCGCCCGCACCCCGCAGCACGAGGAGACAGCGGCCAAACACGATGGTGAAGAAACCTAAACTGAGACGTAGCAAGAAGACTAAGGGCATAGTGCCCGAAGTGGTGTCCGAGAAGGCCGCCAGTTTGAATCCGCTCAGCCGGGCGGATAATTCGCCGCAATCTTTGGAAGATGTACCAAAAATTACCACCGAGAACATCGGTGAGCACAGGGAAGAGGTCCTAAAAGGTGCCCGCAAGTATATCTATCCGCTGGCCCACTCCAAGCGCCGTATCATCGCCGTGACTGTCACGGTTATGGTCACGGCCATAATCGCGCTGTTAGTCTATTGCTCGCTGGCGCTTTATAAGTTCTACCAGTACAACACGTTTGTTTACCGGGTAACCCAGGTAGTGCCTTTCCCGATTGCCAAGGCCGGTTCGCACTATGTAAATTATGAAAATTATTTGTTCGAACTGAGACGCTACGTACATTATTACGAATCACAGCAGCAGCGTGATTTTGCCGGCGCTGACAGGGGCCAGTTGGTCCAGTTCCGCCGCCAGGCTCTGGCCGACGTGATTAACCAGGCCTACACCAAACAGCTGGCCGGCCAAAATCACGTAAGCGTCAGCAGTAGAGAAATAAATGAACGGTTAAACGAAGTCCGCGACCAGAACCGCTTGGGCGGTAACAACAAAGTTTTCGCCGATGTGCTGAGCAGTTATTGGGGCTGGTCGGTCAATGACTTTAAGCGTAGTCTTAAGCAGCAAATTTTAACTGAGAAAGTCAATGCTGCGCTTGATACCGATGCCAACGCCCGGGCCCAAGAAGCCCTGCGCCAGCTTAAGTCCGGCAGTGATTTCGCCACGCTGGCTAAAGCCGTCTCAGAAGACCCGAGCGCCAAGACAAACGGCGGTGATTACGGCGGCTCTTTCAATAAAACTAACCCGAATGTACCACCAGAGGTCATAAACGCCCTGTTTAACATGAAGGTCGGCCAGTTTTCCGATATCATCCTGGCCAGCCCGATATTATCCGACCAGGGGCCTAGCCTGCAGATAGTCAAGCTTACCAGTCAAAAAGGTGACAGTGTCACCGCGGAGCATATCGTTTTCAATCTCCAGAATCTCTCAACCTGGCTCAAACCGCTGGAAGCCCAGCACCCCAGCCACAGCTACGTCCACTTCTAAAACTTGAAGGACAACCTGCGGTTTTCCTTCAACGCCGCTTTTGGAATAAATCCAAATTCGCTTATAGCGAACTGCGGCTACTACCTTTCCCGAGTAATAACGGTCTGTTAAGTGTTTTTCCAGATGAGAACGGCCACTAAAATAGCTACGATTATCAAGACAACTATCAGCTCCAACAAGGTATAGCCGGCCTGGTTTTTTGGTCTGAAAACCTCAGTTGGACGCCACTTCATTTGCTTTTAGCATAAGAGGGAAGGCTAGGGCGCGTCAAGCGGCTGGCCCGCACCACGCCCAAAGGAGTTTTATAAGAGAAAATTTGCTATAATTGGCCTTAAAGTACTAATGATAAAAAATGCCAAGCCGCAAACTATTTGAAATCTTTGGCCGCCGGATCCCTGTGCGGCTGGTTTTGGCCGGTTTGGGTCTGGTCGCGGGGGGGG
>DASSFC010000041.1:0-22021 GCA_035694865.1 Saccharimonadales bacterium (SeqCode) | reverse complement strand
TGGGCGGCGTGACCGTAAACGTGCCAGAGACACTCTATGACCCCACCATCGCCTGGCAGAACCATAATAATCCGGTAATTGCTACCAAGGGAGTGCATAACTTTAACGGCGCCCAGGCTTTGCTGTATGCCCGCTCGCGCGAAACCTCCAGTGACTTTGCCCGCGGCCAGCGCCAGCGCCTGCTGATTGCCGCTATTAAAGAAAAAGCCTTTAACGCCGGCACCTTTGCTAACCCTATTAAGGTATCCAGCCTGCTCGACAGCTTCGGCAGTAATGTATACACCGATTTTGATACCACGACGATTAAGTGTCTGTACCATCAGCTGCAGCCGATTCCATCCTCTTCTATCCAGTCGGCCGACCTGGTGACGCCGCCCAACCAGCTGGTTACTACCGGTACGATAAATCATCTGTCGATTGTCCAGCCGCTGGCCGGCCTTTATAACTACACGGCCATCCATAATTACCTGCACAGCATACTGCCGGATGGCCTGCTTAAGAAAGAAAACGCGCCGGTGGCCATTTATAACGCTACCGATCGGGCCGGCCTGGCGACCAGCGAAGCTGCGGTGCTCAAATCTTATGGTTATAATGTGCTCAAAGTCGACAGCGCGGCCAGCTCGACCAACCCACCGACTACCACTCTTGTGGATTTAACCAAGGGCCAGGACAAGTACACGCTTCACTATCTGGAAAGCCGTTTTGGCGTGACGGCCACCAGCAAGCTGCCAAGTGATTTGGGCGTAACGCCGCCTGTCGCTGCCAAGTTTGTTATAATCCTTGGTAACGATGTTACGAACCCGACGCAGTAGTCAAGGTGGGCAGCTGATGCGTTCGCTGCCGCGGTCTCTGCCAGCCCGTATCAAACCCGCCAGAGGCTTTTCGCACGCTTTTTATCTGGCGTTTAATGCATTACTGCCAATCCTGGCTTTTATATTGGTGCGGATAGACTTTGTCGGCCTGGCGATAGTGCTGGTTATTTTAAGTAAGTGGCGGATGTTTGCCGTCCGGCCGCGGTACTGGATAGCCAATCTGATAAGTAATGGTGTCGATATCATGGTGGCGATTTCGCTCATATTATTCATGGCTGGCACCAGCGTGGCTTGGTGGCAGCTGTTCTGGGTCTTATGTTACGGCGGATGGCTGATCTGGCTCAAGCCGCGTTACGACGTCCTGAGTGTTTCGGCCCAGGCGATGATTGGACAGCTGCTGGGGCTTAGCCTGCTTTATCTTAAATTCGGCGACAGCTCAATAGTTATTTTGGTGGCGGGCACCTGGCTGGTAACATATCTGGCGGCCCGGCATTACCTGACGTCGTTCGAGGAGAGCCATGGAGCGCTGATGGCCCATATCTGGGCCTATTTTTCGGCCAGCCTGGCGTTTATCCTGTCTCATTGGCTGCTGTTTTATGGCACTATCGCTCAAATCATCGTTATCCTAACTACTATCGGCTATGGTCTGGCAGCACTTTATTATCTGGACGCTACTGAGCGGCTCAGCCAGACTCTGCAGCGCCAGCTGGTTGGCATTATGCTGGCCATTTTGTTAATTATCGTAGTATTTTCCAACTGGACCGGCGCCACTTTGTAGGGCAGGATTCAGTTTATATTCAGCCAAAGCTTTAAAATATAAATATGAGCGAGAAACCAAACAGCCGCAAAACGATACCGGCCAGTTATTCGACTAAACCGGCGCCGATTATAAACTTAGAATCACTTAAGGCACGTCCAAGCGGGCTAAAGCCGCCGCCGAAGCGCTGGCTGAACCTGCTGCCGGTATTCATTATATTTCTGGCCATCGCTTTCGGTGGCGGCTGGCTGGGAGCCTGGGCCGAACACCATGGCAAGACCGAAATCGCTACTACGACCGCCGCCCGCCAGCAGTATATTTCCAATGAAAGCCAGTTAATCGAATCAATCGCCAAAAATGTCGGCCAAAGCGTCGTTTCGATTGACGTGACCGGGCAGGATGCCAGCTCACCAACAGATATTTTCGGTTTTACATTCCCGCAGACCCAGCAGGTGCAGAGCGCCGGCACCGGTTTCATCATCAGCTCCGACGGTATAATCGTCACTAACCGCCACGTCGTACCGTCGGGTACTACTTCGGTCAGCGTGACACTGTCAGACGGCACCCAATACAATAATGTCCAGGTGCTTGGCCGGACCAGCGACTCAAGCTCCCAGGACATCGCTTTCTTAAAAATCGGAAACCTTAACGGCCATAGTCTCGTGCCGGTCACGCTTGGCGATTCATCCGGCGTACAGGTCGGCGACAGGGTAGTAGCCATCGGTAATGCGCTCGGCCAATTCCAAAACACCGTTACCACAGGTATAATTTCCGGCTTTGGCCGTGACGTTACGGCCGGGGACCAAAGTAATCTGCAGAGTTCGGAGAACCTGACCGACTTATTCCAGACCGATGCCGCCATCAACGAAGGAAATTCCGGCGGCCCGTTAGTAAATATCAACGGTGAAGTTATCGGTATCAACACAGCGGTTGCATCCGGTGCCCAGAACATCGGATTTGCCCAGCCAATCAATGACCTAAAGGCCCTGATCTCCAGCGTCCTGGACAATGGCCAGCTGCAGCAGCCTTACCTCGGCGTTCGCTACGTATCACTGACCAATGATTTGGCTAAGGAATTCAAGCTTAAGGTTACGCGGGGCGCATATGTTACCAGCGGTGATAACGAGCCGGCAGTCGTATCCGGCTCGCCAGCCGAGAAGGCCGGCCTGAAAGAGGGTGATGTCATCACTAAAGTCAATAAAGTTACGATTGATGATAAGACCAGCCTAACCAGCGCCCTAAGCAAGTACAAAGTCGGTGACAAGATAACCCTGACAATAGTTCGCGGCGGCAAAACAATGACTATCCAGGCTGCTCTTGGTAACGCACCTACGGGCTGAAAACCTGTATAAAGTCGTCTGCCTTTACTAATTTAAAGCCGTTTTGGGCGGCGACTATAGCCAATGCTTCATGCTGAGGCGGCAGGGCTTCAGTGAGTACGTACCTGGGCTTCCAGGTAAAACGATGCAGCTGGGCGAAAAGCTTGCGATAAACGTCCAGGCCGTCGGGTCCGCCAAAAATGGCGATTTTGGGTTCATGCAAGGCCGCCTCATTGATTTTCCAGTGGTCAGGGACATATGGCATGTTTGCCAGCACGGCATCATAAGGCCGCAGCGGCCGGCTTAGCAGGTTCATTTTGCGGACATGCATATGCAGCTCGTGCAAGTGCACGTTATGTTTAGCGACCGCTACACAGCCGGCCGAGATATCGTATAAATCGACTAGTGAGCCTGGTAACTCCATGGCAGCTGTAATGCCGATGGCGCCGTTGCCGGTGCCGACATCGGCGATGGCCGGCTTAGCCGGCAGTCTTAGATTTTTAAGCAGCTCTATCATGGTTTCTGATTCAGGGCGGGGCTCCAATACGTGCCGGTTAACCCTAAATCGCCGGCCATAAAACTCCGAAAAACCCCTGATGTAGGCCAGGGGTACATGTTTAGCGCGGCGCTCGAGCCTATGCTCGAGCCGCCGCGCCCGCCCCTCGTCTAACTGTGCTTCCGGATGGGCCAGCAGCCAGCTGCGGTCTTTGTGCAGTATATCTTCGAGCAGGATAATAACGTCCAGCCGGGCCGAACTGATTCCCGCGGCTTTAAGCTTGGTTTCCTGGGCCTTCAAAAACCGGCCGACTGTCATTGGATAGCTTTAATAACCTCGTTAGCGACTGTTTCGATTGGCCGGGTTGAATCCACCGGCTGGGCACCCAGCGCTTTGAGCTCATCGTCGAATTGCTGGTGCCGGCCGATAACCCGTTGCAAATCAAGCGGATGCCGCCCGAAATAATTATTAGTCCTGGTGCCCAGCCGGTGGACAATCACTTCATCAGGCGCCGTCAGTAGAAAAATCTTATCAAACTGGCCGTAATATTTGGCCTGGTTAGCGGTGATGCTGGCGATAAACAGCGGCTCATCAGCGTGTTTTTTAAGCAGGTTCATAAGTATCTTCTCGTCAAAAACCCGCTCATGCCGCTCATACCAGTCCGGCGACGGCTGTTTAGGGTATGCACAACGTTCGCCGGTAAGCTTATCAACGTAATAGCTAAAACCTTCTTCGGTGTCGTATGCAGCGTAGCCGCGCCGGCGCAGCTCTTTAGCCAATGTGCTTTTGCCGGTGCCAGCCACGCCGGTTATTAGGTAGTTTTTCATTGGCCGGCCTTTATCAGTTCGAGCTCTTTTGCCTGCAGGTTTTCAATTAAATCATCGATTTCGCCATTTAGTGCCCCCGGCAAATTAGAGCGCGAATAACTGATCCGGTGGTCGGTAATGCGGTCCTGGGGGAAGTTGTAGGTGCGGATTTTTTCGGCTCGATCACCCGAACCAATTAAGTTGCGGCGGGCATCGCCTAATTGTTTCTGTTCCTCCTCGATTTTCAGTTGCAGCAGGCGGGCCCGCAATACTTTCATGGCTTTATCGCGGTTTTTAATCTGACTTTTCTCGTCCTGCTGGGAAACGACGATGCCGGTCGGCAGGTGGGTGATACGCACTGCCGAATCGGTCGTATTGACTGATTGGCCGCCGTGGCCGCTGGCCCGGAAGACATCTACCCGGATGTCTTCCGGGCGTACTTCTATATCTGTATCCTCTGCCTCCGGCAGTACGGCTACGGTTACTGTGCTGGTATGGATTCGACCTTGGCTTTCGGTCACCGGAATCCGCTGCACGCGGTGCACGCCGGCCTCAAACTTGAGGTTTTTATAAGCGTTCTCGCCGCGGACTATAAAGCTGATTTCCTTAAACCCGCCGGCCTCCGACGGGCTTTCGTTGATAAGCTCGGTTTTATAGCCGTGGGTCTCCGTCCAGCGGCTGTACATTCTATATAAATCACCGGCGAACAAACTGGCCTCATCGCCGCCGGCAGCGGCCCGGATCTCGACGATACAGTCACGTTCGTCGTTCGGATCTTTTGGCAGCAAGGCTTCATTTAAAGCCTCTTCGTTAACAGCCAGCTGCCGCCTTAAATCTTGCACTTCGGTTTTAGCCAGCTCAGCCAGCTCAGTATCATTGATATTCTCCATCGCCTGGGCCTCTGTCAGCTTGCTCTGCAGATTGATTTTCTCATCAAACAGGTTAATCAGCCTGTCCAGCTGGCTTAAGCGTCGGGCCAGGGCCGGGTATTCTTTGGACGAATAAATAGCCGGGTCTTCAAGCTTTTGCTTGAGGCCGGCATACTCGTCTCTTAATTTGGCTTCCTGTGACTCCATAGTCTTAAGCTTACATTCTAAAGTATCTTATAGCCACTCCTGGCATTTGACGTTTAAACATGGTTTGATTGACTAAGTACCTTTTTCTCAAGAAGGGGAGGTTGGCGTGAGTAATTACGAACTACCTCCGCGGCCGCCCTTGCGTTGCCGCGTTGGCCTTCACAAGTGGAGCGGATGGTTCTTTGCTTCTGTGCATCACCGGGGGGAATACCCATGGGAAGAATGGCAGCATGTCTGCCTGGGTCACAAGAAGCAATGCATCCTTTGTGGTGCCAGCCGTTGGCGTCGCGGACATAAAAAGTGTCAAACTTCAATTGCGGTTTCACTACCCCCACAGCCATATGCCCCAAGCCGCGAAGAGCTGCGGGACATGTCGCGATACTTACTGGAAGGATGATGATTCCCGGGAAAGGTATAGGGCGAGGAGTCCTTATGACTCCTCGCCCCTTAAATTTGTGCTAATCTTCGGAAAAAGTAGTTGTCTTTGCTTTGGGTTTGGCGCCGAGCTTGGTGGTCTCGTCCAGGCGCATCTTTTTGGGCGCTTTGGGTTTACGGGCTGCCCGGGCTTCACGCGCCTTCTTAGCAGCCTCTTGGCGGGCTTTAAATTTATCAACCCGGCCTTCGACGTCTACGATTCGCTCCTCGCCGGTAAAGTAGGGGTGCGACGAGCTGGAAATATGGATTTTGACCAATGGGTATTCGACGCCATCCAAGGTGATGGTTTCATCGCTGGCAGCCGTTGAACGGGTCAGGATGGTCGAATTATCGTTCAGATCCTGGAACACGACCGGCCGGTAATTATCCGGGTGTACACCTTTTTTCATAACTAGATAAGTTTAGCGGATTTACCCCTGTTGGTCAACCGTTAACAGATTGCAAACAGATTAGCTTTAGGGTAGAATTAGTTGGTTAACATTAAGCAGGGAGCGGAATAAATCCTCTTTACGGCTTTCCGTGCAGGAACCGCTAAAGCCAGCCGCTTCCGGTGAGAAAGGATTAATCCCATGGCTACCGCCCAGGTAGATATAAAGAAGTTATTGGAAGCTGGTGCCCATTTTGGCCATCAGACCAGCCGCTGGCATCCGCGCATGTCGCCTTATATCCATAGCAAGCGCGAAGGCAACCATATTATCGACCTGACTAAGACAGTCGAAGCGCTTGATAAGGGTTTGGACTTCTTAACCAAGACCGCCGGCGAAGGCAAACAAATCCTTCTCGTCAGCACCAAACGCCAGGCTAAAGATAAGGTTAAAGAGGTCGCCAAAGCCACTAATATGCCATATGTGACCGAGCGCTGGCTCGGCGGCATGCTGACCAATACCAACACTATCGGTAACCGCATCAAGCGGCTCAAAGATTTAGAAAGCCGGATGATTTCCGGCGAACTGGCTGCCCGTTATTCCAAGCTTGAGGTCCAGCGAATCCAGGAAGAAGTCGACGAAATGAACCACCTGTACGGTGGTGTTAAAGAGATGGCCGCCAAACCGGGTGCTATGTTCATCATCGATGTCATCCACGACGATATCGCCGTCAAAGAAGCCCGCAAGCTGGGCATCCCAATCGTCGGTCTGGTCGATACCAACGCCGACCCGTCACAAATCACTTATCCGATTCCGGCCAACGATGATGCCACTAAAGCCATCAACCTGATTATGGACTATGTCCAGGCGGCCATCGAGGCCGGCCAAAAAAAGGCCGCCAAGCCAGCCGATAAGACCGAAAAGGCCGAAGCCAAACCGGCCGCTAAAGCCGAAAAGGCAACTGAGGCAAAAGCTGAGGAGGCAAAATAATGGCCAAGATATCGATTGATGAGATCAAGCGCCTGCGCGAATTAACCGGGGTAGGCATTACCGATGCTAAGCAGGCTCTCCAAGACGCCAGCGGTGATTTTGACAAGGCGCTTGAGGAGATGCGTAAAAAAGGCCTGACCAAGGCCGAAAAGCGCGGCGAGCGCGAAGCCCGAGCAGGGCTGATTGGCAGCTATAGCCACGATGGCCGTATCGGCGTGCTGGTCGAGGTCAACTGCGAGACTGATTTCGTGGCAAAAACCGATGAATTTAAGGAGTTAGTCAAGGATTTGACCCTGCATATTGCCGCCAGCGAGCCCCAGGATATCGAGGAGCTTTTGGCTCAGGAATTCGTCAAAGACCCATCTAAAACCGTCGGCGATATCGTCAAACAGGCCAATGCAAAACTAGGCGAAAATATCATCGTCCGGCGTTTCAGCCGTATGGCTTTGGGCGAAGTCGAAAGTAGCTGACCCAAAACGGCTTAAGCAGAGCTTCTCCTGTATAATTGACAGTAATGGACACCAACCAGCTGACTCAAGAGGTGAAGACTAAATTGTCCGCCGCCACGGAGCATTTCCGCGGCGAGCTGGCAAAAATCCGCACCGGCCGGGCCCACCCCGGCATGCTCGATGGCGTAATGGTTGAAGCCTACGGCCAGCAGATGCCTCTCAAAGCCGTCGCCAGTATCACCGCCCCAGAGGCCCAGCTGCTGCAAATAACACCTTTCGATGCCAACAATCTTCAGGCAATTTCTGATGCTATCCGCGATAACCAGTCGCTTGGCCTTAACCCGGCTGACGATGGCCGGGTAGTCCGCATCCAGATTCCGCCGCTCACCGAGGAAACCCGCCAGGCTATGGTCAAAATCGTCCATCAAAAGATGGAAGAGGCCATGATCGCCGCCCGCAATGCCCGTCACGAGGCCCTGCGCAAAGCCGATGATAGTAAAGACACGGGCAAGGATGACCGTTTTCGCCTGGAAAAACAAATCGACGAGCTTTTGGCCGCACAAAAGTCCGAAGCCGAAAGCCTCGCTAAGACCAAAGAGCAGGAAATATTAACAGTTTAGACTCAGCTAATCCTTATAATGTAGCTTAGAAGCATATGCAGTTATTCATATTATTTATCGGCACCTTTCTCTTTATCGGCCTGGTGTTAGTCCACGAGTGGGGCCATTTTATCGTTGCTAAGCGCAACGGCGTAAAGGCCGAGGAGTTCGGCTTAGGTTTTCCGCCCCGGGCCTGGAGCCACCGGCTCAAATCCGGCCTGCTGCTGAGCATCAACTGGCTGCCGCTGGGCGGATTCGTCAAACTCAAAGGCGAAAATGACTCCGATGAGCGTAAGGGTAGCCTAGGTGCGGCTAGTTTAAGCGCCAAAGCTAAGATTATGCTGGCCGGCGTGACCATGAACCTGATTGCCGGCCTGGCTTTGCTGACTATACTGGCCTGGCTTGGTATGCCCAAGCTGATTACGCAGGAAAACGTCGGCCAGGACCAGTTTAGCGTTGCCAGCGACACCCATGTTATTAAGCAAGAAGTCTTAACTGGGGCAATCCTGCCAGGTTCACCGGCTGCTAAAGCCGGTCTACGCTCAACCGACCAGTTAATCGGCCTTAGTGCCGGCAGTGATAGCCGTCAGGTAAGCACCCCGCAACAGATAAGAGATGCCACTAAAGCCTTCGCCGGCCAAAAAGTCAACCTATTCTATAAGAGGGGAGGGCAGATATATAAGCAGCCGGTCCAGTTATTGAGCAAAAAAGTTGTTCAATCCAGCCAGCAAACTGACAACCCCAAAGGCTACTTAGGCATTGTCCCAACACCGCTGCAGATCCAGCGCAGCACCTGGAGCGCGCCAATCGTAGCCATCGGCCTTACCAAGCAGGTAATAGTTTTGACTTTTGAAGGCATCGGCCACGCTTTGGGAGGTCTTGGTTCGACTATCGCCGGCGGTTTAACCGGTAACCATCAGGCCCGCGAGAACGGCCAAACCCAGGCCTCCAGCCAGGTCGGCGGACCGGTCGCCATAGGTGTCGGATTATGGGATTCAGCCGGGCTGGGCATCAATTTCATGCTATTTCTTATCGCTGTACTTTCGCTGACCTTGGCATTAATGAACGCGTTGCCAATCCCGGCGCTGGACGGCGGCCGGCTGGCCATGATGCTGGTTAGCCGCGGAATTTTCCGCCGGCCGCTGACCCGGGCCGCCGAGGAAAAAATCGTCGGCGCCAGCTTCGCGCTGCTGATGCTTTTGGTAGTGCTTATAACAGTGGTCGATATCAAGCGTTTTTAGAGCCATGGCCGCACCTACCGCCGAATCAGACGGGTCTAAATCAGGCTTAGAAACCCGGGCTGTTTTCTTGGGCAGTCCAACCAGGGTAATCGCCACCGCTATCGCTATTTTCCTGGCCAGCCAGTTCGCTGTCTTGTTCCTGGGCTATGTAGTGGGCGGCCTGACGCACCGCAGTTTAGATAAGCTCAATAACCAGGACTGGTTCCTGACTTTATCTATTCTGATAAGCGAGTTATTCGTCATCGCGCTGGTAGTTAAGACGGTGCGCGGCCGGCGGCTGTCGCTTGGCGCCATTGGCCTTGGCCGCCGGCCGGTTGTAAGTGATATCTGGAAAGGCATTCTTACCTGGGGGGCTTTTATGGCCGTCTTTGTGGTCATCGGCTCGCTGCTTAACTCTTTATCACCAAGCCTTAACCAGGAAAAACAAGATATCGGCTTTAATCAAATTAACACCGGTCTCGACCAGGCATTTGCCTTTGTGGCGCTGGTGATTTTTCCGCCGCTGGGCGAGGAAGTCCTGTTCCGCGGCTACCTATTTTCAGGCCTGCGTAAAGTCTGGCGGTTTTGGCCGGCATTGCTGGTCACCAGTTTATTATTCGGCGCGCCGCACCTGCTGGAGGCCGACCATGGCCTACTATGGTCTGGTGCCATAGAAACCTTCGTATTATCGGTTTTCTTATGTTTTCTTCGTCAGCGGACCGGTGCGCTTTATGCCGGCATCTTGGTCCACATGTTAAATAACCTGCTGGCCTTCGGCATCCACTTCCACATTAGTCTGATAAAATAGCCAACAGAGATGAAACGCTCCGATTTATTCCTGAAAACCCGTAAAGAGGTTCCATCCGACGAAGAGGCCAAAAACGCCCAGCTATTGATTAGGGCCGGTTATATCCATAAAGAAATGGCCGGGGTCTACAGCTACTTGCCGCTAGGCTTTAAGGTACTTGAGAACATCAAACAGATTGTACGCGAGGAAATGGACGCTATAGGCGGCGAAGAGATGCTCTTATCCACGCTGCAGCATCCGCATATCTGGCAATCAACCGACCGCTGGGACGACGCTAAAGTCGATGTCTGGTTCAAATCAGCTCTAGGCGAGGGCAGTGAGGTCGGCTTTGGCTGGAGCCACGAGGAGCCGATGAGCCGGCTGATGACCCAGTTTGTCAGTTCGTATAAGGACCTGCCGGTTTACGCCTACCAATTCCAGACCAAGCTGCGCCGCGAACTCAGGAGTAAATCAGGCTTGCTGCGCGGCCGTGAGTTCATCATGAAAGACCTTTATTCGTTTAGCCGTAACAGGGAAGAGCATGATAAATTCTACGCCCTGGTCGAGCAGGCTTACCATAAAGTATATGATCGAATGGGCATCGGTAGTATCACCTATAAGACCTTTGCCAGCGGCGGGCCGTTTGCTAAATACAGCCACGAATTCCAGACCATCAGTGACATCGGCGAAGACACGGTTTATCTGGATGAGACCAAAAAACTGGCCGTCAACCAAGAGGTGTCGGCGGATGAAGTTCTACAAGAACTCGGCCTTGAGCGAAACGGTTTGGTAGAGAAAAAAGCCGTCGAGGTTGGCAACATCTTTACCTTCGGCGCCCGCTACAGTGAACCGCTTGGCCTGTTTTATACGGATGAAAATGGTGTCCAGCAGCCGGTTTTCGCCGGCAGTTATGGTATTGGCATCAGCCGGCTGATGGGTCTGCTGGCCGAAATAAAATCCGATGAGCACGGTTTGGTCTGGCCGGCTGGCCTGGCGCCATGTAAAGTTTACCTGGCCAGCCTGGGTGACGAAGAAGAGGTCAGGCGCCAGGCCAATGATGCGTACGGTTATCTCACAGACAAGGGTGTGAGCGTAATTTATGATGACCGGGACGAACGACCGGGCGAAAAATTCGCCGATGCCGATTTACTGGGTATTCCTTACCGGCTGGTTATCAGTCAAAAAAGCCTCGAGTCCGGCGGATTCGAGCTTAAAAAACGCACCTCTACCGAAGTCACAATCGTTCAGAAGGACGGTTTGTCAGCCTTACTAACAAAAGCTGGACAAGCCTGATATAATATCTCAAATCCTTAGACCCTAAGGGTTTATTACAGAAAGGTAACACCTTTAAGATATGAAAAAGACCTACAACCTCACCCAAGAAGGCATCAATGAGCTCAAAGAGGAGCTCAAACAGCTGATTAACATGCGAAAACAAGCCGCTGAGCGGATTAAAGCGGCCCGGGAACTTGGTGATCTGAGCGAAAACGCCGAATACCAATCAGCCCGCGAAGAACAAGACCGCCTAGAAGCCCGCATCTCCGAGCTGGAGCACATTTTGCAAAACTCCCAACTGATTAAAAAGCCCAAAAAAGACGGCAAAGTCCGCTTAGGTTCAAAAGTTAGCCTAAAAGACGGCGGCAAGCCGTTAGTCTATCAAGTTGTAGGTACGGTAGAAGCCGACCCGGCCCACGGTAAAATCAGTGATGAATCGCCTATCGGCAAAGCTCTGATGGGTAAATCGGTCGGCGATAAAGTCGAGCTAAAGACACCTTCGGGTACCCACACCTACAAGCTTATGGAAATCGCTTAAGCGTTTTCCGATATAATTTAGGTTATGCAGTGGCTGAATAAGCTGGTGGATGAGGTAGTTAAGGCCGTGCCGGACGGCGAAGTTTTGGTTGAGTCCGGCAGTTCGCCGTCCGGCACCTACCACTTAGGCCATTTACGCGAAATTATCACCTGTGACGCCATAGTTATCGAGCTTAAGCGCCGCGGCCGCCAGGCCCGCCATGTGTCCTACATCGATGATCTGGACGGCCTGCGTAAAATTCCAGCTAATGTATCCCAAGACTTTGATAAATACCTCGGCCGGCCGTTATGCGATATTCCGGCTCCGGCCGGCAGCGGCAGCTACGCTGAGTACTTTCTAAAAGGCCTGCGCGATGCCGCCAAAGCCCTGGCAATTGATGCCGAATTCATCCGCTCCCATAAAAAATACCGGACCGGCTTTATGATTCCGGCCATTGAAAAATCAGTCGAGCGGCTGGAGTCCGCCCGCAAAGCGCTGGCCAAAATCTCTGGCCGCGAGCTGGATGACAGCTGGTCACCGGTCCAGATTATGGAAGACGGCTATCTTAAAAAACGCCGCTTTCTGGATATCGATACCAGCGCTAAAAAGCTGACTTATGAAGATAAAAATGGCGCCGCCCAAGAAATCAGCTATGCCAAAGGCGATGTAAAGCTCGATTGGCGGCTTGATTGGCCGGGCCGCTGGTGGCTGCTGGACGTTAATGTCGAGCCGTTTGGCCGCGACCACGCCTCAGCCGGCGGCAGCTACGAAACCGGAGTGCAGATAATGAAGGACGTCTACCAGTCCAGGCCGCCTATGCCGGTGCCGTATGACTTTGTCAATCTGGCCGGCGACACCAAAAAAATGAGCGCCTCCAAGGGCACCGGCCTGGAAGCTCTCGGGGTGGTTAAGATTTTGCCGGCGGAAATCGTCCGCTACTTCATGCTGCGGTTTCCGCCGTCAAAACGTCTTTACTTCGACCCCGAAAAGGGTGTGGCGCCCTTAATTGACGATTTCGCAGCCCTGCTGGCCAAAGACAAAAAAACGGCTGAGGACGACCAGCTCATCGCAGTTTGCACTAGCAGCCTCGATGTCACCGTTAGCCGGATATCGTTCACTCATCTGGTAGCCAGTTACCAGGCTGCCCTGAAAGATCCGGCTCGCACGCTCGAAGTCATCAGCCGGACCGATAAACTAGATGCCGCCGCTAAAAAAATTATCGATGCTCAGCTTAAGTTCATCGACCAATGGCTCAAAAACTGGGCACCGGATGACATAAAGTTTGAGCTGTCAGCCAAGCCACCCAAAGTTATCAGCGAGCCGGAAAGGGAATTTCTGTCGGCGCTGGCCCGCAAGATTGAAAAAGCCCCTAAAGCGGCCGACGGCGAGTGGTTTCATAAAGCTATTTACGAATTCAAGGACAGTACCAGCCTGGCACCCAAGCAGTTGTTCGGCACACTTTATAAGGTGTTAATCGACCGCGAGCACGGCCCGCGGGCGGGCTGGTTCTTAAGCATCCTGCCGCGAGACTTTTTGATTAAACGTTTGCGGCTTGAAGCCTGACATTAAAGAGATTGTCAGCTGGCCGGCGCTGGCAGCAGCGCCGGCCCTACTGGGTCTGACAGTGTGCCGCCGCCTGCCGCAAGGTATAGTCCGGCTCAAAATCGTCGAGACCGAGGCTTACCATCAGGATGACCCAGCCAGTCACAGCTTCCGCGGCCTGACGGCCCGGACTGCACCCATGTTCCAGGCCGGTGGACGGCTATATGTTTACTTTACCTACGGCATGCATTACTGTCTCAATATTGTTACAGGCCAGGCGGGCAGGGGAGAAGGCGTTCTGCTGCGGGCGGCTGAACCATTGGAAGGTTTCAAAATTATGCAGGCCAACCGGAGTATAAAAGATAAGAAAAACCTGGCCAATGGCCCGGGTAAGCTAGCTCAGGCAATCGGCATTCTTGACACGACGCTATCTGGGAAAATACTTAACAAGTCAAGTATTTGGCTGGAGCCTGGAGAGCCGGTGGAGGCAGAACAAATTATAATCGGGCCGCGCGTCGGCATACGCCGCGCGGCCGACGCCCCGATGCGGTTCTACATCAAAGGCAGTCCCTACGTATCCAAGGTATAATTAAAAGTATGAGCCATGCCAAAACCGCTACAGCCATTTTCGCGGCCGGCTGTTTTTGGGGCGTACAAGATTATTTCGACAATGTACCGGGGGTGGTTCAAACCGAAGTTGGCTATATCGGCGGCCACGTCGATAACCCCAGCTACCAGATGGTCTGCGCCCATACCACCGGCCACGCCGAAGCCACCAAAGTCGTTTATGACCCCCAAAAGCTCAGCTACCAAACCTTATTGAAGCACTTTTTTCGGCTGCACGACCCGACCCAGCTTAACCGGCAGGGGCCAGATGTCGGTGATAACTACCGCTCAGCGATTTTTTACCTTGATGATGAGCAGAAAAAATTAGCTCAGGCCAAGATTAAGGAGCTCGATAATAGCGGTGCGTATAAAAAACCAGTTGTAACTACGCTGGAGCCGGCCGGCCATTTCTGGCCGGCCGAGGACTACCACCAAAAATACGTCCAAAAAACCGGTATCGGCGCCTGTCACGTCAGTTACGCAGAAGTTTGAGCCGGCTTTTCGAATGTCCCCGTTAGGGCGCAATGGTCCAGCATATGGCCTTTTTGGGCGACAATGACATCGGCGATTTTAGCGCCGGCCGGCAAGTCCAGGGTATTGTCCAGCGCATAAAAATCAAAGATATATTTGTGGGCGCCACTGCCGGCCGGCGGACAAGGGCCGGCATAACCGGTCTCGCCTGAGTCATTAGTACCCTGCACAGCGCCAATCGGCACACTGTTGACCGCAATCGATTCGGTGCTGGGCGGGATATCCCAAAGCAGCCAGTGCAGGTAATCTCCGCTGGGCGCGTCCGGGTCATGCATAACCAGCGTCAGGCTTTGGGTGTTTTTTGGTACGTTAAATATAGTTATAGGCGGATTGACGTTTTGGCCACTGCAGGAATATTGCATCGGGATGGCTTGTCCATCTCTGAATACGGGACTTATAATCTCCATCAGTAGATATATATCAAACCTATTTGATAGGCGGCAGTAAAGTTTGTTACAAAATCAGCCTGTTTCGGCTATGCTTTCCAGTTTTTTAGTACTGATAACCCAGTGGTTTTTGCTTTGGTTTACGATGCCTTTTTTTTCTAACTCTTTGACCAGTGTAGTCATGGTTTCGCGGGTAACGCCGGACAAATCAGCCATTTCCTGGTGTGACAGCTTAAGCTGGAGCTCATAGACACCCGGTCTGACACGCTTGCCGGCTTTGTCGACCAGATAGGGCAGCAGCATAGTTACCTTGTCGATGGCTTTTTTGTTCTTCATAACCTCCAGCTGGCCCATGATGGCCTGGTTACTGGACGACAGGTAATCCATATAAGCGTGCATCATATCCGCATCGCCCTCGATTGACTGGCGCAAAACGTCACTGGTCAGACTGATGATTTCCGTATCACAAAGTGTCTGGTAAAAGTAGCGAAGCGTGTAGTTGTCCCAGTCTAAGCTGGCCGAAAAGGCCAGCGGGAAAATATCGCCCGGGCCCAAAATCATAATCGTGCGGGTGTCGCCCGAATCCAGGATGGTATACGACTTAACATAGCCCTGCCTGAGCATATGTATATGGGTCAGCGGGTCACCCTGGTAATTGATAAGCTGGTTTTTGGGGTATGTTTTGACACGGCCATCCTCAAACAGCTTGGTAATGCTCCGCAAGTAGTTTGAGCTGACAGCCATAACTTAATTGTAATATAGCAAACTGACCTGAGATTAAAGTTAGAAAACCAACAGACAGCCAGCTTAGGTTAGAATATCGTTTGAAAAATGCCTTCTAAAGAGCTAAGCTTGGTCTAGTTAATATGAAGCCGGCTGACCTTTACTTTAAGAATAAACGTTCCAGCCGGCTGTTTTTATTGCTTTGCATCATCGGCGTTGCCGTTGTCGCCTGGTGGGCCTGGGTGGCCGGCCCTATCCGTACCCAGTCTGCCATCAGTAGCGGCCAAAATGTGCCCGGCCAATCCAAATTAAGCGGCTCGGGCTATAATCCGCTCCAACCGGCTTCGCCAAGCGGTTCAGGCGGCTCTGTGTCGACCTCCGGCTCTAATGTCAGCCCGGTGGCACCGCCGGCCAGCACCCAGCCATCCTACCCGGTGTGCCATCCGCCCGGTGCCGGCATTCAGCCCGATATAGCCTACCCCTGCAACTGTACTATGACAGGCAGTGCTTATCCGTGCTGCCAGTATGGTGCTAGCTCGAGCATTATGTGCCCAGAGAATTTATAACAAGTGACCCTGCTCACAGCGCCCTGGTTCCTCAATACCTGACAATATAGTCAGAAAGGAGGTTAACTATGGCAAAGCGGCAAATCTGTCAGAGCTGCGGTATGCCCATGAAGGATAATGCCCAGCGGGGAACCGAAAAAGGCAGAGGTTTTAGTGATAAGTACTGCATCCACTGCTATAAAGAAGGTGATTTCACCTGGAAGGAGGCTACTGTCGAGCAGATGCGCACCTATTGTGCGGGCATTTTGGTTGACCAAAAACACTGGCCGGCCTTCATGGCCCGAGCAGCCACTAAAAACATTCCAAAGCTGGAACGCTGGCATGCAAATACGTAATTAAAAGGGGGATTAGGCATGGGGCTTATAACTAAACGGCGCCGACAAACAGGCTTTAGCAACCGTCGGACAGTTGGGAAACGGCGGCTGGACTGGAGTAAATTGGTCCAGCGCAAGCAAATACCGCCGGGCGGCTACAATCCGACACTGGAGGTTTTTCAGTCCAGGTTTGGCGCAAGGACGCACCTGGCTTCGCGGCGCCGCTAATTAACAGGTATAAATCAAAACGCCGCTTCACTGCCTAGGTGAAGCGGCGTTTGCGCCGATTGCATCCTTAGTCATACTCCTAAGATATCTTTCGGATTTTAACGCCCGGCCGGGCGATGTATGTCCTGTCTCCTTTGTCCCGACGAGGGCAGGCGCCGTGAGGGACGCCACGTTGCTCCGTCTGGAGACTCCCTGGGCCTTAGTCGGGCCAGCTGTCTAGAACAACTGTCCTTCTATTGATCAAGGGTTGGATGCGACTTGCAAACAAAATGTGCCATCAGCCGCCATCGCTGGCCACTGGTGTCTTTGCTATATTACGATTGACTAAAGCATGCGTCAATACTTTAATAATATTTCTACAACACATAATAAGCATATGCGCAATGCATGTGCTAAGATTAAAAGGTTAACAATTTAAATATCAAGAGAGCAGCCAGGGAACGAGCCCGCTATAACTGCCGACAACCTGCCCCAGGGTAAGGTGCCAAGTCTCGCCCGCAAGGGGAAGATATCCGTTTTATCCTTCCTCATTGCAAACAGGGAGGATTTTTTAATGCCAAAATATAAAACCGCCGAGAGTGTTTCGCCCAAGCATCCGGATAAACTTTGTGATCAGATTTCCGATGCTATTTTGGACGCTTATCTGGCCGCCGATCCAAAATCCCGGGTAGCGGTAGAGACTATCGGCGGCCACGGCCATGTATTTGTGGTCGGAGAGGTGACTTCCAGTGGCAAAGTCGACGTCGCTAAAATCGTCAAGCGGCTGGCTGGCGACGTCGACTTCCGCTCCAAAATCGTCCTGCAAAGCCCGGAGATTGCCAGCGGCGTTGATACCGGCGGCGCCGGCGACCAGGGCATCATGGTGGGCTATGCCACCGCCGAAACAGCTGAGTCTTTGCCGCTGGAGCTTATCCTGGCCCGCCAGCTCAACCAATATCTTTATAAACTATGGCCCAACGATGGAAAGACCCAGGTAACCTTAAAAGACGGCAAAATCACCACGGCTGTTGCTAGTTTCCAGCACGCCAAACAGGCCGAGCTTAAAGATGCCGTGGCCGATTGGCTTAAAAATAACGACCATACCCAAACAGTAACGATTTACGCCAACCCGTCCGGCGACTGGGGGCAGGGTGGTTTTGAAGCCGACACCGGCCTGACCGGCCGGAAACTGGTCATCGATAACTACGGGCCGCAAATCCCTATCGGCGGCGGAGCCTTCAGCGGCAAAGACGCTTCCAAAGTCGACCGCTCCGCCGCCTACATGGCCCGCCGTGTCGCGGTAGATTACCTCAAAAAACACTCCGCCCGCGAGGTTTTTTGTTATCTGGCCTACGCCATCGGCGTCGCCCAGCCGGTCGAGGCCACCGTACACATAGACGGCAAACCGCACAATGTTACCGGCTACGATTTAACGCCCAAAGGCATCATCGATTACCTGGACCTGCTCAAACCACAATACGAGCAAACCGCCCGCTACGGCCACTTCGGTAACGGCTTCGGCTGGGACCGCTGATGTCCGCTTTACATAACGAGGTTCACGGAATATATCAAACAAAGGTATACTTTTAACATCGGTGGGTCTGTTCATATAAATCAAGTAGGTTATTTCTATGCCGGGCGAGCTTATTTTAAGGTCTCTCGACGGTGGGGTCATCCGAGAATCAATTGATAATGGCGATGTGCGTTTCATTGAGGACGAACAAAGCGACGAGTCACTGCTAGTAACTATTTGGGAGGACGGCAGTTTTGGTATCGTTCAGACGGTAAATACCTCTTTAGAAGAAAATCTGCCGCTCACCGAACGCTACAGGAATTTGCTCGACCCTCATGAGCTGGAGTATGGGCCTTTCCATAGGCAAAGGTTCGGTTATGCCGGTAAAATCGGCCGGCTGACAATCAAACTAATCAACCGTTAGATTCTATATTGATTTGATGAGTATTGTATTTATTTAATTGCCAGGACTATAATGCAAACAACTAAACGGAAATAAACATGGCATTAAAGCGTCATTTCTTTCCTGACAGAGGCGGTGAACCTATTGAGTGGCTGCCCGTTATGCCCGGTGAAAGGCGGTACTTCCGGGACTATTCAAGCGCTAACAGCTTGGGCAGATTGGTTGCGGCGGAGTGTAGCTTGGCCGACAGCGGCGGGGCAATCGAACTATTCTCAAGTGAGATCCGCCCGGTCGAAGAAGCCGAACACCTTGTTATCCCGATAATTGAACTAGAGCTAGTAGAGGGGATTATCACCCTTGAAGAGGGAGAGGAATATCCTTTGCCGATAATCTCGATTAAGCACGGGGCGGGGACAGTACTGTTCCAGCACGACAATAAATCAACTCTAAGGCCCATGGATGAGGCGGCTTAGGCATGTCTATCGAGGCAAGGATCGAAGACTTGGAGGGCGAGCACCTGGAAACATATAGATGTCACGACGATAACGCGTTCTGCTATCTTGATGAACACAGCAGCCGGCTTTTAGTTGCTCGTCCCGAGCTGGGTGACAGTAAGGGAGTCATTGTCCATTCCATAGATGATTTTGTCGGTGATCCGGCTGACATTACAATCGAAAATCTTAAGGAAATCAGCGTGCGAGAAACGGTTATCGCCGAAATCATGCCCTGGAGCCGGCGGACGTTTGATGTACATAATTACGACGGCCAAGAGCTCTTCCTCACCATTGTATCGCTGCCTCTCATACAGCTTTTTCCGGTAAGGGAAGTGGAATTAGAGTAATAGCAGTGTCAGTTTGGCCATGGAGTTCCGGCCTGTCCTAGTTTTTTTGCATTTTTCACGATATAATGTTCTTACATGAGCGAGTTTGGCAATGAGATAACCGACCAGCTGCCGACGTTTGGGTATGAAAACGCAAGACAATTTTTTGGCTGGATGTTCCCCAACGTACACCCAAGTGTCATCGAAGAATTGTCAGAAGGACAGCTGAAATCTATTTACGAAATTTTGGTAGAGCACGCCACGCAGCGATTTGAGACCGAAAAGGACTTTCGCCGCAAGAATCTTATTAAAGTACCCTTTGGCATTACCCGGCGCTGGTTCGCCGGCAAATCCATCTCCGAAATCGCAAGCGACAAAGGCAAGCAAGACGGCTCAATTCGAATTCCTCTGATGGAGCACGCCAAGCGGCTAGGTGAAGTAGAGAATTTGTATGATTTGATTGATGAAAGCGATAAAAAAACGGCGGAATTAGTCGAAGCCACACTGGCCGGCACCGAAAAAGCGATTTCCCAAATGCTTCAAGAAGAGACCCTGCCAGAACCCGGGCCGGAGCCAGCCGCAGAGCCGGCCGAGGAAATCGTAGAAATCCCGCTTGCGCCCAGCTGTGAGGAAATCGCCCAGCTGGCAGTCCAAAAAACAGCCGAAATAACTGGGGTGGAAGATCACCAGCCCGAGCCGGATGAGGAAAAACTGGAGCCTGTTCTGATGGAACCCAGAGTAATTGAGCAGCTGATTGATCAGTACCGCGATGAATATCCAATGCTCGAGCACATGTCACCGGAGAATGCCGCAATAGTATTGAGGAATTTAAAGCTCGGCTAAAGGCCTGGCTGAACAATCAAAGTAACAGGGGTATAATTTATAGATATGATAGGTGAGGATTATCAGGACAGCGTTCTTACTGACGATGAAGCAGACGTCATTAAAATGATTAACGGGCTGGAAGCCCAGGCGGCTAATCTGCAGCAGCCAGTCAAAAAAGCCCAAAAAGAAGGTGTTCTATATGGCCTCGGAGCGGCTTCTTCGGTAACGCTTTTCTTTTTTGAGAACGGCCAAGCTCATCATAATCTCGAAAAAGGCACCTATATTTCAATCGCAGCCGCCATGGCAGTCGGCGGCCTTACCCAGATTGTGCGCAAGCTGCGGATGACAAAACAAATTGGCCAAAAAATTAGGCGGGCTGATGAACTTAGGCACGAACTTGACCCCGAAGGCCTTGGCTTATTTGATGACGCTCTCTATTACACAGTAGAAGACAAGTAATGCTCTTGAAAAGCACCAAAAGTTAACCTACTTTTCGGCCGCCAAAAAGTAGGTTAACAGCTATGGGTTTTTAGGCGGGTGAAAGTAGTAGTCACTAGCAGCTATAACTTTTCCCAGCGCGGCGTAAGTATCAATAATATGTTTATTTTTTCCCGAATACTCGGGGTCGACGGTGTCTAAATAAGCGGTACTAGTCTTGCGGTGAATTAAGCGGTAGAGTTTACGAAGTCTGTCGGCTTCTTCCGGCGTCGAAGCGATTTGCCGTCTGTGTAGCTCCCAAGCCGAGGCACCACTTAACCGACTGACGGCTATGACGTTACCGCGCGATACCGGCAACCGGTTGCCGCGGTAATGCTTTATCCTGGCTATTCTCATCAAAAGTTTCACCGGGTCAACTGTATAACTGGCCGGCAAAGCGACCTCTATTAATGCGCCAATTGCATTTTTTTTGGGCGCTATGACTGCGTCCAGTTCATGTGACACAGGCCCATCCCCCAGACTGTCTGCCAACTCCAAGAACAAATCGCCAACCTCAGGCAGGCGGCTCAAGTCATGCCAGTGTATAGATTCATCATCCGGTGAAAAAACTCGCGGCATTTGTATATAATTAACACTTTATTATTTATTAAACAAAAGCTGCATTCTTCAGCAACACCAAATCATGCCTCGGCCGTCACAGCTTGGCTGTGGCGGATAACAGGGGTATAATTTCTCAATAAGTTACTCCACATGGCACTAGAAGCTATAGCTATTACAGAGCCTGAATTTCTGGGCAAACGTTTGGGGCGAGTTATGCCGGGCGAATATTCCTCGCTGCCTATCTACACCGAAGAAGGTCCGGAAATCCTTGGCGTACTATGTTTTCAGGATAACAGGGGTGGGGAAATATATTCTTTGCCCGACCCTGACCCTGAATGGATAGAATTCAGTTTGCCGGTAGATGCACTTAAAGAAGAGAACCTAGAAGCCTGTGTCTGGCCCGACGAAGCCTATAAGCGTCGCATATCAAACGGCAACGCAGCGGCCTTACTCGTCATCCAGGTTGTCCAGGTGACGTTAATTCCGGAGCGGTAATCGCTGCTGTATTTATCCGGGCGACAGGGCTATAATCCGCTTATGGGTTTATTTGGAAAAATCAAACAGAACATCCAGCATGGCGGTGTCAAAGTAAAGCTGGATTCACCGGGCAGCGTTAGTCTTAGCGATGCTACGCTGCCTGTATC
>DASSFC010000040.1:0-2721 GCA_035694865.1 Saccharimonadales bacterium (SeqCode) | reverse complement strand
CTCCAGCCCAGTTTCAACCGCAGTCTCGTTTATGGTGCTGACATCATATACAACCGGAATTTCGACATTAATCTTAGGTATGATCACAAGCGGGTCCGAGCCAACTGTGCCGGTTGAGATTATAGGAATATCTTGCACGTTACGGCTAGGCTGGATAAACGGCGCGATGATCCTGTCGTTAAAGAAGCTGAACAAAAAAACGACAATAACAATTCCGCCAACGCCCAGACCAAACAGCAAAGAGTGCAGCGGGCTGCTTTTGGCGGGTTTTTTAATTGCGGCCGGAGCATTTTTGATTTTTTGTTTGGCTTGCTCGACTTTACGGTTGGCCCTTGCCTGTGGTTTGCGGTGCTCGTGCCTAAGGTGTTGCGGTGTAGCGGCTGGGATTGCCGTTTGATGTGTCACAACCGGGTGACGGGCTTCGGCGGCCTGAGTACTATAGAATTCCTGCCATACCTTATGTTTTTCGCTGTCAGTTAAGCCGGCATAGTATTCGTGCCAGGCCGTCTGTATTTCGTGCAGTGGGCGGCCGGAGTTCGTCAGGTTGTAAATAAACTCTTGATGTTTGGAGCGATGAGCCATCACGCCCAGGCCCTCCACTTCTTCAACCTCTTCGCGGGCGCTCGGCTCATTTTCGTATGCCGCGTCGATTCTTTTGCGGATTAAATCGGCGGCGGGATTGGCCTCGTCTTTTTTACCATGGCCAGGCAGAGGCAGGCTGGCGCTGAACTGGTCCTTGTGTTTATCGTCGTCCATAGGAAAATACTTACCTTTTATTGTACAATAACACCTGTAATTTACCTTAGCGCGGGAGAGTGGCGGAATTGGTATACGCGCACGACTCAAAATCGTGTTCCGCAAGGATTGAGGGTTCAAGTCCCTCCTCTCCCACCATTATTGATTTTCAGAAAAACAATAAGCCGCAGTTGTTGAGGCTTCGAAGGGTTTGGCTGGTTGCTGGAGGCGCCAGACGCTAGCGTAGGCCGCTAGCTCTGCACCTACCTGCCCTTCTTTATTAGCTAGAGTCGTGCTGACTTTGCCCTGCCCGGCTACGATTATTTGGCCATTCTGTAAAGTTATGAAAAAAGAATAAGTTTTATCTGTAAAAATACTTAACTTGTTAACCAATTGGGCTAATTGGTCTTGCTGGCGAATCGCTGGGGGTGCTAACCTTTGGATTTGGGCCAAACTGCCGACAAGCGTAGTTTGAGGACGCTTCATAACCGCATCTGCGTTTTTATAGAAATAGTCCAGGCTGTCGCCGGCCAGTGTCAGCTGGCCGGCGAACTTGGCTACATAATTTTCTAATAAAATGGCCGTTTCGGAATTGCGGCCAAATTCACCGGCCAGCAAAACTCCGTCAGCCCAACCAGACAGTTCAAGAAATAAGCCCAAAGCTTGCCGGCTGAAGCTGCCAATTGTCGTGCTGTCTGCAAATTCAGCCTCCGGAAAAGTTTTAGCCAGCATCTTTTGCAACGGCATCGGTAATAGTACTCTAATTGTTCCTGCACCAGCTTTGCTGGCTGCCGCATAGGCTTTAGAAACAGCACTGAAGCTCTGTTTGTGACCGCCAATAATAAGTAACTTACCGGACTGCCGTTTATTTTCGGGTTTTGCCCACAGCAAATCCGGATATAACGGCTGGTCAGTCTGCTTTAACCAGCTGGTACTTTCCATTTCTTTTCTCCAGCTCATAAATCATATTTTTACGCTCGATGACTATCCTCCAGCCTTCCTGGCTGGCCTTTTTAAATAAATCCCTGTCCGGATTAAAGGCAATCGGCACCTCGACCATCGCCAACATGGCGGCATCACTTAAGCTATCACCTATTGCCAGGCTGTTTTCAGACCCCAGCTGATGTTTGTCCATCAGTTGTCGCAATGCGCTGGCTTTATCATGCGAGGGTACCGTTTTTTGGCCGCTAAAGCGATCACCGACTCGTTCGTAAACAGTGCCGATATAATCATCAAAGCCGTAGTGCTCGGCAATTAACTTTATAATTTCTACCTGAGAGCCTGAGATTGCCAGTAGCATATATCCATCTTTTTTAAGCTTTGCTATCAGCTGGCGTGTATATGTGTAAACCTGGTCTTTATATTCATCAAATACAGCGTTTGCGGCTTTTTCCAGCTGCACGCTGCTTAAATCAGCTAAAACCGCCTCGTAAATCCGTATCAGCTCCAGCTCGTAAGACCGGAAACTGGCGCCGCGCGTTTTCCAGTTCATGCGGGCGGTCCGGATCGTTCCGTAAGCACCAGCCTCCACAAAACCCAGCCTAACCAAAGCATCCGCGATAGCGTGGTAAAGCTGCCACCTTATTAAGGTGCCATCAATATCAAAAACGGCGAACTTTCTCCCCTTTGCCACAACTTCAATTATAGGTCTTTAGGCAGGAGAGCGATATAGGGTTGAGGATTTGCGTAATAGTCGCTGTGACCACCAGGCAGAGGTACAAATCGTATATTTGGGTGGCCGTTAACAGCTACCTGAATATCGGCGGAGCAGATGTAATCTGACTCATTACGGACAAGATAGATAGATTTGTCAGTGTGGACGCTTAAAAAGTCCAGGCTGCCGTTTTTCTTCAGGGCTGTGGACGTATAGCTGGGCTTTGCGAAGACGTAAGTAAGTTGCCAGAATGCCCGTGATAGCTTCGCCTTCCAGCCATTAACCTGTATTCCATTGGACTTCTTGGCAATAATGCGATTGATTATGTGCTT
>DASSFC010000039.1:0-35013 GCA_035694865.1 Saccharimonadales bacterium (SeqCode) | reverse complement strand
GCCCGAATGCCAATACAACCTTTATCACTGTGCGAGTGTCATGGCCAAAGCACCGAAATCCCGCCAAGTTACAAATGCCATGGGCGCGGCGCAAAGCGCCGCCCGCCAGTATCCTGACCTGCCAGTACCGCTGCATTTGCGGAACGCCCCGACTAAATTAATGAAAGACCTCGGCTACGGTAAAGGTACTAAATGGCAGGCCGGCTTTAAGCACCCCAAAGGCTTTTTGCCGCCCGAGCTTGAAAATACAGACTTTTTTACCTAAGGGCCGAAGGAATAGCTAAGCCAAATCTCAGCTAGAGGCTGGTAAACTGATAATACTTATGAAGAGAGCCTTGCTTATCGTCATGACAATCGCCATCCTCGGCACGCTGGGGCTATATGTTAATAAAGCGCCGACTAATTCGTTAAGTAACAGAACTAGCTCTACGGCCCGTACCCTGCCTGCCAGCACTACGGCTTCGTCGGCTACGAATACCTCATCACGCTCATATAAGGACGGTATCTTTCAGGGGTCAGCCGCAAATACGCCTTACGGCGTTGTCCAAATCGCCGTAGTCGTGAGCGGCGGAAAGATAACCGATGTCAACTTTATCCAGATGCCCAGCGACCAGGGCCATTCGCGCGAAGTCACGGCTTTTGCCGAGCCGCTGCTTAAGCAAAGCACTATCCAGGCCCAGAGCCCTAATATCGAATTTGTATCAGGCGCAACCAGCACTAGCGAAGGTTATGAGCAGTCGCTTCAGGCAGCGCTTAACCATGCCGCTGCTTAAGAATTTGTGGGTTTTATGAGACAGGTCCGGCAGCTAATGGGTATGCCCGTAACAATTGATATCCCAGATGCAAAAACAGGGGCAGAATTTAAGGCCGCTTTTAGCCGATTAGAGGGGATCGATGGTAGATTCAGCACATATAAACCGGTGAGTGAAGTGTCCAGATACACTCGTGGCGAGCTGGAAGAGAAAGACTTAAGCCAAGAGTTTAAAACTGTTATAAAACAATGCCGAAACTGGCAGAAAAAGACTGACGGTTATTTTTCGGCCTGGGCCGGTGGGAAGTTCGACCCATCGGGCTATGTCAAAGGCTGGGCCATTGCCGAGGCAGGTGATCAGATAAAAAAAGCCGGCCATAAGACATACTGCATTAGCGCCGGCGGTGATATCCTGGCCCGCAGTGCCGGCGCTAAAAAGTGGGCCATCGGTATCCAGGATCCGACTGACATCAGCAAAATACTTAACAAGTTAAGTATTTCTAACGGGGCGGTTTGTACCAGCGGCAACTATGAGCGAGGCGCACATATAATTAACCCTAAAACAAAACAGCCGGCGGATAGTCTTAAAAGCGTCACGATAACGGGACCGGATATCATCACGGCCGATATGCTGGCGACAGCTGTGTTTGCGGCCGGCCTTGAAGCCGGCCGCCGTATTTTAGAAAACTTCGCTGGTTACGAAGCTTTTATCCTGGCTTAGCCATAACCGGGGAAGTAATCGCTCTTGATACTGGTTGGCCCGACGCCCAGGCTGATAAGGGCTTGGCGGACAGCTTTGACGTAGCCATATGGCCCTGAAACGAAAAACAGCCGGTCTTTATAATCCGGAATGGCGTGGCTGATGGCCTCGGCGCTGACGGGCGCCGCAGCCGTGTTCAAATAGTGCGAACTAAAGCCATTAGCCTCGGCCTGTTTAAAAACATCTTTAAAAACAAATTCATCCGGCGAGTTGGCGCAATAAAGCAGGCTGATGTCACGGTTTTGCCGGCTATCTATAAGATACTTAGCAATACTACGAAAAGGAGTAACACCGATGCCGCCAGCTACAAAGGCCAGTTTTTTAGACTGGTCAGCAGGCAAACTGAAAGATCCGGCCAGGTGGGCCGCCAGAATCTTATCGCCCGGTTTGTACCCGGCTAAGACTTGCTTGAAATGACTGGCTTTAGGGGGTATCCGGACGCTGAAGGATAGTAGGTTTTCGGTCGGGGAGGATGACAGTGTAAGATAGCGACGGTTGCCGCGGGTATCGGACTGGCGGACAGGCAGTGTCCACTCCATGTATTGTCCGGCTTTGAAACTGAAAAAACCCTGGTGGGAGAACGCAAAACTATACAAACCGGCCGCTTCTTTACGGACAGATTCAAGTTTAAGCTCCAGCCGTTTCCAGGGTTCGAGCAGAAAAGCCAAGCCGTTGCCGATCAGAAGGGCCTCTTCGGGGCTGAGCTTAAGCTTGTTATAGCCATAGCCTATGCCGACCACTAATACATACATAAGATAATTACGCAGCCTGTCCGGCGAGGTGAGCGGCTCGGTTAGCATAACGAAAGCAAAAAACAGGATACCGGTGCCAGTGGCTGTCAGCCAGACAGTATGAAATGGCGCGGCGCCATCAAATTGGTTATGAAGAAAAAAGCCATAGACCAGGGCAAAGCCGGCGATCAGCCAAAAACGGTGCATCTTGCGCATAATTAAAAGGCCGCCGATAAAAACCAACGGTGCCAGGGCGCTGGTGCCGACCCACCAGCTGGCATATTGGTGGAACAGCAAGGCGGAAATAACTGCGCCTACCGCCGCCGGGTTAAAGATATGTCGGCGGTAAATGGTTATTAAATATTTTGAAGATATGGCGGCGAAGCCGGCGCCGGCCAGCACGGCAAAACCTTTGCCGGTGCTGGCCGGGCTCATAATGAGCGCTAAAATCAGCCCGGTTATGTAATCCGATTCAAAATTCCGGGGGATATTTAAAAGCCGGGCGAACAGTTCACCGCTTAAGCGGCAATCCGCCACAATCAGCAGGGCGGACAATATGATGTCGTACCATCTGAACGGTACGGAATGACGGAAACTTATCAGCGTCGCCCAGCCAATCAATATAATCAAGAAGTAAAGCAGTAATTTATAAGATGTCAGCCCGTCCAGAAAACCATCTACCGCATCGAGCGGACGCTGAATAAGTTTACGGATATCGTTCACTATACTATTTGACTATTCTAAGCTGAGTTTCAGCTAAGACTGGCCGGCACATATAGGGCATTCGTTGTCTTGCTGCATCTCGGCCAGCCAATGCTTTGAAGCTGTCCACCATGGCTCGTAGTCATGATACCCGGCCAAATCGGCAGCTTCACGCAGTATCCAGCCCAGCCAGCCATAAAGGTGGATATTGTTCCAAAACACTGCCGCCCAGCCCTCTCCGACAGGTGTGACATAAATCGGCTTCTTGGGTATATAGGCTTTCTGGCGTTTGCCGGACTGCAGCCGTGTCAGATTATTTGCCAGGTATTTAGCATCGAACAGAGCCGTCTGGGCCATGCCCGAGTATGGTGTTTCGGCGTTATCTCCTATGACGTAGACGTCTGGCTCGACCATTAGGTGCTGGTCTACGTGGGCCTTGCCGTGTTCGCTCAATTCAAAATTATTAGCACTTAAAAACGGGTGGTTGGTGACCCCGGCTGTCCAAACGACCGTGTGGCTGTCGATCGGGTGGTCTTTTATTTCGAGACCGTCAGCGGTAGCCGCCTCGACGGCCTCGTTAAGATGGAGCGAAACGCCGAGCCGGCGCAGACGCCTGGCCAGGGCTTTGGAGTAATCGCGCGGCATCCGCGGCGTCAGCCGCGGTGCCGCCTCGACTAAATCGATATGGAATTTGCGATTTTCAAAACCGTGTTTCTTCATTACATGCCTGATGTATCCGGGCAGGGCGCCCGCCAGCTCAACTCCGGTGGGGCCGCCGCCAATTACGACGTAATCCAGCTCGGGCCTGCCTTCATCGACAATCTGTTTATGGATATGCTCGCGCAGACGAAGGGCATCGGCTTGGCTTTTAATACCAAACGCGTATTTCTCCAGGCCATCTATGCCGAAATAATTAGTAACAACGCCCAGAGCCACAATCAGAATGTCAAAACTGTAGGTGCCGGCCTTGCCATTGACTGTCTTGGCCTTGCGGTCCAGCTTTTTAACCGTGTCCTGTACAATATTTACTTTTTTATCCTGGAAAATCTCGGCCAGCGGAATAGTCGAAGCGGTTGGACTACCGCCTGTGGCATAACGATAAAGAGTCGGATAGTAGCGGAAATCGCTTTGGTCGGAAACAAGCGTTATATCAAAAGCTGAATTAGAGCTCAGCCCTAAAGCGGCTTTAATCCCGGCGAATCCACCTCCAAGTATCAAGATCTTTGTTTTTTGGCTTGGCATCTTAACGCTTATTCTAACAAAAAAACATTATTATTTACTGCCCAGCTGTCGATTCTGCTATGATGTATCATAACCATAAGTTGGAGGGGAGCAAAAGTGGCCAAAGCCAAGCGCGAGTTATCTAAGCATTCGGAAAATAAATGGGTACTTTTGGCCCTGCTGGCATTGGCCCAGTTCATGGTGGTGCTAGATGTGGCTATAGTCAATGTCGCCCTGCCGTCGATAAATCGTGAGCTGCATTTCGCGGCCGGCGGTCTGCAATGGGTAGTGACGGCTTATACACTGACGTTTGGCGGTTTCTTGCTGCTGGGCGGACGAGCAGCCGATTTATATGGCCGGCGCAAACTTTTTATTGGTGCTGTCGCGGCCTTTGCCGCCGCCTCGCTGGTATGCGGACTTGCCCAGTCCGACACAATGTTAATTATCACCCGGGCGGTCCAGGGGCTGGCGGGCGCAATTATGTCTCCGGCGGCCCTGTCGATAGTTATTTCTGAATTCGAAGAAGGCCGCGAACGCAATGTAGCCTTTGGCGTCTGGGCGGCGGTTGCCGCCGGCGGCGCCGCCGCCGGCGTCCTGCTGGGCGGTATTTTGACTCAATACCTTGGCTGGCGCTGGAACTTCTTTGTTAATGTACCAGTCGGCATCATCGTTGTCCTGGCCGCTTTGCGCCTGCTGCCGCATCACATCGGTGAAGAAAATAAGAAATCCGAACTAGACCTGCCAGGTGCGGCCAGCGCTACAGCCGGGCTTATCGCGGTAGTTTATGGCCTGTCCAAAGCACCTAACGATGGCTGGGGATCGTGGGGTGTCTGGGGCTTTATTATCAGCGGCATAGTCTTGCTGGCGATTTTCGTATGGAACGAGCGCCGGGCAAAACACCCGCTGATGCCTATTGAGATATTTAGAATCCGTAACCTGGCAGGGGCTAACTTCGCTTTTTTGGTCATCGCCTGCACCCTGTTTTCGATGTTTTTCTTCATGACACTTTATGTGCAGAACGTGCTTCATTATTCACCGGTTAAGACCGGAGTCAGTTTTCTGCCCGTCACTTTCACTGTGGCCATTATGTCGGGTATAGTCTCCAACCTGGTTGGCAAAATCGGCTATAAGCCTCCGCTTAACCTTGGGCCGGTTGTCATCGGCATCGGCTTGCTTGTAATTGAGCACACCATGAAAGTCGGCGGTAATTACTGGCACAACGTTTTTCCCGGGCTGGTAACTTTTGCCTGCGGTATGGGCCTGACTTTTGTATCAGGTACACTGGCAGCGACTTCCGGAGTGCCCAAGCATTTTTCCGGGCTTGCTTCTGGAATCCTAAATACTTCCCAGCAGGTGGGAGGGGCGATCGGCCTGGCAATTTTATCGGCTGTCGCGTTTTCGACTGTCAGGGCAGAAACCTCGGCCGGCGGTCCGGCCAATTACGCCCAGGTACATGGTTTTCAGGCCGGTATTTCGGTGGGTATCGGTCTGGCGCTGGGGGCAGCTATTGTCGTCTTTTTGGTAGTTAAGAACCACAAGGTTGATGCTAGCGAAGCCATGGCGGCCGCGGCCGCTGGCGGCGAGCAAAACCCAAAGTTGGGCGACTAGTCTTTTTTAAACAGTTGACAATCTGTTAGCCATTCTTTTACACTCAGCTTAAGTTAGCTAAAAGGAAAAAAAATGAAATTACCAAAACTGAACCAAAAGGGAATAACTCATATACTTGCACCCATCGCCTTCATTGGCGTATTTTCTGCCATTGGTGGCGCAGTTATGCTGCGAAGCCATGCGGCTGCAACTATGGAGTATATTGGCGGCCAAGTAAGGTTAAATAGCTCAACTGGATCTCTTGTACAAAATGCAACGGTTACGTTAAGACCCTACGGCGGCAATACGACGCAGTATACTTATACGAATAATCCGAGCGCACCGGGCTTTTATGAATTCCCAAACAAGATAATTGTTGGGGATACTTATGTTATGAGCGCGTACAAAGTCATCAATAATGTTAGATACTGTTCAGGCCATAAACTCGTAACTCCCTATTATATCGGCGGGACAAATCCACTTTTCATAAAAAACTTCATAATATCTAAGCAATCATTCTGCTAATAGTAAGCTAGCTGTTTTGGCAATTTGCACAGAGGCCGTATATCTCTAGCTGGTGGCCGCGCGGCGAAAAGCTGGATTTAGCGGCCACCGTATCGATCATCGTCTCTAGCATCGGGCTGTCCGGCAGCTCGAACATACGCCCACAGTTAGTGCAGAACATATGGTGATGGTGGCCGGTAAACACATCGGACAGCTCAATCTTATATTTCCAGCCTATATTTAACCGGCGGACAATGCCCAATCTCTCGAATAGTTCTATTGTCCTGTAGACTGTCGCGCGGTCGACTTTGCCCCTAGCCCTCTGGGCTAATACCTGCATGCTCTGTGGTTCCTGGTTGAGCAAAAGATCAAAAACAACCTTGCGTGGTTTGGTCAGACTAGAGCTGTTAGCTTTTAAGATAGACCTGAGGTTTTCATAATGCATCCTATCTGTAATTTTGACAAAATTGCGACAGATTTGCAAATATTATCCGCCAAGGACTACTATCTGTTTATGGATGTTTTTAGCCTAACCGTTGCAGCATCTGTAGCTGCTCTGCTGGGAGGTATAACAGCACTGCGCAGCCGGCGTTGGCTCAACTGGGTCCTCGCCCTTACAGCCGGACTGGTGCTGGGTTTGGTCGCCTTTGATTTATTGCCGGAGATTTTTAGCATTACGCAGTCCAATAGACTCAGTACCGTCTGGCCGATGCTGGCTTTGGCGGCCGGGTTTTTAGCATTCCATATTTTTGAGAAAATCGTGCCAATCCATGAAGCCAGCGAAGCATCATATAACCCGCATCGTCACCCTAGGCTGGGCACAGCCAGGGCGGCCGCTTTATCAGGACACAGTTTTTTGGACGGCCTGAGTATTGGTGTGGCCTTCCAGGTGAGCAGTTCGGTCGGCTCAGCCGTCGCTTTGGCCGTTATCGGCCACCGGTTTGCCGATGGTTTTGATACCGCCACTTTTATGGTGTTCCACAGGAATCGGATTTCGCACATAAAGGGCTGGCTGGCAGTTGTTGTAATGATGCCGATATTGGGCGGGATGCTCAGCCTGGTTTATAACTTTCCGGAAAAAGCCCTGGCTGTCTACCTGGGCTTTTTCGCCGGGTTTATCCTTTATATTGCCGCCGGCAATATATTGCCGCAGGCCCACAGCGAAGATTACTCTCGCAAAGGCATTTTGCTTACCGTCGCTGGCACTGCCCTTATGCTGCTTATCACCCGCTTAGTCTAAAGGTATAATAGGAATATGATTGCGGCGGTAATTAGCTTAGCTGTTTTAGTAGTTGCTTTGCTCGGTTTTTTGATTTGGTTTGTCTTCCGGCCAAAGTCGGACGACAGCACATCTATGTCTTTGATAAACGAGATGAACAAAAGTATGAACGCTCTTCGTGATGGTCTGCAAAAACAGATGAACGAGCAGGCCGGCCTGACCAACAAACAGATGCAGGCCCAACACGCCCAGAATATGAAAATCGTCCAGGAAGTCACCCGCCAGCTGACCGGTATTGAGCGCACTAATAAAAGTGTCGGCGATGTGGCGGCCGAGCTAAAAACTCTCCAAAACGTTTTGCAAAACCCCAAGCAGCGCGGTGTTTTGGGCGAATATTATCTCGACCAAATCTTAAAGAACCTGTTGCCGCCGGGGGCTTATGAACTGCAGTACAAGATGGGAGTGGGCATGACAGTTGATGCTGTTATCAAACTGGACGACAAGCTATTACCTATAGATAGCAAATTCAGCCTCGAAAACTATAACCGGCTACTGGAGGCTAAACCAGAGGATCGCCCAGTATTGGAGCGGAGTTTTAAAGAAGATTTAAAACGCCGCATTGACGAGACCGCCAAGTACATCCAGCCCAACCGCGGGACGCTGGACCAGGCGCTGATGTTTATACCAAGCGAAGCTATTTACTACGATTTGCTGGCTAACAAAGTCGGTACTGCCGGCGTCAGCGGCCGCAACCTTATGCAGTACGCCGTTGAAAAAAAAGTAACTATAGTTGGCCCCAGCACGCTGGCGTCTCACTTACAAATTATCGTCCAGGCGCTGCGCTCGATGGAAATCCATAAAGATACCGAAAAAATCCGCAAAAATATCGAGCAGCTCGGCAAACACCTGATTGCACACAACGGATACATGCAAAAGCTCGGCGCCAGCCTTGGCACGACGGTCGGGCATTTTAATACTACCTATAAAGAGCTGGGCAAAATCGATAAAGACATAATTAAAATCGCTGAGACTGAGGCGGTAGTCGAAACTGTTTTGCTGGAGCGGCCCAGCCTTGAGGATTAGCCCTTTAGCAAATCTATTGTAAGGGCGGCTGTCCAGCTGAAATTAGGCGCGCCGGCGCCTTTAGCATTAAGCGGATTGAAGTATTCGAACATGCCGCTTTTGGCAACCATCTCAAGCGTACGTTTTTTTAGAACATCGGCTTCGGCCTTAAAGCCATTGCGCTCCAGCCCGTCGATTATCAGCCAGTTGGTGTTGACCCACGACGGACCCTGCCAATACTTGTAGGGGTTGAAATCAGGCGAATTGAGCGGCACGCTTGGTACCGGCCAGCTGGGGCTGAAGCTGCGGCGTCGTTTTAGCAGCTCAACCAGATGGGCGGCGCGGTTTTTGGAAACCGCACCGCTATAAAGCGGCAGCAAAGTCGCGATACTCGGCTCTTGGATAAGCTTATGGCTGACAAAGCTCCGGCTAAAATATTGCCAGCTCGATTCATCCCATAGTTTTTCCAATGCCTCTTCAGAGAATGTCATGTTTTGGACCAAACCCTCCGGCAGCTCATGACCGGCGGTCTTGGCGATGTCTTTAAGGTGTTGGTTGGCCCGGATAAAGATGCAGTTAAAAGCTAGGTCTTCGACCGCGAAAAGCGACCGCGATATAAGCGCTTCGGAGTTATAAGCTTTGCGGCGCAACCGCCGCAGGGCCGACCAATAAGCCAGCGCCTCGATATTACTCATCCGCTGCCCGGGGGGGACATGCTTAGTGTCACGCCTGGCGAGGTTAATTAAAACATCTAGCTTCAGGCGTTCAATCGCGCTTACCCACAGCGGCATGCTGTGCTTGCGCAGCTCGCTTATCCAGGGAGGTGAATTATCAAGTCCGGACTCATAAGGATGTAGCAACAGGATCAGTCCTTCCTGGTGCGGATCGCGATCCATATATAGCCACTCGTGATAGCGGACCAGCGGCACCAGCATTTCTTTATACCAGCTGCGTCGCTCGGCCAGCTTGAGCTTTTGGCCGATCCGCACCACGGCTTCAGCCAGCATCGGCGGCTGGGTAATACCGCTGGTGGCAAGATTATCCGGGGCATAAGGATTTACCCAGCTGCGCCATAAATCGATATGGCGTTTTTCGGGGCTTCTAAAGACTATGTTAGGTATCATGCCGTTACTCCATTGGCCTTCCAGTAAACCGCGCAGTTCGTTTTGGGCGCGCTCGATATCTAGATGCCTTAAGCCGATGGCGATAAAACAGCTATCCCAAAACCACTGGTGCGGATATAGCTCACCGGCCGGCACCGTGTGGTTGCCGCGGTCGTTGTGTTTTAAAACAGCTTCGGCTTCGTTGAGCGAATTCAGAGCCGGCTCTTGCATATTGCTTAAGTATATAGGAGGACCAAGGACCTAGGGAATAGGGGTCAGAAATTGCTATACTAGAGAGACGATGGAGTATAAAAACGCCGAGGTTGCTAAAGTTGCCAAGCTTTTGCACGCCAAGTTTGATTCAGTCGAGGATAAACGCCAGATTCTGCGCTCACCCGAACTGAGCGCGCTGTATGACAGGATTAAACAGCTGCCGGCCGGCCAGGCGCGGGCCGAATTTGGGCAGGAGGTAAACCGTCTCAAAGCTGCGCTGGAAGTTTTGGTAAAAGAAAATCAGGCGCCTAAGCAAAAAATGGTGCCGATCGACGTAACGGCCCCGTTTGATACAAATACATCGCCAGAAGACAGGCCGGCACTGCTGCCGGCCGAATGTGGCAGTAAACATCCTTTGACCTCGGAGCTCGAAATCGTTCTGGATATTTTTTCCCGGATGGGATTCACGGTAGTCGAATCTCGCGAGATCGATGACGATTACCATATGTTTACCAGCCTCAATTTTCCGCCCGGCCACCCGGCAAGGGATGAATACGATACCTTTTTAACAGATGAAGGGCTGATTGCACCGGCCCATACCAGCATCATGCAGAACCGGGTTTTAAAAGCCACTAAGCCGCCCATCAGGGCGGTAATACCCGGTCGTGTCTTCCGCAACGAAGACCTTGATGCCCGGCACGAGCACACTTTTTACCAGCTCGAAGGGGTTTACGTTGATGAAGGCATCAATGCGGGCCATCTTATAGCGACCCTAAAAACTTTCCTTGAGGAATACTATGGGCAAAGCCTGGAAGTTAAAACCCAGCCGTTTTACTTCCCTTTTACCGAGCCCAGTTTCGAATTTACGATTTCCTGCCCGTTCTGCCAGAAAAAAGGCTGCCATATCTGCAGTTATACCGGCTGGATTGAACTGCTGGGCTGCGGCATGATCCACCCTAACGTGCTTAAAGAAGGGGGGGTCGATGCCCAAAAATATACCGGCTTTGCCTGGGGCATGGGCATCGACCGCTTAGTAATGATGAAATACGGCATCGAAGACGTGCGCTACTTTGAATCGGCCAACCTTAAATTCTTAAGGCAATTTTAATGAGCGATATAAAAGTATTAGAGCAAAGAGCCTTGGAAATCCGCCGCAAATATGATGCGCTGAACCGTGGGCGTGAAGCCGCCGAGTGGGATGCCAAGCAGCTGGCCCAGAACTTTAAAAAAGATGTTAGTGAGCTGGTTGCCATTATCGAAAACAGAGATATCGATAATAAAAAACTCCGACATGAGCTGGCTGACTGTTTATGGAGCGTTTTGGTCATCGCCCGTAAGCTCAACATAGATATCGAAAGGGCGTTTTGGACGACCATGGAAGAGCTGGACCAGAGATTTAAAGAGGGCAGAGCATGAAACTCAGCCTTAATTGGATCAGGCAATTAACCAGTGTCGACCTACCGACCGAAAAGCTGGCAGAGAAAATCGGCGCGCAGCTTGGCGCCGTCGATGGAATCGCTGATAGCAGCCAAAAATACCAGGGCATAGTTGTAGTTAAAGTGATTTCCTGCGTTAAGCACCCTAATGCCGATAAATTAAGCGTTTGCCTGGTCGACGATGGCGGCAAGCAAAGGAAAGTTAAGCGCGATAAGGCCGGCTTGATAGAAATCGTCTGCGGCGCGCCGAATGTCAAAGCCGGCATGCTGGCAGCCTGGCTGCCGCCAGGTGCCACAGTGCCTAGTACTTACGATAAAGAACCGCTGGTGTTAGAAGCCCGCGAAATCCGCGGTGCAATGAGCAATGGGATGCTAGCCAGCGCTAAAGAGCTGGATATTGGTGACGACCACACCGGCATTGTCGAAATTGATAAGGCCGCCAAGCCGGGCGATGATTTCGCTGAGCTTTATAAGATGAATGATTTTATCATCGATATAGAAAATAAGATGTTTACTCATCGGCCTGACCTGTTCGGTGCGCTTGGTCTAGCCCGTGAAATCGCCGGCATCCAAGGCCACAAGTTCAGAAGCCCGGATTGGTATCGTGAGGATGCCGGCTTACCCGCCGACGGGCGCAAAAACGTCCTTAAGTTAAGTGTTAACAATGACACCAAAAAGCTGGTGCCGCGTTTTTGCGCCGTAGCCATAAAAGATGTCAAAGTAGCGCCGAGCCCGCTATGGCTGCGGTCAAGTCTCAGCCGCCTGGGTGTTAAATCGATAAATAACATCGTAGATATGACGAATTTTTATATGCTGCTGAGCGCCCAGCCGCTGCATGCCTATGACTATGACAAGGTTAAAACAGGAGTCTTAGGCGTACGTCTGAGCAAAAAAGGTGAAAAACTAGCCCTGCTTAATGGTAAAGAAATAACATTTGGCGAAGGCGCCGTGGTTATAACAGATGGCAAACGGCCGATTGGTCTGGGCGGTATCATGGGAGGCACCGATACTGAAGTCGACGAGAAGACCAAGCATATCATTCTGGAGTCCGCCAACTTTGACATGAACCGCACCCGTCAAACGGCTATGGAATACGGCTTATTTACAGATGCAGCCACCCGCTTTACTAAAAACCAGTCACCGCGCCAGAACCTGGCGGTTTTATGCAAAGCGGCTGAAGACATCAGACGGCTGGCCGGCGGCCGGCAGGCCAGCCCGGTAATTGATGATAAAAATTTGCCGCCAGCCGCCGGACCGGTCAAAGTAACACCGGATTTCATTAACAGCCGTCTGGGCTTATACCTAAAAACAGCCGAAATAAAAAAAATGCTGGAGAACGTAGAATTTAAAGTAGATGGCACTCATGAGCTGAAAATCACAGCTCCTTTTTGGCGGACTGATATCGAGATTCCTGAAGATATCGTTGAGGAAGTCGGCCGGCTTTATGGCTATGACAAACTGCCTGTAAAGTTACCGCCCAAAAACTTAGCACCTGCCGGACGCAATACAGCAGTGGATTTCAAAACCCGGCTGCGCGATATACTTTCGCGGGCTGGTGCTAACGAAGTCCTAACCTACAGCTTCGTCCATGAGCGATTATTCAATTCTGTCGGACAGGTGCCTGCTCATGCCTATCACATCCGTAATGCTGTCAGCCCTGACCTGCAATATTACCGGCTCAGCCTGACTCCCAGCCTGCTTGATAAAGTGCATGCCAACCAGCGTGCCGGCTTTAAAGAGTTTGCCTTGTTTGAGCTTGGCCTGGGCCGCAACCAAAAAATGAAAGACCCGGGGACCAAACTGCCGGTTGAGTTTCCGATGCTGTCGCTGGTTTACGCATCGAGCCTTAAATCCGCAAAAAACAACGGGGCCGCTTATTATCAGGCTAAAAAAACCCTCGCCTATCTCTTGCACGAGCTCGACATTAAACCGGACTATCGGCCTATACCAGCCGAAGAAGTTTATCCGGTGGTCAAACCATTTGACCATACCCGCTCATCACAAGTTTGGGATAAAAAAACCAATGCACCCCTGGGCATGGTTGGTGAATATAAGCCGATGACTGCTCAAAGCCTTAAGCTGCCAGCCTACAGTGCAGGTTTTGAGATTGGTATCGGGCAGCTGATGGCCGCTGCGCCTCCCAAAGCCGAATACCAGCCGCTCAACCGCTTTCCTTCCTCAAACCAAGATATCTGCCTTAGGCTGCCGGTTAACGTTAATTTTGGCAAGGCCGACGGCTATGTGCGCAGCCAGCTGAAAAAACTGACAAAGAAAAGCGGCTATGGTTTCGATAGTGAGCCGATTGACATATTTCAAAAACCGGCCGACAAGCAGCATCACCAGATCACCTGGCGCCTGAGCTTTTGGCACCCCGAAAAAACACTTACCACTGATGAAGTAAATAAACTGCTGGACGAATTGTCAGCTAAAGCTAAAATTGAATTAAAAGCGGAAAGGGTTTAAATGGTCAAGAAAGAACACCTGCACAGATTTATTTGGGGTTTTATGGCGGTCTTATTCGTCGGCACGGCGCTGGGCGTTGGAATTTACGCGTTCGTTGTTAATACACACAACAATCCCAGCAGCAGTTATATTAAGTGCCCGGTTAAAACGGCCGGTACTCAAAAACCAGGCAAAGATGGTAAATACCAGAACGCCCATCTGGTTGGCTTTACACCGGTTAAGCGCATCGATTATGTTTACTGCCAGGATCTAAAAGTCGGTACCGGCGCAACGGCAGCAGCTAGCTCTACGGTCACGGCTGCCTACACCGGCGCGCTGGCAACCAACGGCCGGATATTCCAAAGCTCGCTTGATACCGGCCAGCCCTTTACTGCAGCTTTGAACAGCGGTGTGATCCAGGGGTGGGCAGCCGGCGTGCCGGGCATGAAAGTCGGCGGCACCCGTCGGCTATTCATACCAGCCCAATACGCCTACGGCAGCCAGTCAGTGGCTGGTATACCGCCTAATTCTGACCTCGTCTTTGACATCACGCTGCTGGGCGTTAAATAGTGATATTTTGGTGCAAAAAGCACTACATGTAGCGTACTTGACCGCCAATCCTACACCATGATAAGCTAATTCGTGGAGTAAAATTAACAAACAAAAACCTTAAGGAGGGTTATCGTAATGGCAAAGGACATTACTATCTTCACGACCAATACCTGCAGTTACTGCGGGATGGTCAAACGCTTTCTGGACCTTAAGGGCCAGAACTACCAAGTGGTTAATTTGGACGAACATCCGGAGCGCAACCAGGAGGCCTATGAACTCAGCAATGGCGCCCTGACCGTACCTATTACCGTCATCACCAAAGAAGACGACTCTAAGCGCGTTGTGGTTGGCTATAACCTGGGACAGCTAGCGCCAGCCCTCAATTAATGGAGTTAAAAAAGCAATATGACCTGGTCGTCGTCGGCGCCGGACCGGCTGCTTTAAGCGCGGCGCTTTATACCTCACGGGAGGATATCGATACTCTGCTATTTGAAAAAGGCGCTATCGGCGGGCTGGCAGCGGTGACAGATTGGGTTGATAATTATCCGGGTTTCGCCAAAGGGATTGCCGGGCTTAAATTATCAGATGAGATGCGGGCCCAGGCTGAGCGGTTCGGAGCCAGGATTGAACTGGGCGAAGTCCTAAGCCTCAAAAAAGACGGCGATATTATCAAGCTTGAGACCACCAGCGGTGAAGTTAACGCCAAGGCTGTCTTAGTTGCAACCGGCAGCGAGTACCGCAAGATAGGCGTACCAGGCGAAACGGAATACTACGCCCGCGGCGTCCACTACTGCGCGACCTGCGACGGCGCGTTTTACAGGGATAAAAAACTGGTGGTAGTCGGCGGCGGCAACTCGGCGGTGCAGGAAGGCTTATTCCTGACTCGTTTCGCATCGCATATCGATATGCTGGTGCGCAGTAAGCTAAAAGCCAGCGATGTTTTAATTAAAGAGCTCGAAAAAAACGACAAAATAACCGTCCATTTGGGCGTTACCACTGACGAGATAGTTGGCGAGAACAATAAAGTTACTAAGGTTATTGGCACGAAGGAAGGCAAGAAAATCGAATACTCTACAGATGGTGTTTTTGTCTTTGTAGGGCTCGATCCCAACACGAAGTTCTTAGAGGGCTCCGGTATCGAGCTTGATGAGCGGAAATTCATTAAGACCGATACGCGGCTGATGACCAATATGCCGGGAATTTTCTCGGCGGGCGATGTCCGTTCGGGCGCGACGCTGCAGATTGCCAGTGCCACGGGTGAGGGGGCGACAGCTGCATTGATGATCCGCGAATATCTTGAGAATCACGAGAAAATCAGCCAAGCGGCCGTTGCCACACTTTACGGCGAATAGCTATAACGCTAAAATTAGGACTAGAATAAGGAGTTAAAATGGCTTACCAAGAAGTCCCGACGGGCAAAAATCCCCCTGACGAACTCAATATTATTATTGAGATTCAAAAGGGAGGCGGCCAAAACAAGTATGAATTTGAGAAATCAACCGGACGGTTAACGCTAGATAGGGTAAATGGCACGACAAGTCGCTACCCGGCGGATTATGGTTATATCCCCGGTACTCTGTGCGACGATGGCGATCCGCTGGACGCATTATTAATTATCGACGAGCCGGTCGTTCATGGTGTAGTTGTGCCGGCTCGGCCGATTGGTGTGCTTAACATGATAGATGACGGCGAAGGAGATGAAAAACTTATCTGCGTACCCGTCGATGACATCAGTCAGGCTGACATTAAAGAACTTGACGATGTTGACCCTCATTTTAAAAAACGTGTCGAACAATTTTACGCCCACTACAAAGACTGGAAAAACGATTGGCAGGGAGTCAAGATAGAATTCAAGGGCTGGGGGAACTCCGAAGAGGCTAAGAAAGTAGTCAATGAGTCGATTGCTCGTGCTAAAAACTCCTAGTTGCAATCAAGGGGTTTAAACCCTTACAATAAAAACATAAAACGTTTACGTTTAAAGAAGGTGGGAGAATGAAGACAAAAATCGCTATCAACGGCTTTGGTCGCATCGGCCGCAACGCTTTTAAAATCGCTTTTGAGCGGCCAGACCTGGAAATTGTCGCTTTAAACGACCTTACAGATACTAAAACTCTGGCATACTTGCTGAAACATGACAGTGCTTATGGGGAATACCAGCACGAAGTGGGGTTTGATGAACAAAATATTATAGTCGACGGCAAACCGATAAAGGTACTGGCTGAGAAAGACCCAGCGGCACTGCCCTGGAAGGATCTCGAAGTGGCTGTGGTTATAGAATCAACCGGTTTCTTCGTCGACCCCGACAAAGCCAAAGCCCACATCACGGCCGGCGCAAAGCGGGTCATAATTAGTGCGCCAGCCAAAGGCGACAACGCCGACTCGGCCGACACTATTGTCCTAGGTGTAAATGACGACAAAATCAAAAACGGAACCGAAGTTATTTCTAACGCGTCATGTACGACAAACTGCATCACTCCGGTTGCTGCAGTGGTGGAGCATGCTTTTGGTATCGAAAAGTTAATGATGACTACAATCCATAGCTACACCGCCAGCCAAAAACTGCAGGACGCGCCCGGCGGTAAAGCCCTGCGCGACGGCCGGGCGGCAGCCGAAAATATCGTCCCCACGACCACTGGCGCTTCAATTGCGGCAGCCAAAGCATTCCCGGTATTAAAGGACGTTTTTGGTGGTTTTGAAGTTCGCGTCCCAACACCCGTTGTCTCTCTGGCTGACTTCGCCATTGTTACCAAGCGGGCGGTTACCAAAGAAGAGGTTAATGAGGCGTTTAAAAAAGCCGCCGCCGAGCCATACTACCAGGGTATATTAGCTGTAACTGAAGAAGAACTGGTTAGCACTGATTTTATCGGTAACAGCCACTCAGCCATAGTAGATTTGCCACTGACAAACGTGGTCGGTGGGAATTTACTTAAAGTAGTAGCCTGGTACGACAATGAATGGGGCTATTCGAACCGGCTAGTCGAGCTAACCGCTGATGTTGGCCGACAGATTGGCCAGCCGGACAGTCAACAGATAAGCGAGGATAATATGCCTGGTCCAACGCCATTAAGCCATCCGGCCGATAGTCAGCCGGCTGATGAGCCTAAGCCCGAGCCGATGCTAAGTTCGCCTAAGCCTGAGGATTTTTTGCCTGCTCCAGAGCCGCAGATTGGGCTGGAAGCTAAGGAGCCGCACGAAATGGCCGATGCCCACAAACCCGTAGAGGGCGACACAACCCTTAACCGCCAGGAATCAGCTGACCATAACCCGGGGGCACCGGCGATTTTTCCGGAAAATCCAGCGCCGGGCACTGACCAGCATCCTGTCTAGAAAGCGAAAGAATGAAAATCGCTCTAGCTACAGACCACGCCGGCTACGAGCAGTTAAAAGATATACAGGCCTGGCTTGAGGCCGCCGGACATGACTGCCAGAACTTTGGGCCGAAAACACTTGACCCGGCTGACGATTACCCTGATTTTATCTTTCCGGCCGCTGCGGCCGTGGCTGCCGGCCAGTGCGAAGCCGGCATAATTTTAGGCCGCAGCGGCCAGGGCGAAGCCATGGCCGCCAATCGTATCAAGGGTGCCCGCTGCGCCGTTTTTTACGGACCGGCCGTCGCTAAAGGTTTAGTTGATGCCAGTGGCCAGACCAGTAGTAACCCCTACGAGATTCTTGTTAAAAGCCGCCAGCACAACGATGCTAACCTGCTCAGCCTGGCGGCCGTTTATTTAGGCCTGGATGAAATGAAAAACGCTGTAAAGCTCTGGCTTGATACACCTTACACGAATGAAGAGCGGCATGTCCGACGCATTCAAAAGCTGGACCAGGAACACTGATGGCTGTAATTTGCCCGGCGATTTTAGCGGAGAGCCCGGAAAAATACCGTAGCGAAATTGAAAAAGTAGCTCATTTTGCCCACCGGATACAAATTGACCTGACAGATGGGGAGTTTGCTAAAAGCCGGACGGTAAAGCCAGAAGAAGCCTGGTGGCCGGCTGGCATCAAAGCTGATTTTCATCTTATGTATCGCCGGCCGGACAAAGCCATAGAAACCATTTTGGAACACCAACCACACATGATAATCATCCACGCCGAAGCCGACGGCAGTTTTGAGGGTTTAGCTGAGCATTGTCACCGGCGCGGCGTTAAAATTGGCGTCGCACTATTGCCGCAGACACCGGCGTCGTCACTCGAAAAATCTTTTGACCGCCTCGACCATATCCTTATTTTCAGCGGTAACCTAGGTGAGTACGGCGGCCGGGTAAATCTTGATTTGTTGCGCAAGGTCGAACATATTAAACAGCTTGCACCTGATATGGAAGTCGGCTGGGATGGAGGGGTAAACCAGCAGAACATCTCGCAACTGGCTTTCGGTGGTGTTGATGTTTTTAATGTCGGCGGTTTTTTGCAGTCGGCGCCTGACCCTCAGTCTGCCTATGAGTCGCTTGCCCGGATAGCCGATGAAACAGGGACGACTTAGGTAAGTTTAAGATATAATCTTTAGCAGGATGACGAAAACTAAAAAACAATATTCAGTAACTGATATTGAACGTAAAGCCAATGATATCCGGATGGATATCATCAAAATGCTAGAGCACGCCGGCAGCGGCCACTCGGCCGGACCGCTTGGCTTGGCCGATATATTCGCGGCGCTTTACTTTAAAATCCTCAAGCATGACCCCGATAATCCGGATTGGCAAGAGCGTGACATCTTAGTTTTGAGCAATGGCCACTGCGTGCCCGTCCGCTATGCCGCCATGGCAAACGCCGGTTATTTTTCGCGCAAAGAACTGCTTACCCTGCGCCAGTTTGGCTCGCGCCTGCAAGGGCACCCTGAACGCCAGCGACTGCCGGGGCTTGAGACTACCAGCGGACCACTGGGCTGCGGTCTAAGCCAGGCCGCCGGTATGGCTTTGGGCCTGCGCATGGATAAAGTGCCACACCGCTGGGTATATGTGGTGATGAGTGATGGTGAACAGGATGAGGGTAATATATGGGAAGCCGCCATGCTGGCGGCCAAGTACCACCTCAATAACATCATCGCCATAACGGATAGAAACAACATCCAGATTGATGGTCCAACCGAGACCGTTATGCCATTGGAAAACTTAAAAGAAAAATGGGAAAGCTTTGGCTGGCACGTTATAGAGATCGACGGCAATGATGTTGAAGCTATTATCGACGCCTGCCAGATGGCTAAAGCCATTGTCGAAAAGCCGGTTATGATTCTGGCCCACACCGTTCCCGGCAAAGGTGTTGATTTTATGGAATACGATTTTCACTGGCACGGCAGTCCGCCCAACCATGAGCAGGCCGTCAAAGCCCTTAAAGAACTAAGAACACTAGGCGGCAAGATTAAATCGGAGCACCAGCATGAATGAGCTGCATTTATCTAAAGGCCTGACAACCGAATCAACTCGAAAAGGCTTCGGCCGGGCTTTGCTACAGGCCGGCCAGCTTAACGAAAATGTGGTAGCTCTTTGCGCCGACCTGACAGAATCGACTAATATGCATTTTTTTGCCGAGGCTTTCCCAGAGAGGTTCATAGAGATCGGCGTAGCCGAACAAAACCTTGTGACTGTTGGCTCGGGATTGGCAGCCATGGGCAAAATCCCGTTTGTTTCCAGCTACGCTGCATTCAGCCCCGGCCGCAACTGGGAACAAATCCGGACAACGATAGCGCTCAATAATCAGCCGGTCAAAATCGTCGGCTCGCATACCGGACTTTACACAGGAGCGGACGGTGCTACCCACCAGATGCTGGAGGATTTAGCACTTATGCGGGCGATGCCAAACATCGTCGTAATCGCTCCGGTTGATTCGTTTGAAGCCGCAAAGGCGACACTGGCGATGGCCAAAGACAGCCGACCGAATTATATGCGGCTATGCCGCGAGGCTACCCCCGTTATTACATCAGAAAAAACCCCTTTCCAAATTGGGCGGGCCTACGTCTATAAAAAAGGCGCCGACATAAGTTTACTTTCAACCGGGGTGATGACCTATCAGGCGCTGGTTGCTGCTGCAACCTTGGCCAAAGACGGCATTCACGCCGAAGTTGTCCATGTACCGACCATCAAACCGATTGACCACCATGTAATTTTAAGCAGCGCCGAAAAAACCCGCCATGTGGTGACCATTGAGGAGGGCCAAATAAACGGCGGCCTCGGCGGAGCAGTGGCGGAGCTGCTGGGTGAAAATCTGCCCACACCGATGATAAGGGTCGGCATGAACGACCGGTTCGGCGAATCAGGCAAGCCCGATGAGCTGCTTAAACATTTTGGCCTGACGCCAGCCCACATCGCGATGACTGCCCATCGATTACTATTGGACCATTCTAACCATAAGCATTGATGACAGCTGGCTATTCAAAAATCAAACAAGATTGCAGGGCCGCCCGCGAAGCCTTTGCCCGCGCCCGCAAGGGACATTACGCGCTGGGCGCGTTTAACCTAGATAATCAGGAAACATTGAAAGCTGTAGTTTTTGCAGCCAAAAAGAAAAACGCACCCGTCCTGGTTGAAGTCAGCAAGGGCGAGGCAGATGCCCTCGGCTTAGACAATGTGCGCGATATGGTCGATAACTACAAGGCGGACTACGGTGTTGAAATGTACATAAACCTCGACCACAGCCCGACAGTCGAAGATGCTATAGCTGGTATCACAGCCGGGTTTGAATGCATCCATATCGATATTTCGCAGGCTGACCACAACGCCACTGATAAAGATATAGTCGCTAAAACCAAAGAAGTAGTCCGGGCCGCCAAACTGACAGGTGCAATGGTTGAAGCCGAACCGCATTACTTTGGCGGCAGTTCTAATTTGCATACCGAAAAAATTGACTACGAAGAGATAAAGCGATATTTCACCAAGCCTGAAGAAGCGGCTAATTTTGTCCAGCAAACTGGCATTGATACGTACGCGGCAGCTATTGGCAATCTGCATGGTCATTATCCCGCACCTAAGGTACTCCACCTTGATTTGCTTAAAAAAATTCGGGCGGCGATAGACTGCAATATATCTCTGCATGGCGGCAGCGGTACGCCGGGCCATTATTTTGTCGAGGCCGTCAAAATTGGCGTCACAAAGGTAAACATTAATAGTGATATGCGAATCGCTTACCGCGAAACACTAGAAAAAGTTTTGGCTGACAATAAGACTGAATACGCCGTAGTTAAATTGATGGATAAGGTGATTGATGCCGTCCAAGATGTGGTCGAAGCTAAAATTGATATGTTCAACAGCGCTGGCAAAGCTAAGCCTTAAAGGCTAAAATGATCGGTAAGCATGACCATAATAAAAATAAAGGTATTTTAGGCATGGCGAAAGCTCAGCTTGAGATGCTGGCGGTGGGCGATGTAGTAACGGACGACTTTGTAAAGCTGCTCGATAAAGAAGAGCGAGTCGAGCACGAAAAGAACGGTGACACCTGGCTGGCAATTCCTTTCGGCGAAAAAATCCCGTTTGACCATAACGAGGTTATTGCCGGCGTGGGCAATGCCGCTAACGCGGCAGTGGCGTTTGCGCGGCTGGGGCTCAGCAGCGCGCTGGAGGCCAATATCGGCGCTGACCAGCGGGGCCGTGACATAATCGCCGCACTTGAAAAAAGCGGCGTCGATACACGCTTCGTACATGTCAACCGCGGACAGAAAAGCAATTACCACTATGTACTTTGGTATAAGGCTGAACGGACAATCCTGATTAAACACGAAGAGTACGATTACCAGTGGCCGCATTTCAGGATAAGTGATATCCCAGCCTGGATTTACTTCAGTTCAATCAGTGAGCACGCTCTGGAATACCATGATCAAATGGCGGCCTGGCTGGAAAGCCACCAACCTGTCAAGCTGGCTTTCCAGCCAGGCACCTTCCAGATCAATGCCGGTACTAAACGACTTAAGAAAATCTATGAGCGTTCAGAGGTCTTGGCTGTCAACCGCGAAGAAGCCACAGCTATTTCCAAAGGCGACCATCACGATATCCACGACTTATTTGACAAGCTGCATGCGCTTGGCCCAAAAGTAGTATTAATCAGCGACGGCCACGCCGGCGCCTATGCCAGCGATGGCAGCCAGCGCTGGAAAATGCCGATTTATCCGGACCCCAAGCCGCCATACGACCGGACCGGCGCCGGCGATGCTTTTACCTCAACTTTCGTAGCGGCGCTAGCGAAGGGTGCCGACGTAGAAAGCGCCCTGCTGTGGGCTCCGATTAATTCAATGAGTGTTGTCCAAAAAGTCGGCGCCCAAGCAGGCCTGCTGAGCGAAAAGGAAATCAACCACTATCTGCGCCAAGCGCCTCATTGGTATCACCCAGAAAGGCTGCGTTGATGTCTAAAGCATTGTCTAAATTGCTGGACTATCCAGAGGAAGTAATTTCCAAGATAATCAATCAGCTAGAGAAAAATAATGGCTACCCCAGCCATGATATCAGGCTGGTTGCCCAAAATATGCAAAAAAGCCGGCTTAAAATAACCCAGCTGGGGCTTGACCCTGATGATACGACTACTGAGGAGCTTTATCAGGCTCTGATAATTAAGTATGAGAATGATGCCAGAAGGTTCGATGAACACTTTGGTCTTTATGGCGGCGATTATGATTCGAAGGTAAAAAAAGCTGTCGAGCTAGTTTCGCGCAATGTATCTCTGCCTGACAGATGGGTATTAAAAAGTACAGCCGCCAAACAACTGCTTCGCCAGCATCCGCCAAAACAAGTCATGAAAACGCTCAGTTATCGCTCGGTCGATTCATTTGTAAAAAGAGAACGGCTTAGTGATATTTACCTGGCTGTTGAATTTATTGAATCACCTGCCTGGAACAGGGCCCACTTCAAGCTGGCTTCTCAGCTTGGCAGTACGGCTTTTGAGAGACGTCAGCTTGAGCTTTGCGCTCTGACAGGCCGCTGGGGAAACTGGCAATCTACAGATTTATATCTATCCAGCGCCGACTACGGGGTCCTCGGCCTCCTGCCGACCGAAGAGACTTCAAAAATGAGTTTACTGGCTTTGGTTGTACTACTGGTAGATGAGCTCGGCTTAAGTCCGTCCTTGGCAGCCAATTTCAGCCCAACTGTTGCCTGGTGGTCTGATACCGACTCTCTAATCGTTGCACTTGATACCGGGCCGTTAGCCTTTAACCTCAAAGATATTGTCCTGAACCATTCACTGCAGCGCAGTGGAAAACGTCATCTTATGTGTTCCCAAAGGCATTTCTGGAAAGAATTACTAAGCCGCTATGAAAATCAAGCGCTAGATGAAGAAGAACACCTGCCCAACTTTGAGTCTCCGACTCTAAACATTGCCCCGCCGCTTGATCAGCCGGCCTTTGAATACGTGGAGGATATCTAGGTGGGGAAATATCAGATATGTGTATCTGGAGCGGCCAAAGGTGCCAGCGCCGAAGAGGGTAAGCAGCTGGCTCAGTCAGCTGGCGCAGCCATCGCTAAAGCCGGGCACAGCCTGATGACCGGTGCTACCACAGGCCTGCCTAATAATGCGGCTGAAGGTTATAAAAAAGCCGGCGGAAGCATGAGTCTGGGAATAAGCCCGGCCGCTACAAAAATTGAACATGTTATGAAATATCATCTGCCTACCGAAGCCTATGACGCTATTTTATATACCGGCCTGCACTACGGCGGCCGTGACGCTTTACTGGTAAATTCGGCTGATGCAGTAGTGAGTATCGGCGGCCGGCTGGGTACTTTGCATGAATTCACGATTGCCGCCGAAACCCACACACCGATAGGTGTTTTGGAAGGAGCTGGCGGCATCGGCGACCAGATTGAGGGCTTGTTAAAGCTCTTGCCTAATGCCGACATTGATTTGGTAATTTTCGATGCCGAGCCGGATAAATTAGTCGCCAGATTGACTCAAATTCTCGATAAACAGCATGCCCATTATCACCAGCTGTACCAATAAAAACACCGAACATCGCCAGGCGGGATTCGGGCTGATAGAAGTAGCCCTCGTTTTAATTGTGGTTAGCCTGCTTGGCGCTACCGGCTGGTATGCTTTGCGCAGTAAAGACCGGACAGACAAGATATTGAACGGCGCGGCCGCCGAGAGCGATCAAACGAAAGCGGCCGCCCAAGGTGGTATTAAATATCGGGTAAATCTGCCGACTGACCTTAAAACCCAGATCCAAACTTTCTATAACAACTTTAAATCCACTTGCGCGATTGTTGCTCCCGGCCCGGTAGTTTTTGATGTCTTAAAAAATGTTAAAGATCAGCAAATACAGGTTAAGGAAACCTGCGGCGGAGTAGGCGGCTCGCACATATATGTCCTTCAGTCGGGAAAACTAGTTGATGCGGCTATCAGCAGCGGCACTTATGCCTGTACCGATGTTGACCAATACAAAATCAGCAGCCAGCTGGCTTCCAACTGCTATGTCTCTAATTTGGACGGGTCTCAAACCCTCAGAACCAATACCAACCCCTAGATATTGCTACAATTAGGAGATGGCTAAATTCAGGCTAAGGAGTGAATATAAGCCGCAGGGCGACCAGCCGGCGGCGATTGCCCAGTTGACCGAAGGCTTAAAGAAGGGCGAAAAACAACAAACCCTGCTAGGCGTAACCGGCAGCGGCAAGACTTTTACGATGGCTAACCTGGTCGAAAATACCCAGCGACCGACTTTGGTTTTATCACATAACAAAACATTGGCGGCCCAGCTTTATAACGAATTCCGCCAATTTTTTCCAGACAATGCGGTCCATTATTTTGTCAGTTACTTCGATTATTACCAGCCGGAGGCTTATGTACCGCGCTCGGATACTTATATAGAAAAAGACAGCGATATCAATGAGGAAATCGACCGGCTGCGGCACGCCGCGACAGCCGCACTGCTGTCGCGGCGTGACGTCATAATTGTCGCCAGTGTGTCCTGCATCTATGGCATCGGCTCGGTGGAGGATTATGACGGCATGGCGCTCCGGCTGCATAAGGGCGAGAGACGTGTGCGCGACAAACTGCTTCGTCAGCTGACCGATATCCAGTACAACCGCAACGACATCGACTTTCATCGCAGCACATTCAGGGTCCGCGGCGATGTGGTTGATATCTTTCCAGCCGGCGACGAAGTCGCCTACCGGCTCGATTTTTTTGGCGATGAGCTGGATAGAATGACTCAGATAAATCCATTGACTGGTGAAATTGAAAAAACTCTAGATAAGCTAACTATTTTTCCGGGTTCGCACTACGTAACGCCGCACGAGAAGTTGATGAAAGCCTTAGAGAAGATAAGACAAGAGTCAGAAGAGCGGGCCAGCTGGTTCAGATCCCAGGATAAATTAATTGAGGCCCAGCGGCTGGAGCAGCGGGTCAAATTCGACCTTGAGATGCTCGAACAAACTGGTTTTGTAAAAGGTATCGAGAACTACAGCCGATATTTAACTAACCGCGAGGCCGGCGAGCAGCCGGCTACTTTGCTGGACTATTTTCCGGATGATTACCTTTTGATAATCGACGAGTCGCACATGACAATCCCGCAGGTCCGCGGCATGTACCATGGCGACCGGGCGCGCAAAGAAGTGCTGATTGAACACGGTTTCCGGCTGCCCAGCGCGCTGGATAACCGCCCGCTGACTTTCAGTGAATTCGAACGCCATATGAACCAGGTGGTTTATGTCAGCGCCACACCAGCCGATTACGAGCTTAGCCGTTCGCCTGAACCCGCCCAGCAGGTCATCCGGCCCACAGGCTTGCTTGATCCCATTATCGAAGTCAGGCCGGTTGAGGGTCAGGTAGATGATTTGATAGCCGAGATCCGCCAAACCGTCGAAAAAGGCCAGCGTGTGCTCGTTACAACTCTGACCAAACGGATGTCCGAAGACCTAAGCGCATACCTTCAGGAACTCAATATGAAAGTAGCTTATATCCATAGCGAAATCGATACGCTTGAGCGCACCGATCTTCTGAGAGACCTGCGGCTCGGTGTTTACGATACCCTGGTTGGTATCAATCTACTTCGTGAAGGCCTGGATTTACCAGAGGTAAGTTTAGTCGCTATTTTAGATGCCGATAAGGAGGGTTTTTTGCGCAGCGAGCAAGCTTTGATACAAACTGTCGGCCGGGCGGCCCGCCACGAAGAAGGCAGGGTTATCATGTACGCTGATACAGTTACCGGCAGTATGCAGCGGACGATAGATGAAACTAACCGGCGGCGCCAGATCCAAGAGGCTTACAACCAAGAGCACGATATCACCCCCCAAGGGATTAAGCGTGAAATCAGCGATATGCTGCCGCGCGAGGCTAAAGAAGACGTGCCAAAGCTCGACCTCAAAAAAATTCCGAAAGATGAATATAAACACCTTATCCGCGATTTGACAGCCCAGATGGACTTAGCCGCCGCAAACCTAGAGTTCGAAAAAGCGGCTGATTTACGAGATACTATTGCCGAAGTCAAGGCAAAATTATAGGGGCTATTCTGATATAATTAGCTCAATATTATGAGTAAGCTTAGCCGGGACGATGTCTTAAAACTGGCCGCGTTGAGCAAGCTGCGCTTAAGTGATGAGGAAATCGAAAATTTGCGCGGCGAACTATCAGAAATACTTAACTACGTGGGCCAGCTTAATGATGTTGATACCTCGGGTCTGAAGCCGACATATCAGGTAACTGGTTTGGTCAACGTCAGCCGGCCGGATGTGACCAAAGATTATGGCTATAAAACAGGGGAGCTTCTTAAAAATGCGCCGGCCCTACTAGATAAGCAATTCAAAGTAAAAAGGGTCTTATAGAAGATGTCCGATTGGCAGCCGGTTGCTGACATCGCCAAGCAAGTTAAGGCCGGAAAGCTTAAAGCATTGGATTTAGTAAACCAGGCACTGAGCAGCATCGAAGACAATAAAGAATATGATGCTATTATTTCAACGCTGGACGAGCGGGCACTTGCCAGAGCAGCTGAAATAGACAAAAACCCGCGCGGCCGGCTGGCCGGTGTACCGTTTATCGCCAAAGATAATTTTCTGACACTGGGGGGCAAGACCACCGCCGCAAGTAATATCCTAAAGCCATTCGCAGCGCCTTACCAGGCTACCGCCATTGAGCGCCTTGAAGCCGAGGGCGCTATTTGTGTGGCCAAAGCTAACCTTGATGCTTTTGCCCACGGTTCAAGTACGGAAAATTCAGATTGGTTTATTACCAAAAACCCTCACGATAAAAATCGGGTACCAGGCGGCAGCTCAGGCGGCTCAGCCGCGGCTGTGGCCTTAAGGATGGTACCCTTTGCGCTAGGTACAGATACCGGCGGCTCGATCAGGCTGCCGGCCAGTTTTTCAGGCACAGTCGGCGTAAAGCCCTCTTATGGCACTGTTAGCCGCAGCGGCGTTGTAGCTATGGCCAGCAGTACTGATGTAATAGGGCCATTGGCGATAACAGTCGAAGACGCGGCGCTGGTCTTAGATGTTATGGCTGGCATAGATGAGCTAGATAGCACGACCATAGAAAGAGAGCCTGAGGACTTCGAAATATCCCACGGACTAGATATGAAAGGGCTTAAGCTTGGCATTGTCAAAGAGTATATGGAAGGGCTTGAGCCGGGCGTTGAGGCTGTCCTAAAAGTATCCATAGATAAGCTTAGAAAATCGGGTGCTCAAATTGGTCAGATTAGCCTCCCCAGCCTGCCTCTGGCGCTGGCCGTCTACTACATCATTTGTCCGGCCGAGGTCAGCAGTAATTTGAGCCGATATGACGGTCAGCGCTACGGCCATTATGCTAAAGAAGCTAAAAATCTGGACGAGAGCTATGAGCTCAGCCGCGAACAAGGCTTTGGCGCCGAAGCCAAACGCCGGATTATGATAGGAACACACGTCTTATCAAGCGGTTACTACGACGCCTATTATAAAAAGGCTCAATTAGTCAGAACTAAAATCATAAATGAATTCGTTGAGGCTTTTAAAGAATATGATTTCTTAGTTGGACCAACCTGCCCAACCACCGCTTTTAAAATAGGCGAGAGAGCCAACGATCCACTAAAAATGTATCTGACTGACATCATGACGGCCGCCGCCAACATATCCGGCAATCCGGCCATAAGTCTGCCAGCCGGACAATCAGACGGACTGCCAGTCGGCTTACAGATAATAGCGCCGATGCGGGCAGACCGCGGGATGCTGCAGCTGGCTAAATCTATTGAGGAAATACTGTGACGGCTGTTTTTTTGGTCGTGGTTATAGCTTTTGGTATAGCCGTGCTGGTAATCCTTGGCCGCTTTGCGCCGCGTCGCCAGCCGCATCTCAACCAAGACTATTTCCGCCAGCAGTGGGCTACGCTTTTGGCCAGGGTCAAGACACCCGAAGGCATGATACTGGCCGTAGTCGATGCGGATAAGCTCCTGGATGAGGCTTTAAAAAAACGCCACTTCAGAGGTAAAACTATGGGTGAGCGGCTGGTTTCGGCTCAGAAAGCTATCAGTGACAACGACGCCGTCTGGTACGCCCATAAACTGCGAAACCGGCTGGTGCACGAGCCAAATGTCCGGCTAAAGAAGCGCGAAGCTCAAAACGCCCTGGCCGGTTTTAAACAAGGCCTGCATGATTTAGGAGCACTCTGATGCCAGCGGATAAGAATGAAAGTCACAAATACCAGCCGACTATCGGCATTGAGTGCCACGTCCAGCTTAAAACCAAAACTAAGCTGTTCTCAGCTGTTGGCAATGACGCCCGCACCGCCGCGCCCAATAGTCTGATTAGCCATATCGATATCGGCATGCCCGGAGCTTTGCCCGTACTTAACGCGAAAGCAATAGAATTGGCTGGCCGGGCGGCTTTTGCGCTGAACACTCAGCCGCAGAGATTTTCAAAGTTTGACCGAAAGCATTATTTTTATCCGGACTTACCCAAAGGCTACCAAATTACGCAGTACGAAGATCCGATAATTAAAGGGGGCAGTGTTGAGATAAATGTGGACGGTAACCCAAAGACGATAAGGATAACCCGGGTTCACCTGGAAGAAGACGCCGGCAAAAACACCCATCCGGCCGGCGCGGACTATAGCCTAGTTGACCTTAACCGCGCCGGCACGCCGCTTTTAGAAATCGTAAGTGAACCCGACATCAGCTCCCCGGCCGAAGCCAAAGCCTTTGCCCGCGAACTCTATCTTTTGATGAAGTATGCTGGTGTCAGCGATGTCGACCTTTATCACGGTAATATGCGGTTTGATGTCAATGTAAGTGTCAGCCCAGCACCCGGAAAGCTTGGCAAACGGGCCGAGGTAAAAAATCTCAACAGTTTCCGCAGTGTCGAAAATGCCGTCGCCTATGAGATTAAGCGTCAGTCCGAGCTTTACCAAAAAGGTGCCACAGTAGATCAAGAAACCCGGGGTTGGGATGAAGCCAAACAAAAAACGACTAGTCAGAGAGGCAAGGAGGAGGCTCATGATTACCGCTATATGCCGGAGCCGGACATCCCCCCGATTGAGCTTGATCAACAGTTCATAGATAAGATTAAAGCCGAAATGCCCAAGCTACCAAATGATTACAGGAATAGTTTTAGAAAACTGGACATTGATACGAAAAGCATTGAAGATATCATCTCTGTGCCCGATATGGCAAAGACCGTAGAGGAAGTCAAGGATAAGTATGGGCATGCTTTAGCTCGTCGGATTGCATTTTGGTTACACTGGAAAACAGGTATATATGAAGAAGATGGAAGTATAAAACCAGCTCCGGTCGCCACGCTCATAGGATTAGACAGAATGGTCGAATTAGCTAAAATGGTCGAAACCAACGAGCTGAGCTCTACCGCCGCCAAGGACGTCTTCTACGAAATGATAAATGACCAAGGGTCTCCCCGTGCCATAGCCGAGAAAAAAAACTTACTTCAAATGTCAGATAAGACTGAGCTTGAAAAAATAGTGGCAGAGGTATTATCACAGAACCAAAAAGCTGCCGAAGATGTCAAGAACGGGGAGATGAAGGCCATAGGCTTTTTAGTTGGCCAGGTTATGGCCAAAAGCCAGGGTAAAGCCAATCCGCAAATCGCCCAGGAGCTAATAAAAAAGCAGCTTGGGCTGTAACATAGGTCACATATTTGCCGTGCCCGATAGTTTAGGATTATACTGCTAACATGAATACAGCGAGTGAAGTACTGGTTATCATAGTGAGCTCAATTTTAGCAATTTTTCTAATTGTCCTAATAGTAGTCGGCGTTTTTGCGATAAAAGTCTTAAAGCAGCTGCGCCGGATTACCGAGCGGGCTGAAAACGTCACGGCATCAATGGCCGCCGCCGCTACGACATTTGAAAAAGCTGCCTCGCCCCTGGCTATTGTCCGGCTGCTTGGCAGTATAGTTAACCAGACAAGCAAAGCCCGCAGAAGGAGAGGTTAGATATGACATTCCGTAGAAATCCGCACACTAAGCGTAAGGTGGCTATCGGTTCAGCTATTGCCGGCACAGTTGGTTATCTGGCCGGTATTATTACGGCGCCAAAAAGCGGCGCTGATACACGAGCGGACCTGGCCGATAAAGCCGCAGATGCTAAAGACAGTGCCGAAGACCAGCTAAACCAGGCTAATGACGAGCTTAAAGATATGCTTAAGGCCACAAAAGAAAAGACCGTCACCCTGAGCTCGTCAGCCCGGACTGAGTTCAATGAGGCTGTTATTAAAGCTAAGGACGCCCAAAATAAAGCCAGCGAAGTCTTAAAAGCTTTCCGCAGCGGTGAGGCCAATGACCCAGAACTCAATAAGGCTGTTAAGCAAGCCAAGCAGGCTGCCAGAAACCTCGGTAAGTATCTTAAAAGCTAACGTTAAATAAGCAATTTTTACTACAGGAGCCGGCCGGTAACGGCCGGCTCCTGGCTTATAATTATTAGTAATGGGAAAAACCAAAGCGGCACTCAAAGCCGATGATTTTGTACACCTGCACAACCATACCCAGTACAGTCTGCTGGACGGTTTGACTAAAGTGCCGGCGTTGATTGACCGGATAAAACAGCTGGGCATGAGCTCCGTCGCTATAACTGATCATGGCACTATGAGCGGCGTGATTGAATTTTATAAGGCTGCTAAAGAACAAAGCATAAAACCCATCATCGGCTTAGAAGCATATATTGCACCAAGGCTGTATACGGACAAAGACCCGGCCCATGACCGCCAATATTATCACCTGACCCTGCTTGCTATGAACAACGCTGGTTATCAAAATCTGATGCACCTGTCGACAATCGCTAACCTGGAGGGCTTTTATTACCGGCCACGAATAGACAGGGTATTGTTAGAAAAATATAACGATGGTCTGATAGTCCTATCAGGTTGTATCGGCGGCGAACTCAGCGATGCTTTACGCCAAGACCAGTATGACTTAGCCAGGAAAACGGCTGAATGGTATAAAAAAATTTTTGGTGACCGCTATTATATAGAGCTGCAGGATCACGGCCATCCGGAACACCCGACGGCGTGGGACGAACAGGATAAAGTCAACCAGGGGCTTTTACGGATCTCAGAAGAGTCAGATATACCGGCCCTGGTGACTTGTGACGCCCATTATCTTCTGCATGAAGACCAGGAAGCCCATGAAATCTTACTGTGCATCCAGACCGGTTCATTCCTATCTGATGAGCAGCGATTCAGCCTAAAGGAATTTGAGCTGCATGTGGCTGACCCTAAAGAAATTATTAAACGCTGGTCAAAAATCAATCCAGACCTTATATCGAATACGAGTCAGGTAGCAGAACGATGCGATGTAAAACTATCGTTTGACCAAATTTTGATTCCTAAGTTCCCCACCCCTAAAGGCCTGAGCGAAAAAACCTATCTTGAAGAGAAAGTCTGGCAAGGCTTAGCTTGGCGTTATGCCGGGCTTGATAGTCAAAAAGCTGAAAAAATTAATATGGCCGATATAAAGAAAAAACTTAGCAGTGAAGTCATTGCCCGGGCTGAATATGAACTTGGAATCGTCAACAGGATGGGCTTTAACGGCTATTTTTTGATTGTGGCTGATTTTATCAACTGGGGTAAAGACCGCGGCATTGTGTTCGGGCCGGGCCGCGGCAGCGCTGCCAGTTCGATTTTGGCTTATGCGCTGCGGATTACCGAAATAGATCCGCTAGAGTACGACCTATTGTTCGAACGGTTCTTGAATCCCGACCGCATCAGCATGCCTGATATGGATATCGATATCCAGGATACGCGGCGTGATGAAGTTATACATTATTGCATCGAGAAATATGGCGCTGATAGAGTGGCTAACATCGTGACTTTCGGCCGGATGGCCGCCCGCAATTCAGTCAGAGACGTGGCACGTGTCTTACAGGTACCTTACGCCGAGGCGGACAGGTTGGCTAAAATGATTCCGCCGCCGATTCAGGGCCGGCATATTCCTTTAGAAAAATCACTGCGCGAAAATCAGGAACTTAAAGCTGAGTACGCTGCTAATGAGCAGTCGCAAAAGGTGTTTGACTTAGCTATAAAGCTTGAAGGGACAATCCGTAGCCACGGTGTACATGCGGCCGGTGTCGTGATCGCGCCGGAAGAGACAGTCAAATTCACGCCTTTAGAGATGGCCCAAAAAGGCGTAGTCGCGACGCAGTATTCAATGGGACCCGTCGAAGAACTGGGACTCCTTAAGATGGATTTTTTGGGCTTATCAAATCTGACTATCATTAAAAATGCATTGCGAATTGTCAAAAAAGTCCACGACAAGGATCTCGATATCAGTAAAGTATCACTTGACGATAAAAAAACCTTCGAGCTATTTCAGCGGGGCGATACGACAGGCGTATTCCAGTTTGAATCTGCCGGCATGAAGCGTTATTTGAAAGAATTAAGGCCGACGGTTTTTGATGACCTTATTGCGATGAACGCACTTTACCGGCCCGGTCCGATGCAGTTCATCGAAGATTTCATCGCCCGCAAACACGGCCTGCGCAAAATTGAGTATCTGCATCCTAAAATGGAGGCGGCTTTAAAAAACACATATGGGGTTTTGGTCTACCAAGAGCAGTTCATGCAGATCAGCAAAGATATGTGCGGCTTTTCGGGCGGGCAGGCCGATACCCTGCGCAAAGCCGCCGGTAAAAAACAAAAAGATACCATGATTAAGATGAAGAAAGACTTCATCGAAGGGATGATTGAGCATAGTAAGACCGACCGCAAAACAGCCGAGAAGATATGGGACCAAATTGAAGCTTTCTCCGACTACGGCTTTAACAAGGTGCACTCGGCTTGCTACGCTTTGATCGCCTACCAGACGGCATATCTTAAATCTAACTTCCCCGATGCATTCATGGCGGCTTTAATGACCAGTGATTATGATAATATCGACCGCCTGGCGATTGAGATAACCGAATGCAAAAAAATGGGAATCCAGGTACTGCCGCCTGACATAAACGAATCATTCCATGAATTCGGTGTGGTTCCCGGCAGCCAACAGATCAGATTCGGCATGGATGCCATTAAAAATGTTGGCCACGGTGCGGTCGAGGAAATTTTGCGGGCGCGGCAGGCGCTGGGCGGCAAAATTTCCTCACTCGAAGATTACTGCTGTGAGGTAAACTACCGCATCGTAAACCGCAAAGCCCTGGAATGCCTGATAAAGTCAGGCGCAATGGACAACTATGGCGAACGCGCAACGCTGCTGTCCAATGTCGATAACATCCTGGCTTTAAGCAGCCGAGCGCAGAAAGATTCTGAATCAGGACAAGTCGGGCTCTTCGGTGGACAAAACCAGTTCGATGCTAAGCTAAAACTTGAAGTTTCAGCTGAAACTGCCAACCCGTCGATTCAGCTCACCTGGGAGAGAGAGTTGCTAGGTATTTATCTGAGCCGTCATCCTCTGACTGCTTACGAGGTGATACTTAATAATTTGGCCAAGCCAATTGCGTCACTCGATAAAACTTTCGATGGCCGGATCGTTAGCATCGGCGGCTCTGTTACTAATATCCGCGAAATTACCACTAAAAACGGGGCAAAAATGGCCTTTGTCAGGCTGGCCGATATTGGCTCAGAAGCGGAGCTGATAGTTTTCCCCAAAACTTATGCTAAAAGCCAGGACATCTGGCAGATCGACAATGTGATATTAGCAAAAGGTAAGGTTGACTTTAGCCGCGGTGAACTCAAAATCTTGGTCGAACAGGCCCGGATTGTAAAAGAAGACGAGGATGCAAGCCCCGGCAAAGCCAAGAGCAGCTTGGATATTGGCGAAGAACTATCCAAACAGCGGCTATACATCCGACTCGAAGACAGCCAGGACCAGCCAATTCTCATGAACCTAAAACAAAAGCTTGACGGTTATAAAGGCGACACAGAAGTAGTCTTAGTTACCGGCCAAAGCGCCGCTAAACAGATAATAAAACTGCCTCAGACAATCGCTATAAACGAGGAAAGCCTACGCGAACTTGCTGCCATCTTTGGCTCGACCAACGTCGTAGTCCGGTAGCTACTGGATAAGGCCGGCTGTCTGGCTGATAATAAACAACAAGCAGGCAACTACTACTAAGCCCACATCTGTCAGCGGATGTCCGACGGCGTAGTGTTCTCCTTCAAGGACAAGTCTCTTAAACGCCCTTAAATGGCGGCTTATCCAGAATATGCCTAGGCTTAGGCCGAATAATAGGCTAATTTTGGTAGCCAGTGGACCATATGAAGCCTTTGGTACGGCTAACTCAAGATGCGAGGTAGTAACTGCCGCAGTTTTACTGCCCTTGGGAGGTTTTGTCTTCGCGGCGACCGGGGTGCTTGGCTGGGCTGCCGCGGCCGGCGCTGATGGGGCCGGAGAGGGTTGGGCTGGCGACGGACTC
>DASSFC010000038.1:0-15699 GCA_035694865.1 Saccharimonadales bacterium (SeqCode) | reverse complement strand
AGCAGGGCAACCGCCGCGTTTTTAGAAGTCTTAAGTTCGATAGCACCGCTTAACTCGTGGCCGCCCTGGATTTTTAGATTGATGGTACTGCCGGTTAGCGAAATCAGCTGTTTATCCAAAACGTCACTGATCCGGCCGAGGGTGTCTAGGCTTAAATTCTGCTTACCGTGCTCTATCCGGTTGACGGCCGACTGGCTGGTACCTAGCTGCTTGGCAAAGGCCGCCTGAGTTAGACCGCGTTCTTGCCGTATTTGATAAATAAGTCGGCCAATCTTTTGATTAACTTCGTACATCTGTCCGATAAAATATCGTAAAAGATATAAAATGTCCAGCTACATTATTACAACTCATTTTATGTTATGTTGCTGGTAGAATTATAAGATGATTTAGCTTCCCTCAAAATCTTCGATAATTAACTAAAAAGAGGGAGTTTTTAAGATGAAAGACGATAAAGTAGCCAAGCTGATTGCTTCGGAACAGCAGCGCCAGCGTGAAGGCCTGGAGCTGATTCCAAGCGAGAATTATGTCAGCCGTGATGTGCTTGAGGCACTCGGCAGCGTTTTTACTAATAAATATTCGGAAGGGTATCCTGGCCGCCGCTATTACGGCGGCCAGGAATTCACCGACCCTCTGGAAACACTGGCAATCGAACGCGCGAAGAAACTCTTTGGCGCCGACCACGCTAACGTCCAGCCGCATTCAGGTGCGCCGGCCAATGTAGCCGTTTATTTTGCCTGGCTTAATCCCGGCGATACAGTTCTGGGCATGAGGCTCGACCATGGCGGCCACTTAACCCACGGCCACCCGGTAACGACCATGGCCAGCCTTTATAACTTTGTCCGCTACGGCATTAAGGATAAAGAAACCGGCGAGATTGATTACGATGAAATGCGCCGGGTCGCTTTGAAAGAAAAACCTAAAATCATTTTGGCTGGTTTTTCGGGCTACCCGCGTAACCTCGATTACGCTAAATTCGCTGACATCGGCAACGAAGTCGGCGCTTTACTGATGGCCGATATGGCCCACATCGCCGGATTAATTGCCGGCAAAGCTTTACCAAACCCCTTTGATTTTGGCTTCCATCTGATTACAACCACAACCCATAAAACGCTGCGCGGACCGCGCGGCGGGATGATTTTGACCAAGGGTAAAGTAGGCAATCCGCTGAAAAAAGTCGAAAAGACGCTTGAAAACCTGCCAACCCTAATCGACAGGGAAATTTTCCCTGGCTTCCAGGGCGGCCCGCACATGAACAATACGGCAGCCAAGGCGGTGGCTTTTTACGAAGCCAGCCAGCCCGAATTCCAGACCTACGCCCAGCAGATTCTTAAAAACGCCAAGCGGCTGGCCGACGAGATGATGCAACGGGGCTTTAAACTTGTAACTAACGGTACCGACAACCACCTGATTTTAGCCGATGTTAAGGGCAGCTTTGATTTGGATGGCGGCGAAGTTGAAGCTATCTTTGATAAAATCGGTCTCAATCTGAATAAAAATGCTATACCTGACGATCCGCTGCCGCCATTCCGCCCCAGCGGTGTCCGTTTAGGCACACCAGCCATTACCACCAGGGGACTGAAAGAGAAGGATATGGAGCAGGTGGCCGAGTGGATGCTTAAGGCGATAAAAAAACGGAGCGACGATAAATCACTTAACAAGTTAAGTAATGAAGTGAAGGAGTTCAGCCTCCAGTTCCCCCTGCCCAGTGACAAGCAGTCAGGGAAGTAGTTCCGGCTCTTGCTCAAGCGCCACGCCAAACAATTGCTGGACTTTGTCGACGATCTTTTGCTTGAACACCAAGAGGTCAGACGTGCAGCGGGCTTTCTCGTTAACCAGAACCAACGCCTGATTCGGCCAGGTTGCCATTCCGGTCTGAGGATCTTGGTAGCCCTTAAAGCCAGCCTGCTCGACCAGCCAGCCGGCGGCCAGTTTAACCTGGCCGCCGGCTGCCGGCCAGCCAATTATCGCCGGGTAGCGTGCCTTTAGCTCGGTGAACTTAGCCTGTTCAACTATCGGATTAGTAAAAAACGACCCATTGTTAGCTACTTTTTCCGGATCGGGCAGCTTGGCCTGGCGGATCGCAATCACGGCTTCCCGGATGGTCTTGGGTGTAAATTTATTAATCCCATTCTCATCCAGATATCTCTGCAATGACTCATAAAATGGCGGCATCGGGTTAGTTTTGCGTAATGTCACCGTAACTGATGTTATTAAAAAACGGTGCTTGTCATTCGTCTTGAAACGGCTAGACCGGTAGGAGAAATTGCATTCATGGTTCTGTAGCCGGACAAAAGTATTCATCTGGGTGTCATAAGCTTCCAGCTCCAATAAAGTCTGGGATAATTCTCCTCCGTAAGCGCCGACATTTTGAACTGGGGCCGCGCCTACTGTGCCTGGTATAAGCGACATATACTCCAGCCCCGTCAATTTCTTATCGACCGTCCAGGCAACGCTTTTATCCCAGTTTTCTCCAGCGGCGAACTTAATAGTTGAAGAGTGGTTGTCCTGGCTTAGCACATCGCGGCCCATCAGCTTATTAACAATGACCAGCCCGTTAAAGCCGTCATCGCGCCAGATAATATTACTGCCGCGGCCAATCATAATGACCGGTAGGCCGCTGGTTTTAGCCCAGTTGGCCAGCTGGCTGACTTCCTCGGGTTTTTTAGCATCTGCCAAATAACGGGCCGGGCCGCCCAGCCGCATTGTGCTGTATCCAGCTAGGCTAACATTTTCCTGAAGGCTCATCAGCCATATTGTACAATAAGAGGTAGATGAACGAGGCGAACAAGAACCCTTATAAACCTTTGGGGAAGAAGCTTAAACAGCTCCGCACCCAGGCTAACGAATCCCTGGCAGAAGTGTCTGGTGCCGTCGAAATCGATGTTATGGAGCTGGCTAGCTTTGAGCTTGGTAAGGCCCGCCCAGCCGAGGATGTATTACTACTTTTAATCAGCCACTTTGGCGCAAAAGACGACGAAGCCGTCAAGCTTTGGGAAATAGCCGGTTACGGCCTGGAAAAAATACCCGTCAGCCGCGAAACCAACGGCCTAAGCTTGATCCAGCCTACCGCCGGCGAAGACCGCGTCCTTTTTACTGATGTAGTCGATATAGTCGTAAATAACTACGGCGTGATTATGAATTTCATGCAGAGCGGACCGGTAAATACCTCACAAACAGTGGCTAGGGTGGGCATGAGCCGTGAGCACGCCAAAAGCATCCTGAAAATACTCCAGGCAACGCTGACCCAGACCGAGCGAAACATTCCAAAGACCTCTAACGACAACCAATAACTGGTATAATTACCTCTGTTAAGCGCGTGTAGCTCAGCTGGATAGAGCGTTGGTTTCCGGTACCAAAGGCCGGGGGTTCGAATCCCTCCACGCGTACCAAGGAGGTTCTATGGCAAAAATCAAAGTTACAACTACCTTTAACCCGGCAGGTTTTATCGAACAGGTTTATTTTGGCAGCCAAACACCTGATTCGGTAATCGGCGCGGTTGAAGAGCTGGTGCGGCAGGCTCAGCGACTCAAGTCTAAGCACAAGAAAGTTTTGATTCTGGCTGATGTCACTGATGTGCCAAAGATTGATATAAGCGGCAAAATGGCCCGGGCCCGCAAGGAGGCAATCGCCGCGATGACCACGGCTGATTACGATAAAGTCGCAGTTTATGGCAACGTCGGTGTTCAAATAATGGTCAATACCTTGGTTCTAATAGCTGGTAAACGTGATAAAGTTAGGGTCTTCGGCGAACGGGTCGAAGCGCTAAGGTGGTTAAAAAGCGAGGTTTAAAAGATGGAACAGCTGTTTGATAAGCTGCCCGTTCGTAAATTAAGCCGCGGCCAGATTTTAATTTACGAAGGCGACCCCGTAGATAACATTTATCTGCTGGTAAAGGGGTACGTTAAGGTGTCGTATCTGCAGCAAGGTGAGAACCGGCGGACTATTTTCGTCTATGCGCCTGGCGAGTCCTTCCCTCTAACGAGCTATTTATCAGGCGTTGGCGTTACCCGTTACTTTTATGAATGCATGACGGACAGTGAGGTAAAAGCAATGCCTCAAAATCAGTTTCAAGAGCTGATAAAAGGCGATTTGGAACTAGGCGAAAAGCTGATTTCTTATACCTACACCTTAAATGAGTTATTCTCCGAGCGTATCGAAACACTGACGGCTCGCAGTGCTCGGCATAAAATCGCGTCTGTGCTGGCGTTCCTGGCCGACCGGGCCGGAACGCCAGCCGATGATAAAATCTGCCTTAATATTCCCCTCACTTCCCAAACCCTGGCCGACATGTGTAATCTGACCCGCGAGACTGCATCGCTGCAAATTCAAAGGCTAAAAAAAGATGGTGTCATTAAAGGCGGCCGCACACTGACGGTCGATAGCCAGAAGCTTCAGAAAATTATCGCTTCTTAATCTGTTAAAATGAGCTCTGAGCCCGCTTAGCTCAGCGGATCAGAGCGCCTGGCTTCGGACCAGGAGGTCGGGGGTTCGAATCCCTCAGCGGGTACCACGCATCGGCTAATTACAACCAGACTATACCTCGGAGAGAACCTTGTCGAGCGGGATATCGTGGGGCTCATGCGGCAAGCCACCTTCAACAAAACCGTTCTGAAAACAGACACCTACTTTTAGAGCTTTCGGCTGCTCAGCCAAGAATTTATCATAAAAACCGCCACCCCAGCCCAGCCGGTAATTATCAGCGTCGTAAGCCAGGCAGGGCACTATTATCAAATTGAACTTAGCCTCAGTGATTTTAGCGGCCTTATCGGAAGACAGGATTTCTATATCCCGCCGCTGGGCCTTAAGCCTGGAAGCAACGCCATTAACATCAACCTCGTTTAAGCTGGCGATAGGATTAAATAGGCAAATTTTACTATATGAATTCCAATCGATTTCGTTCAGCAGCCGCCGACCGATTATCCGGCTTTTGGAGTTGACCTCGCTGCGGCTCATCCGGAGGCGGATTTGCCTGTATAAAGCTCGTAGTTCTGCTTTGTTCATTCTGGAGGGCCATCAGGGACTCGAACCCTGGACACGCGGCTTAAGAGGCCGCTGCTCTAACCAGCTGAGCTAATGGCCCGCTACGCAACAGGGAAACTTTAGCAAATTACCTCTGTTTTTTCAATCAGCTTATTATTTTATATGGCTCGGTCGAGTGTTATTAAAAGTATAACTACTCAATTAGTGAGGCTATCGTTATACACTCGGACATCGATGCCGCTAACGGCGGTGCTGACTCCATTAGTGCAAGACAGTTCGTAGGAATAGAAAGTATACGACGTAGAACCGCTGGGCGGGTAAACTGTTTGCGAATAACTTGTTATCCCGTTAAAACTGCCGGACCAACTGGTGTCAATAGCAGAGCCATCACTGTCAAATTTTTTCGTACAGCTTGTGTAACTGCCGGAGATTGTCGTATTTATAACTGTACCGGTGACACCATTACCGATTTCGGTTAAGGAGGCTGACAGACCGACGCCGAGGGTGTAGCCAAGAGCGTTAGTTGTAGCCAACGCTTCAGTGCTTTCTTCGCTGAAGTTGCCAGTTGTATCAACGGCAATCACATAAAAGCCATAGTCGGTACTGGCGGCTAGACCGCTAACCTGATAGCTAGTGCCTGTGGTTGAACCTATCAGAGTACCGTCGAGTACTCCATTATCATCAGTTGTGTCGGGTGGGATAACTTTATAGATATCATATTCTTTAATGCCGACTTGGCCGAGAACGCTGGCAGTCCAGCTTAAGTTAACCGTGCTGGATGATATCACCGTAGCTTTAAATCTGGCCGGCGCTGAGGGCGGAGTAGTGCTCTGGGTCTTAGCCAAGACAGAGCTAGATGGGCTGCTCGCAACACCGCCACCACCAATCGCGACAACGTAATATGAATAAGATGTTGCCGAAGCCAGACCGCTGTCATAATATGCGGTCGACGAACCTGTGTCAGAGATAGTGGTTGATGAAGTACTTCCGATATAACCGCCGTTACGATAAATGTTGTAGCCGCTGATGCCCGTAGAGCTGGTGCTGGCAGTCCAGCTTAAGTCAATTTCCTCGTCATCGAGAGTCTCAACGCTAAGGTTGGTTGGTGCTGTGGGCGGCGGCGGCGGAGATAGGGTGGTGGCAGAGACTATGTTTGAAGGACCGCTGACGCTGTAGGGATTCTGATAATATGCCTCAACGTAGTAGCTATATGTTGTACCGGTGGCCAGACCCGTATCTTTGTACGTGGTGATACCGGGTCCGGTTGTATTTATCTGGCCAGTATTGCGAAAAATCATATATCCAACGGCCAGGGTATTACCCGTCCAGCTTAAATCTATCTCCGATGTGCTTACGGCCTTGGCGGTTAAGCCGCTAGGATTCGGCGGTGGCGGCGGAGCAGGTGTTGTTATCGAGACGCTATTAGAAGCAGGGCTTGTACCGAATTGGTCATGAGCGGTTACATAATAAGTATAGGTAGTAGAATTTAGGAGCCCGGAATTATAATAGGTTAGTGCGGTTGTAGTAGTTACCAGTACATTATTGCGATAAATAGAATAATAAAGAGTACTTACGGATGAGCTAGAACTGGGTCCCCAGCTTATTTGTACCTCATTGCTATTAACAAGGCTGGCGGTCAAGTTAGTAGGAGCAGTTGGCGGGTCACCAACCAAATAAGCAAAGCCGCGATGGTTAAAATAGCCTACCACCAGCGCGCCAGCCAAACCGAATATCAGTAGCCGCCAAAGCGATATCCGTTTAATACTTTTAATAGCTTTTTGTTTCACGATTTGACCTTCATTTTATTCGGAAGATAAAGGTATATTTTTGGCCTTAGAACTTGTGTTTACCTAGCTCTAACTATAGAGGCAGACGCCTAAGTGTCAATAGCTAGCCCTCAGCCGGATTGCTATTTCAAAAGCGCTATGTTAATAAATTAGTTATGCCCGAACCAGAAGGTTCACCAGAACCGACCCAAAACAAACAAGAAGATTTGGATAAAGAAGCAAGTCACCGAGCCAGGAAGCTCCTGGCTACTAGTGCAGCCTTGGCATCAGCTGCCACGCTGGCTGTGACGGCAAGCCAGCCAAACCGGTCTGCCCACTACGAAGCCAAATCGGCAGTAGCTACTGATGTGTCATTTGATCAATATGGCAAAGACGGGCATGCAGCACCGCAGATAACAATGCTAGAATCCCAGGATCCAAGCATAGAAAACGTTACACCTGTCCCTTCCAATAATCCCTATGAGTATGCCCAGCAAATGCTCTATATAGCCGCCAACACGGATCCTAAAAAAATAATATTGAATCATATAGCCTACGGATTGACTGTAGTTTTACCCCCTGGAACGGTTCTTTATCATTCTGTCATCGGCAGCAGGAAGTTTATGCCGGCCAAGCCGAACCCCAACAATGACGGGAAAGCAGACAAGTTCGTAGTACGGCCAGGTGAGTATCTTGTTTGGGAAAATCCAAGATACATTGCGATAGCTCCGGACGAACAAGTATGGTATGCCGGCAACTTAGCAACCGATGCAAATATGGCCAACCGGGCGACCGACGTTAGTCAAAATTATTTCTTCAGCGTAAATCAAGCTTATGAACACAAAGCTCAGTACTTTTCGCATAAAGGAGAGCCGGTACAGCTACTTGACGGAATAGTGAACTCTCAAGGCAATTTAGAACTTGGAGATGTTCCTGCCAAAGAGCTGTCAGTCTTCCGAACTGTGTCCAAGGACGAACTGGGGAAGATGAAAACTCAGCGGGTACTTTTGCCCACTATGAATCCACCTTCGGCTGGCCGCTAGCCTAACGGTGGCTGGTCTAGTTTTATCACCAAGTTGTTTTGTATTTCGCGGGCTTGGGGTAGCTTTGGCAGGCGCCGTAGGCGTTCGGACCTTTCGTGCCGGTAAAGCGATTACCGTCGTATTTCAAAACAAAATTGTTAAAGCTAAGGCCCCAGGCGGTCGACCAGTATCCATAGGTTGGTTCTTTCTTCCAAAAGCAAGTATAGGCCGCCGGCTCGATCTCATTCCTGAAATGCCCCCCACCAGAAATTGCTTGTCGGCCTTCGTTCGCCCAGCCCATTTCGATTGTTCCTGGCGATATTTCGCAAAGGACGCTGTTAGGGGTGACATGATCGCCAACCTTCCAGCGCCTGTGCTTTGTAGTAATCGGATTTGTTGTGACGTCCGATATGGCGTTTCGTGACAGAGTGCAGCCTTCCGATACATAAATTTTCAGCCCGCGGGCGGGGAAACCGCTGCCGCTATCAGTCAGTTTGTAAACTATCCAAGTGCCCAACCCTGAAGGGGGAGTTCCGGCTGCATTACTATGTCCAATCGCAACATTGCCTCCGGGGCAATGCTGGCTAAGCGTTAAAGTCTGCATAAATTTGGTACTGGGGTTGGCGCCGACGCAGGTTATTATGCCCCTGCCCATCGCGTAGATGCGTGTGTCTGTCTTAGAATTACGATAAGCAGAACTCTGAGTGTCCTTAGGGTCCGGGTTGTTGTATTTACAAAGTGAATCAGTAGACCATACATTATAGTCCACTCCTTGATCAATCTGCGAATTCACAATCGTAGATTGGGCCTGGTTGGTAGCATCAGAACAGGTTTGCATGGTCATTGGCCGGCAACTGCCGGTACCGCCACCGCTAACTATCACACAACTGCCGCCGCAGTTACTGTTGCCTGTGCAGCTGGCCACACAGTCATCAGCAGTAGTACTGGTAAGATTCTTATTGTCACAATTTTTATCTCCGAAGGGGCTGGCATAAGTACTCCATGTTGTAGTGGTAGTAGTAGTGGTGGTAGTGGTTGCGGCAAAAGTGTGAAAAATGACGTATCCAACTACGCCAAAAGTCAGCATAAAGACCGCTAACTGCCAAACTGAAAACTGCCTGACATTATTTAGCAGCCTACCTTTGATTACTTTGACGGGCAGTTTTGTTTTTTGTTTAAGAATTTGCATTTTCTTGGAGCACCGTAATTAAGTATTACTATACCTTTTATGGTTAGGCTGTCAATCTGTTCATCTGCTTTGGCAGATAGACTATAACTGGGGTAGAATTACGTTGATGAAGTTACTCAATGGTTCTGAACTAGCCGGCTATATAAAGGAACGCCACGCCAGGCAAGTCCGTAGCCTCGAAGGCCGGGGCGTTATTCCTAAATTAGCCATCGTCCAGACTAAGGATGACCCGGTAATCAATACCTATGTGAATCTTAAGCAAAAATACGGAGCCGATATAGGCATTGATGTTGAAGTTCATAAAATCACCCAAAGCGAAGCACCCCAGATACTTAACAAGTTAAGTAACGATAAAACTGTACACGGCATCATCGTGCAGCTGCCGTTGGAAAAACCAGATGATACGGATCGAATCGTTAACTCGGTAAACCCTGCAAAAGATGTCGATGCATTGGGCCAAAAATCTAATTTTGAACCAGCTACGCCAATGGCTATCTTGTGGCTTCTGAGCGGTTACAACATCGATATAAAAGATAAGCATATCTTGCTGATTGGGCGGGGAAAACTGGTCGGCGCGCCGCTGGAGCGCATACTAAAAAAAGCCGGCCACAAAGTTGAGGTTATCGACAGGGAAATACCAGATTTAAAGGACCGGACGCTCAAAGCCGATATTATTGTCACTGCTACCGGCAACCCGGCGATTTTATATCCGGATATGATTAAACATGGTGCTGTTATCGTCGATGCCGGTACAGCCAGCGAAGACGGAAAAACGGTGGGCGATTTGGCACCCGAAGTTTATAAACGCGATGATCTGATAATCACACCCGAAAAGGGCGGCGTCGGCCCGCTGACAGTCTGCGCCTTATTCGAAAACGTTATTCGGGCGGCCGAGCTTACCGTGGATTAAGTAAGCTCGCGAACGGCTTGTTTGAACTGGTTGCCGCGGTCTTTATAGTCTTTGAATAACCCGAAACTAGATGTGCCGCAGGATAAGACGACAGCGTCGCCGGGCTGCGCCCGGCGACGCGCTTCAGCCACAATTTCCGGCATGCTAGAAAGACCCTCGGTAATAGCCTGGAAGTTTTTTTGCCGCAGCATTTCGCCCAACTTCGGCCCGATAGCTCCAATAGTAATCACATGCCGCACCCGGTCGCGCGCCGTGATTTCATCTATCAAATCAGTGTAATCGAGCCCTTTATCATGGCCGCCCAAAACCAAGACCACTGGCTGGACGAAGGCTTTGATAGCCACGATAGCCGTATCAGGCGTTGTTCCAAAAGAATCATCATAGTATTTAACGCCGCCTAATTCGCGGACGAATTCCAGCCTATGCTCTAAGCCGCTGAAAGTCGATAAAACCTTGCGCAGAGGCTCAATATCTTGGCAGATTTGCCAGACGGCCGTCAAAGCGGCACAAATGTTTTGGTGATTGTGTTCGCCAAGCAGCTTGATTCCATCTAAACCTATAATTTCGGTCTCGTTTTCGCCAACCACGATTTTCCGGTCGCCGCGCACAAACGCACCAGGTTTGGCAAAGTACGGGACTTTCTTTCCTGACGAATAGCCGGCAATCCGCTTGGAGTAGTTGTTTTCAGGGAAATAAACCGCGATGTCATCCGTTTTCTGATGTCGGAACAGGTTAGCTTTAGCCTCGACGTAATCCGTCATATCGTCATGCCATTCGAGATGCTCCGGCGCAATCATCAGGCAAACCCCTATATGCGGACTGTAGGTAAGGTTATATAGCTGAAAACTAGACAGCTCCAAAACAACCCAGTCTTGTGGTTCAACCTCACTAATAAAATCCAGCGGACTTTTGCCGATATTACCGCCCAAAAAAGTTTTTTTACCGGCGGCTTTGAGCATTTCAAAAATCAAAGTCGATGTCGTTCCCTTACCCTTGGTTCCGGTCACACCAATAACATTTTTAGTTTTAACACCTTCAAAAAATAACTGCTGAGCAGTTGTCGTCTTAGACCAAAAGGCCTGGCTGCGGCCGAATTTTTTCTCTAAATTTTTGGTGTTGGCTACGCTATATACGATTTTGTCGCATTTGTCGATTCCGTCTAAATATGAAAGATCGGCTACGTTACCCGTCAGGCCCGGTTGCCTTGGCGCGTCGATAAATCTGACGCGCACTTTGTCAGTTTCGGCCGGGAAATCATCGCGCGGCTCTTCGTTAACGATTAAATAATCATTTGCGGGCCCAAGATAACGGTAAACGCTTTGGCCCTCGACGCCCCAGCCGACAATCCCGATTTTCATGAGTCTTATTCGACGGCCAGCTCTTTTTTGGCTAGTTCTGCTACTTGTTTAGGCGTCATTTCGGCTTTGACTATATAGTTGCTGACGTGCAGGCTCTTTAACTTTTCGGGCGCTTCCTGCTCGCCCACGTTGGTCAAAATTATGACCTTGATGGACTTACCCCAGTCGGTCGCCCGCATTTTTTCGAGCATTTCATCGCCGTTCATCTCGGGCATCATCAAATCGAGCAGGACTAAGTCCGGCTTCATCTGTTCACATAGCCCCAGGCCCAGCTTTCCATTTTCGGCAATATCAACCCGGTAACCCTCAGCCTCGAACTTCATCCGATACATCTGGGCAATGGCTAAATCATCTTCGACGATGGCAATCTTTGGCATTTGCTTAAATTTTAGCTTGTAATCACTGCGTAGTCTACTGTCTGGGCAATTTATTATGCCGAACAAGTACTTCGTTGACCGCCTGCAAAACCTGGGATGGAGTGGTGTGGGCTTTGACGATGTATTGCTGCACGCCCAGTAACCTCATATCTAATCTTGCCTCTGTCGGACTAAGGTTAGTCAAGACAATCACCAAAACACTGTTTCCCCAGTCGGTCGCCCGCATTTTTTCCAGCATTTCCTTGCCGCTCAGCCGGGGCATCCTCAGGTCAAGCAGAACAATGTCCGGATTATTTGTCTCTATTACTTTTAGGCCTTCAATGCCATCTTCGGCCTCATACACCTGATAACCAGCGGCCTCGAATCTCATCCGATACATTTCCCGGATGGAGCGTTCATCTTCTATAACAGCGATTTTCGCTTTTGACATATTTATTTTATTATTTTTTAATATTGACTTATCTACGAATAAATGATATGTTAATATCAGGTTAGAAACCATTAGTACATTAGCATAATATGAGCATTTGTTTGAGAACCACCAACTGGTCCTCTTACAAATGCTCATTTTTTAATCAGAAACAACGGAATGAAAGATTTAGCACCAGAAATTTATCGGCAACGTGCAGTTATAGAGGGCTACCCTAAAGCCCCTCTTAAGGCCGCCCAAATTAAGAAATATCTTTCCGGACTATCTGATGCTATCGAAATGAAAACATTAACTGAACCGGTAACCCATCGGTCAGACACATACGGAGAAGCTGCCTGGATACACTGGGAAACATCCGGAGCTCACTTTTATGCCTGGGATCAGCCCCGCTTGTTTTTTAGCGTGGATATCTATACCTGTAAAAAATTTGATGTAAAAAAAGCGGTTAAGTTTACCGAAGGCTTCTTTGGTATTAACCACGCTGAATACAAGGAGTTTTAAGTGGCGACTATTGAGCAGTATCCGGAACAGGCTGAAGTTTACGCGCCGCGCTATGACCTGACAGCCAATGAAGCGCATCTGTTGTGCGCCGATTTCTTGAATTCTCAAGAAGAAGTGCCCCAGACGGCTCTAGGTTGCTATATAGTGGACGGCTCTGATCCCTATTCTGATCTCGCCAGGTTCGTGGAAGGTTCGGTATTTTTAGAAACCTTCGGCAACACGCCCGACGACTTAGCCGCTGAATATGGGCCATACGAACCGGCCAGCCAAATGATTATAGTTATTGACCATGAGGCCCAGATGCCGGTTGGAGTTTTAAGGACAATTCATAATTCAGACGCCGGGCTTAAATCATTAGCAGATCTTGAGCGGACAGAACTAGGCGTAACAGGTGACCAGGTGTGTCGGGAATTAGATATCGACCCGCAAAGGTGTGTTGATGTCGGCACTTTGGCGATTGCACCTGAATATAGAGGCAGTGCCGGTCAGGTTTTGCCGAGCCTGCTTCTCTATAGAAGTCTTTATCTTAAATACTTAAACCACCCTGATTTCGACCATGTTGTTACCATAATCGATAAAAAGGCTGAGAAAAATCTTTTTAAGCTTAATTTCCCGTTCCGGCCAATTAGAGACGAATACTTTAATTACATAGATTCCAAGAAAAGCCGCGCTTTATACGGTGTTAACCAAGAGTTTTACCCTTCAGTAAGCCGACGCCAACAAGAACTTGCCCAGCAAGCCGAAGCCGAGCAAAGCGACGCTAAAAATTGGTACGCAATTATGTTGGACGGCCTGGCTCATGGGACGGGGCTGGATGAAATGCTGGCTTTTCCAAAAGAGTAAACACTAGAATATTCATCTCTGCTTAAGGTAAGATTGGCGTGTGGACATTGCAGCCATTATTCTAATTTTAGTCTGTATAGCGAACTTATTACTCGGACTATCGGTACTTCTTAGGAACAGTCATTCCCGGGTCGGCCAAAGCTTCTTTGCGATGACTCTGCTTATTAACAGCTATGCCATTTCCAATTACCTGACTGACAAAGCCACCCATTTAAGCCTAAACATTCTGTTTAATAGGTTAGCCTACCTTACGGCATTCTTATCATTAGCGATGGCTGCAATTTTTAGCCGCTACTTCGTAGGTAAAAAAACCCACTATCCTGGCTGGCTGATGTGGTTGGGCGCTATCGGGCTAGTAGTATTTTCGGGGCTTTCGGTCAGCAGTTATGTAGCCGGCTCCGTAAGCCAGCATAACGGGAAATTGATATTCGATAATGGACCACTCACGCCTTTGTATTACCTAGCGTTACTGATTATCCTGGGTGCAATTATTCGGGATTTCTATAATTTGATAAGTAAAGGTAACGCTATACAAAAAGACCAGGGCCGGATAATCGCCCTGGGTTTTTCGGCCAGTATCATAATTGCGCTTATAACCAATGCGCTTATCCCGGCCTTATCCGCTTCAAACTTTGAAACTGCTAAATATGGGCCGCCGTTGCTTTCACTACTGCTGGTAACCTCCATAAGCTACGCTATAGCCCGTCATCGTTTGTTTGATATACGCTTGGTTATAGCCCGCTCAGTCGCTTATTTATTACTACTAGGAACATTAGCTGGTATTTTTGCGGCCTCGCTTTTTGGGCTGACATCGCTCTTCTTTAAGGCTGGAAATACAAGTAACAGCGAGCAAGCGGTGTTTGTGATTGTAGCCGTCGCACTGGCTTTTCTCCTGCAGCCGCTAAAAAGATTTTTCGACAAATTTACCAACCGCTTGTTCTACAGGGATGCTTATGACTCCCAGGAACTTCTCAACGAGCTTAACAAACACCTGGTCACCACTATCGACCTGGAACAAATGCTTACTAAAAGCGCCTCCATACTTGCAAAGACACTTAAAAACGAATACAGCCTGTTTGCGATAAAAGAGAATGCGAGCTCGGGTATAAGGTACATAGGCTCCCACAAATTTAGCGGCGATATGCAGCAAATTGCCGAACTTATAAACTCTGCCAATCATAATTCCAGACGCGCACTGGTTGCTGACGAACTGCCATCAGAACTGGACCAGCTAAAAACCAGGATGCAGCAAGCTGGTGTATCGGTAATAGTCAAACTTCAAGGCACGGCCAAAAGTCACGCTCAGCAGCCTGGCTATATTCTGCTTGGACCAAAGCGCAGCGGAGGTATCTATTCCAGCCAGGATACGGCCGTGCTCGAAATCATCGCCGACGAATTAGTAATCGCCATCCAAAATGCCTTGCGCTTTGAAGAAATCCAAAAGTTCAACGTTACTTTGCAAGAAAAGATTGATGCCGCTACTAAGCAGCTTAGGCACGCTAACAGCCGGCTGAAAGAGCTCGACGCCACGAAGGATGAGTTTATAAGCATGGCCAGCCACCAGCTGCGGACACCGCTGACTTCAATAAAGGGCTACCTGAGCATGGTGCTGGAGGGCGACGTTGGCAAGCTTAATACAAAAGAAAAACAAATGATCCAGACCGCCTTTGACAGTGCCGAGCGTATGGTATTTCTAATCGCTGATTTACTAAACGTTTCCCGGCTGCAAAGTGGCAAGTTCGTGATTGAAAATAAACCGACCGATATAGCCAAGATGGTTGGGGCTATGGTTAACCAGCTGCAGGAAACGGCCAAAAACCATCACCTTACGCTCACCTATGAACCCCCGGCTAAGTTCCCCTTAGTCAATGTCGATGAAACTAAGATACAGCAGGTGGTGATGAATTTTATGGATAACGCTATCTATTACACCCCTGCTGGCGGTTCTATAGGGGTAGGCTTGGAGGCAACAGATAGCGAAATCCGCTACACCGTTACCGATACTGGCCTTGGAGTACCAAAAGCCGAACAGCACCATCTGTTCAGCAAATTCTATAGGGCGGGGAATGCTAGGAAGATGCGGCCAGATGGCACGGGGTTAGGCCTGTTTATGGCTAAAAAGGTGATAGCAGCCCAGGGAGGCGCGATTATCTTTAAGAGCGAAGAGGGCAAGGGCAGCACGTTTGGTTTCAGCTTTCCCAGGAGCCAGGTGGAGCTAAAGGGTAATACACTAAAGCCTAAGGAGCTACAAGCTGTATCATAGGGGTTGTTAAGGGGTACGGTTATTCCCCTTGTGCTTAACGGCGTAACATTATAAAAGATA
>DASSFC010000037.1:0-6445 GCA_035694865.1 Saccharimonadales bacterium (SeqCode) | reverse complement strand
GTACCAACAAAATATGACACGGCCGTAGTAACGCTTAGTATCAGCGCGACCATTACCAACACGCCCGTACCTATAAATTCAGCTAAAACCGGCGCCACCGCGGTCCGATTTACTCTAAACATTTTTTGTACTCCTCCTAATTGTTTTACTGATCCTGAAACTAACTATATGATTTAAGGTCCTAAAAGGCAAGCCGCGGCTCAGCCTTTGCTATACTGAAAGAAGCTGGGAAAGGATAATAAATGTCTGACAAACAACAAGCGATTGTTAAGGTTTATGGTGCCGAGTGGTGCGCGCCTTGCCATGTGACCAAAGACTACCTCAAGAGCAAAAAGGTTGAGTATGATTATGTTAATGTTGATGATAACCGCGAAGCCGGGCAGGCAGTCGCCGCTAAAACCGGCTGGTCGGCTATTCCTATAGTCCAGATTGGCGATGAATACATCCTGGGCTTTAACCGCGAGAAAATCGACGGTGCTTTACGGCAATCCAAGCTTATCTAAATGGCGTTTGAGGACTACCAGACCAAACAGTCAGTTGTAATTGTTTATACCGGCGAAGGCAAAGGCAAAACCACCGCCAGCGTTGGGCTGATGGCCAGAGCGCTCGGCAATGGCTGGAGGGTAGCTTTTATCCAGTTTATTAAAGAGTGGGAAGTCAGTGAGCATGATTTCATCGACCAGATAAAACCGCTGTTTGATAACAAGCTGTATTTCTACAAAGGCGGCAAAGGCTTTTACCACGCCCGTGAACTGAGCGCCGAGAAAGTCAGCTCTACAGAGCATAAACAGGCCGCTCAAGATACCTACCAAAAAGCCCTGGCGGCGGCAAAAAGCGGCAAATACGACGTAGTTATTTGCGACGAAATCAACAACGCCCTTTACCATAATTTAATCAGCAAAGCAGATGTAGAGACACTTATAAGAGCGCGTTCCCCTAAAACTAGCATGTGCCTGACAGGACGCTATTTCCCGGATGATTTGTTAGACATGGTCGATATCGCCACAAAAATGACTAAAGTTAAACACCACTTCGACCAAAAATTTTTGGCCAACAAGGGCATCGATTTCTAAACATGGCACGGTTCCGGCGACGCCATAAAGCACTCAGTCTGGTGGTCTTTGTATTGGCATTAATCTACGTTGTCGCAACCCAATCAGGCTGGCTTAATAAAATCAGTCAAACGGCCCAGCAGTCTAACCCCGGTCTCTATTCGATTAATCATTACGTCGATGGCGATACAATTGCCGTCAATATGAACGGTACAGTCGAAACGATTAGGTTTATCGGCGTTGACACACCTGAGACGCACAAGCCAAATACGCCGGTGCAGTGTTACGGCCCTGAAGCAGCCGCTCACACAAAAGATGAAATCAGCAAATTCGGTAAGGTCCGTCTGGAAGCCGATCCGCTAGATACCAACCGCGATGTTTATGGACGGCTGCTGCGCTATGTTTACCTGCCGGATGGCACTTTATTAGATGAGCAGATTATCCAGCAGGGCTACGGTTTCGCATACCTTAGCTTTCCGTTCAGCAAAAAAGCCCAGTTTGCCAGGGACGAGCAAGCAGCCCAGGCGGCCAAGCTTGGCCTCTGGGCCGCCTGCCATCCTACCATCAACAAATACGGCGGCTACAGCTCAAACGCGCTTGGCACTTGAAGGTACAAAAACCCAAAAGCGGTACCAAAGGTAGTCCCAGACGGTCGTAAAAACGGCTGAGGTGAAGAAACCGACATACGGCGTGATGCCGTTATGCACGAATGCCCAGACGGTTCCGTAGTCAAAGATAAAGTCGATACTATTGATTAGCACATAGCGGAAAATAACTTGGCGGTTTTGGCCCGCCAGCTTGGAACTATAGAACGCCCAGTAGCGCTGGATACCGTAGTTAGCCGACCAGCCGAAAATATCTGCCAAAGCTTTTGAAATCCACCAGGGCCAATGAAAAACATCGAAACAGAGCGCGAAAACACCCAGGCCTCCCCAAAACCAAACGCCACCACCGACCATATACTCGGCAAACTGGATTATCAGCTTATTACTGCGCCAGCCTGTTTCGGTTTCTTTAATTCCCACGTTTTTGATGTTTTCCGAATTCGTAGTTTACTGGATTTCTTTCCAAGTTGTATCCATGCGAATGCCGATATATCTCATTAGCAATGCCCTTTAACACAAATCTGATCCCTTCACCACGTGCGCGACGTAAATCCATGTAATAGTAAGTCTTATCGGTGAATCCAAATCCTTTATTGCCAGCTCGAGTCACATAATCGTAGTCTTCTCCGAACTGAATTTTTTCATTAAAGCCGTTAAGCGATTCGAAAAGCTCTCTCTTCGTTAATATGCACCATCCCGCAGCAACTGGGTGCTTTGAATGTTGCAACAGCTTTGTGTACTGGTAATTAAGCCAAGTTCCAAACCGCTCAATAAGCGAACCCTTTACCTTCATTTTTGTACTAGCGGTTTGCCAATTATGGGAGCCTGCTTCTCTTAGAAGTGTCTTTATAAAATTAGTATCATCGATATCGTCGTCGGCGTCTAGAAAGAGCAGCCAATCGGCGCGGGCGTGTTTGGCGCCCTGGTTGCGCCCAAAGGCCGGGCCTTTGGGCGCCGCCTCAAAAAACTTTATATCCAGCTTAGTCTTAAACGACTCAACTACTTCTTTAGTGCCGTCTTTCGACTGGGCGTCCGATACAATAACCTCGAAATCCTTGTAGTTCTGCTCACTTAACGCCTGAAGCAGCCGGTCGATATAAGTCGCCTCATTGTAGGCCGGGATAATAATTGAGACTTTCGGCGGCTTCGCCATGGCTAAATGATACTACAGACTAGACATCGGGTTTTTGCGGGCTTGGCGCGAAAGAGGGTAGAAATCATTTATCCGATTGTAAAGTGAATACCAAATGTTCCGCCAGGGGTGCATCAGTACATAGCCCAAGCTCCACATGAATAAGGCTGGGTAAATGGCCAAGCTGTATAGGTTATGGCCGCTATAGGTCCGGCGATACATACCGATGTAATTCTTGAACGATCTTAACCCATCGTTATAACGCCGGCCGGACGCGCCGGACAGCAGGGATTTAGCATAAACAATCTCATGCCCGGCTTCTTTTACATGGATTGCCAGGTCGATATCTTCGTGAATGTCTTGCTGGGTGCAAAGTCCGGCCGCCAGGCTTTTCCAGACAGTTCTGCGAATCGCGAGATTAGAGCCGTACAAAAACGGACTGTTCTTATAAGCGAATCGGTAGGTTAGGGCACGCATAACATGGTCAAACCAGTAATTGGCATGCGGCAGAGGCATATCGTAGTAATTAACAGGGCCGGTGACAGCCGCTACATTTTTATCGCTAATCTCTCTCAGGGCAATCTCGGTCCAATCAGGTGGCAGCAAAGTATCGGCGTCTATCCGTCCAATAATATCCGATTTAGCGGCGTTAAAGCCGCGCCGGGCAGCAAAGAAAACACCTTGGCGTCTCTCTTTAATAACCTTTACAAAGCTATACTGCCGCGCGATCCTGACCGTTTCATCTGTCGAGTTGTTATCGACTACAATAACCTCTTTGGGCACGACGGTTTGGTCGGCAATCGCATCTAAACAAGCCGGCAGGTAGTCTTCTTCGTTATAAACTGGTATAACTATTGATAGCGTAAGCGTTTTATTCGGCATATTAAGCACTATTAGAATATCACGCATCAAGCTGATAAAAAGGTGAAAGATTGAAGAAAAAAGCTAATCGGGTGGGATTTAAAAGTTTCACCAGCAGATTATGGCGCTATCTCTGGAACAGAGGCATATTCCGCCGTCTTGTTTTTATCATTTTAGCTATATTCTTATTGTTTACCTCGATATCATATGGAGTAGCCCAGTGGTATATCCAAAAACATAAGAATGAGCCGATTGTACTGGGTGCCAGCTTCATCCCTGATTATGCCCAAAGTTTCGGCCTGGACCCGATGCAAAGCCTGCAGGCTATGCTGGAGCCGGCCCAAGCCGGAGGATTGGGTTTAAAGCAGGTCCGGCTTGTCAGTTACTGGAGCGATATTGAACCGACTCAGGGTAAATATGATTTCTCACAGCTCGACCAGGAATTTGCCCTGGCTAATAAATATGGTACCAGGGTAAGCTTGTCCATCGGCCTGCGGCAACCGCGCTGGCCGGAGTGCCATCCGCCAAGCTGGCTGGATGTACAGGCAAACAATGAAAACGCCTGGCGACCGCAGTTAAATAAATTCATATTGGCTGTCGTCGACCGCTATAAGACAAATCCGGCCCTCCAAGATTACGAGCTTGAGAACGAATATTTTATGAAGGTTTTTGGCACCTGCACCGATTTCAGCCGCCAGCGTTTAGTGGACGAATTCCAGATGGTCAAGGCAGCTGATAACAAACACAGGGTTTTGGTAAGCCGCAGCGACAATTGGGTCGGTATCCCGGTCGGCCAGCCGGAACCGGATGAGTACGCCATATCAGTCTACAAACGTGTATGGGACGCCACCTTCACCCATCGTTACTTCGAATACCCGCTGCCAGCCTGGTTTTACTCCTCTTTAGCCGGCTACGAGGAGCTATATTCAGGCAAAAATATGATAATCCACGAGCTTCAGGCCGAGCCTTGGGGGCCGAAAGGCGAGGAGATTACCCAGATATCCATTAAGGAGATGTACAAATCGATGAGCCCGGCGCGCCTCAAATCAAGGATTGATTACGGTGAAGCTACCGGCATGAAGACCATCGACCTCTGGGGGGCGGAGTGGTGGTACTGGATGAAGACGGCCAATCATGACCCAGGCGCTTGGAATGTTGTCCAGCAGGCTGTTGCCCAAGCCAGCGAGCACAACCAAAAGCTTACCTCTGGTCAGTAATTTTAAGCTAAAATGTAAGGTGTTATGGCCAAGAAGAGTCGCGACGCCGGAAATATCGTCAACCGCCGCGCCCGCTTCGATTACGAGCTGGGTGATTCTTTAGTAGTCGGTCTTGAACTGTCAGGCGCCGAGGCCAAAGCCCTGCGGATGGGCCACGGCCAACTCAGAGGCGCCTATGTTAACGTCTTGGGCGGCGAGCTGTGGCTGGTGGGCGCCCAAATTAGCCCATCCAGCGGTATCAGTATCTCAGACGACCAGGTCAGCCGCAGCCGCAAGCTGTTAGCCAAACGCAAGGAAATCGACCGTCTGATTGAGGCCCGTCAGGCCGGCAGCACGATTGTTCCGCTCGAGTTGTTAACCCGCGGGCGATATATTAAACTGCGCCTAGCAGTGGGGAGAGGCAAACGCCGCTATGATAAGCGCGAGACAATCAAGCGGAGCCAGCAAGAAAGGGAAGCCCAAAGGGCCACAAAATGAAGATTTACTCCTGGAACGTCAATGGAATCAGGGCGGTCGTCAAAAAAGGAGCTATCCAGGATTTTTTGGCTAAGCACCAGCCCGATATACTGTGTCTGCAGGAGACAAAGGCAGAGCAGGGGCAGGCCGAATTCGATATGCCTGGGTATGAGGAATACTGGAATTCATCAAAAGGCAAAAAAGGCTACTCCGGCACAGCTATCTTCACCAAGCCCAAGCCAATCACCATCATTAATGACTTGCCGGAAAAATTCGTTAAATCCAGCGGTTTAGCGGCTGATAATTACGGCGATTCTAACGGCGAAGGCAGGGTTATCGCCGCGGAATATAAAGATTTTTATATAGTTACGGCATATACACCCAATGCCAAGGATGATTTAACGCGGATTCCGCTCCGCCAGGACTGGGACAAGGCTATAACGGCTTACTGCGCCGCGCTCCAGACTAAAAAGCCGGTAATCTACTGCGGCGATATGAATGTAGCCCACACCGAAGATGATCTGGCCAACCCAAAACCCAACAAAGGTAAGAAAGGATTTACAGAAGAAGAACGCAGCGGCTTTGATAATTGGCTAAAGGCCGGCTTTGTCGATATTTTCCGGCGCGACCATCAGGGTAATGGTTTTTACACGTGGTGGAGCCATTTTGCCAATGCCCGGGCGCGTAACGTCGGCTGGCGGATAGATTATTTTTTGGTTTCTGCAAAGATGGCAAATAAAGTTAAGCATGCTGAAATCCACCCTGATATCATGGGCAGCGACCACTGCCCGATAAGTATAGATTTAGGAGCCTAGGATGGCGAATGTTGCAGTAATGGAAGGTTGGGCTGGCGGCCCGCGTCTTTCCTCGCAATTCCGGGACGCTCTGCGAGACGCAGGCTATAGCATCACCGACCCAGCCCATGCTGATGTGATAATAGCCCATTCGATTGCTTGTTATTTTGTGCCGCCAAAAACACCCGCAAAATTGCTGGTCCTACTCGACCCTCCATACTCACCTGGTAAGCACATAATCAATCGCATTATTGCCAAGAAGTCCAATGGAATACAGGTTAATGGCTGGAAGGCGAAGCTATCACGGGCATTCTGGCAACTTACTTAC
>DASSFC010000036.1:0-2755 GCA_035694865.1 Saccharimonadales bacterium (SeqCode) | reverse complement strand
TGGTGCCCGCTTAGCAGTACGTCAGGTACTTTTAAGCCCCTGTATTCTTCTGGCCTGGTGTAGTGGGGATGTTCAATAATGTCGGCTTGACTGTAGCTTTCGAGCTCGGCGCTGGTCTCGCCTCCCAAAACACCAGGTATCAGGCGCGTCACTGTATCGACAACAATCATCGCCGGCAATTCACCGCCGGTCAAAACGTATTCGCCGACGGATAGCTGTTTATCGACAGTAGCAGTTATCCGCTCATCATAACCCTCGTACCGGCCGCAGATGATGATAAGGCCGGCTTCTGTTGAGGCGAATTCCCGGGCGATTTCCTGGTTAAACATCTCGCCGCGGGGCGTCATTAAAACGACTTGGGCGTCCGGGTCGGTTTTCTTTGCCTGTTCGACTGCTCCAAATAGCGGTTCGGGCCGCAAGACCATGCCATCACCGCCGCCATAAGGTATGTCATCGACTTGCTTGCGAGGCCCAATACCGAAATCACGAAGATTAACCACTTTATATTCGACCAGTTTTTCTTTTTGGGCTTTCCACAGCATGCTGCTGTTCAGAACACCCTCGAACATCTCCGGAAAAAGACTAATTATCTGAATTGTCATCTGTAAATTTATTTTTTAATGAATATTAGACGTCTAGGTCGTCGAGTTCGGCCAGTTCGGCGCGGGTCCGGCTGACTACATCCGAGGGTTTGTCTTCGATAATTTCTTCGGTGCGTTCTTCTTCGACAATTTCCTCGTCCGGCATCGGCGCCGGTTCTTCGCTGTCTGCTTTATCGGTGGTATCGTTATTATCTTCAGTGTCTTTTGGATTTTCATCCGTCTTGGCCGCCGCAGCTGAATCATCATACTGTCTCGACGGACGCGGTTCGCCGACATCGACGATTTTTAAGTTATAACGGGCATCGTTTTTGGTACCGAGGGCCCTAAGCAAAGTACGCAGGCTTTGCGCGGTAGCGCCGCGCTTGCCAATAACCCGGCCCAGGTCCTCCGGGTCAACTGTCAGCTCTAATAAAACACCTTTTTCGTCGATGGTTCGTTTGATTGAAACGGCATCAGGGTTTCCGACGACTGATTTTACGATGTATTCAATGAATTGCTGGTCAATGCTCGCGGCCATTCTGTCTCTCCTTGTCTAAAACTAGTATTTGTAATTATATCAGCCGGGTTTTAGCGGTATGTGAAAAAATTCGCTAAGCTTGTTCGGCTGGAGTTTCGGTTGTTTCTGTTGTGTCAGCTTCTGGGCTGGCGGCTTTTTCCTCAGCCGCTGCGGTTTCGGATTCGGCAGGCACCGCTGGCTGGGCGGCTTCATCGGCCGGTTCGGCCTCTGCCTCCCCAGCTTCTTCGGCAGGAGTTTCTGCCTGCGCAGCAGTTTCCGTCTCAGCTGTCGGGGCTTCGGGCTCGGCCGGGCGGGTACTGCGGCGTTTTTCGGCATTGCGGACCGAACGCTCTTTGGGCTGTGGTGTCTTAACCCAGCCAGGCAACTTTATACCCTCTTTACTCAGGAGTTTAGCGGCGCTGCTAGAGGGCTGTGCTCCGTTACTCAGATACTCAACGATCTTGTCGGTATCAAGCTTTGCTTCCTTGGTGTGCGGATTATAATTGCCGAGATATGCCACTACGCGGCCGCGTTTTGGGCTGAAACGGCTATCCTGGGCAATCAGCCGGAATTGGCTATGGCCTGAGCGGCCGGTCCGCTGCAAACGAATAGCTAGCATGGTTTGTGAACTCCTCGCATAGTCTTAGCCATATTACAGATATCGACCCCTGTTGTCAACTTATGAATACCTCTTCAGGGCATCCAGCGCGGCCGCCACCTGAGCCGATTGTTTACTGGGGCCACTGCCCTGGCCTTTAAGGTTATTATCTACATAAACACCGATGGCGAACAGCTTGTCATGGTCGGGGCCTTCTTCGCTAAGCACCCTATAGACAGGGGTAAAGCCTTCTTTATTTTGGACCAGCTCCTGGAGACGCGATTTAGGGTCCATCCAGGTACCGCTTTTGAGGATTTCCTCAAAAGTTGGCAGCAGACTATGGGTTATAAACTCCTTTGCGGCTTCATAGCCTTTGGCTAAGTAAAGCGCGCCGACAACGGCCTCGTAAGTGTTGGCGAGTATCTGTTCGCGCGCCCTGGCGGAGCCGCGTTTTTCGCCGCGGCTGAGCCGCAGCAGCGGTTCAAAGCCTTCGCGGTCAGCCGCGGCGCCGATACTCTCCGTCCTGACCAAAGCACTGCGCCAGTTGGTCAGAATGCCCTCGGGCTCCTTGTAATTAGTATAAAGATACTCGGTAACGACCATTTCTAATACGGCGTCGCCCAAGAATTCTAACCGTTCGTTATGCTCAAGCGCAGTTTTTTTATGTTCATTCAGATAAGAGCGGTGCGTAAATGCAGTTATCAAGATATCGATATCATCAAAGTCGCCAAAGTGGCGGGCGGCAAAATCCTGATATTTGGTAATGTCCATTGTTGGTTATTTCTCCTTATTTTGGCTTCTGATTTTCTTTAAGCCCAACAAAATCAGCTTGCCGATGTCATCATATTCGATTTTATCCAAGGCCTCATTTGCCGGTAACCAGCCTAAACTAGTCATCCACTTTTCTGGCTTAACTTTGCTATCGTTGCCCTCGGCCCTGACCAAAAATATCTCAGTGGTCATCAGCACCAGGCTGTTGCCGCGCCGGTAGCGGAAGTTGATTTTGCCCAGCCAGTCCTGGATGGTCATCTCCTGGAGGCCGGTTTCTTCGCGGATTTC
>DASSFC010000035.1:0-2694 GCA_035694865.1 Saccharimonadales bacterium (SeqCode) | reverse complement strand
AAGGAGTTAAACGGCGAAATCATCTCAGCCGACTCCTGGACCGTTTATAAGGGCTTTGATATCGGCACCGGTAAACCCAGTCCATCTGACCAAAAAGCCGTTAAACACTACCTGATTGACGTCAGGGAGGCTTCACAAGGCTTTAATGCGCCTCTGTTTAAGGAAATGGCCGAACAATCCATAAAAAATATCCAAAACCGGGGTAAATTGCCGATTTTAGCGGGGGGTACAGGGCTTTACCTCGATAGTGTCCTCTATGATTTTGGTTTTTTAGACAATTCTACCCCTGAAGAGCGGGCTAAACTGGACGCTATGAGCCTATCTGATCTGCTGGAAACTGCCCAACTTCGAAAAGTCGATTTAACGGATATAGATAAGCGTAATAAACGCCGGGTTATCCGGGCCATCGAAGCCAAAGGCGCCAAGCCTACCAAGGGCAAATTGAAACCTAGGACTTTAATAGTTGGCCTTAAGCTGGAGCCGGATGAGCTTGAGCAAAGAATTGAAAAGCGGATTGATACCATGCTGGCCGCCGGCCTGGAGCGAGAGGTTAAAGGCTTGGCTGACAGATTTGGCTGGGAAATCGAGCCGATGAAGGGCATCGGCTACCGCGAATGGCAAGCCTATTTTGATGGCGGCCGAACCCTAGAGGAAACCCGGCAGAGGATTATCTCAGCAACTCGCGGCCTGGCTAAGCGCCAGCGGACCTGGTTCAAGAGGAATCCGGACCTCCTCTGGTTTGATTCAGCCGGTAAAGCCCACCAGTTTATACAAAAGACTCTGAACACTTGAATTATTGGTTTTAATGCCCGTCTGTTAAAATAAATAACAGAGGGAGAGACATGATTGAGCAACTGTTTGGCTCTAAGACCAGGGTGAAGCTGCTGCAGCTATTTTATTCCAATCCAAACCGGGCATTTTATGTGCGCGAAATCACCCGCAAAATTGATGAACAAATAAATTCCGTCCGGCGGGAACTGTCAAATTTGCTCAGTATCGGCATTATCACCTCTGATCCGACCCAAAACCGGCTTTATTACGAAGTTAACCAAAAGTACGAGTACTACCAGCCGCTGGCTATGATTTTCGGCGGGCTTGAGCTGTCAACCGCCGCCAAGCCGGCCCGTAAAGAGGCGGCTAAAAAAGATGCCGCTGAGCCGGAACCTGAGGTGGCTGTGCCAAAAGCTGACGTTTCGACAGAGCACCCGATGGCCAAAGGCTTCCGCAGCCTCGGTAAAGTCGATGTGGCTATATTGAGCGGCCAGTTTACCAGGGACGATTCAGCCGGCATAGATGTCCTAATCGTCGGTAGTGTCAGCGAGGCCAAAGCCGACAAGTTTATGGCCGAGATGGAAGAAGCTGAAAAGAAAGAGCTTCGCTACACACTGTTGCCGACCGATAACTTTCGCTACCGCATGGAGATAAATGACCGCTTTATCAGTAACGTCCTGGGTGCTAAAAAACAGGTTATAATTAACACTCAAGACATCGAAATCTAAGGAGTGAATAAACAGTGGAGTTAACTTTTTACGGTGCTAATTGTGTCAGGCTGGCGGCCCGCAAGGCCCAGGTTGTGGTTGATGATAACCTCAAAAAACTTGGTTTAAAAGAAGTAACCAAACCGAGCGATATCAGCTTACGGACCAGCCGCGAAATGCCGGCCCACCCGGAGGCTGTTTTTAGCGCCGAGATGCCCGGTGAATACGAGATAGCCGGTATGGTTATCCGCGGCATCGCGGCCCGCGGTCACATGGATGAAGATGGCAAGAAAAGTGCTGTAATCTACACAATACAAGCCGACGATACCAAGGTGGCGATTTTGGGACATATCTACCCGGAGCTAAATGAACAACAGCTGGAACAGATTGGTATGGTTGATGCTGCAGTCGTGCCGGTTGGCGGCAGCGGCTACACTTTGGATGGGGCGGGGGCTTTAGCTGTCATCAAACAGATAGAGCCAAAGGTTGTAATTCCTACACACTATGCCGACAAGGCAGTCAAGTACGAAGTGCCGCAATCGAGCCTGGATGAGGCCGTTAAAAACCTGGGTATGGAAATCAGCGAAAAGTCAGCTAAATTCAAAATCAAGCCGTCTGAGCTGAGCGATACGAGCCGCCTGATTGTGCTCGAGCGACAATAGAATTTGACTAAAAGCTTGTTATATTGATTGACTTTTTAACTGCTTAAGTACAAAATGCCTATGACGCTGGTCTCCTGACCAGATCGTAGCACCAGTCTATCTACAGGAAGGGGTTTTAAGGTGGAACTTCGCACGCCGCAGGCGAAGGGTACGGTTGTCGTTCGGGTCGAACGCGACAGACTTGCCGTGGAACTGCCATTCCCGGTTTGCAGCTCGAGGGCCGGGCAATCAATCTGCAAGCCTGGCGCGCTTATCCAGCGTTTGAGGCAGCATGTCACCTCACCACTGCATCCGTCGCTGGAGAAGGGCCTTCACGAAACCCTCGAGGTCCTCGAGGGTTTCACAGACAACGATCGCTTGGCAGGGTTCTCAATCACCATGCCATACGTAACTTTCACTCCCGCTGAGAAGCGGGCCGCCGCCGCCAAGACTCTGAAGCAGGCGCTTCTCGAGGCAGGCTATGAAGTCGAGGTCGATGGCAGTGATACTGAGGTGAAGCCCAAAGTGGCAGCCGCGGCCTAACACCTTCCCAGGTGGCCGGCCCGCAAGGGCCG
>DASSFC010000034.1:0-2945 GCA_035694865.1 Saccharimonadales bacterium (SeqCode) | reverse complement strand
GGATTGGCTTTTGCCCAAAGCGTCCAGCCGGCCACCCAAATCAAGTTCATAAGTTTTAATGGAGTTTATCATCTGAGCCGTGATAGCCGGGGCGTAAGTCTGCTAACCAGCCAGGAAACAATCGGTGCAGACTTTCAGGACAGCGGTGATTATGGAATTACTCGCAGTCTGCCAAAAAAATTCAACGGCCAGGCCGTCGACGTAAAGGTATTGAACGTGACTGATGCTGCCGGTAATCCAGTGCCGTATAAAACCGCCAGTGACAATAAAGATAATTTGGTCATAACTACCGGCGACCCAAAGATAAATTTATATGGTCCGCAGACCATAAAAATCAATTATCAGACCACCGGTGTAATCAACTTAAACCAAAAATCCGACCAATTCTTGCTTAACGTCAACGGCCGGGGCTGGAGCCAGCCGTTCGATGGTGTATCGGCTACGCTTTATGTGCCCGACAGCTTCCAGGCGGCTATATTGGGGCAGCCAAGCTGCTATGTCTCGCCCGGTAATGGCCAGTGCCGGGTCGACCGGCAGGAAAAACCCGGCTCCACGGTCATCACAACTGAGGCCAATAACGTTAAAGCCGGCCAAGCGCTGGTCTTGCGGGTCAATTTCAAGCCGTCCACCTTCACCCAAAAGAAATCCAGCCCAAACCCAGTTGTCTATGTTGTAGTGGCCTTATTGCTAATCGCGATTATGCTGGTGGCGCGCTCCAGGCGAAGAAAGACTAGATAGAAATAAGCTGTAAAGCCTTAGCGATAGTTGACATGTCGGCCGTATCTTTGACGGCTGCAGTATTTATCATCACCCAGCTTTTGCTGGTCACTATGCTGCAGATAAGCTGGTTATTCATAATGCCTGACGTGGCTGAGCCAATGGGGGTCGGGTAAGTGTTCGGGCTTGTGAAGCGCTTATTAAAAGAATTGAAATCATAGCCTGCCGGGATTGGCTGGATATTTACGTAAAAGCTATCATTGTTACTGTTGGTGACCACATAGTTAAGGACATCTTGTTTGACTACTTTATAGCCGCTGACCTTAAAGCCGGCTGGCAGATTTTTGGGCGAATAAACAGGTATGGTTACCTGCGAGGCAGTTATATTAGGAGGCAAAGGGCCATTACTTTTGGCCGGTGCGCGGTGGGCGAATACTAGGGCCACGGCCATCACAATAACCAAACCGACCACCGCTATAACCAAATTACGTTTGGTGTTTGCTTGCGGGCTGGTTTCGCGTTCGTGGCGGGCGATAAGCTCGGCGGTCGTCGGGGCCGGCCTCGCCGGCGCCGGCGGCTCGGGCTGTGCCGGTACAGATGGAGCAGGGTAAGTCGATTGTGCAAATTGGGGCCGGGGATGGTTAGGAGGCTGTGCAGCTACTGCCTGTTGGCCGGCCGGCCGCAAATCAGTTACCGGCGCTGGCCTTTGGCCGGCCTGAGGGTGCGGCCGCCCGCCGGCAAAGCCATTTGGCTGGCGTAGTGGTCTCCTAAAATCTCCCTCCATTTGATATAAGATTAGCTCAAGCTTGCTACTAGTTTCAAGTTCATGTGACCTGCAGGTTGTCGACTACGACCCCGCTGCGCCCGTTGTAAACACATGTTACAGTTACCGGATAAGTACCAGGTGTAACGGCCGGGTCGACCGTCCAGGTCCAGGTTACAAAACCATACGGGTCGGCTTTTTTGTTGGCCAAACCAGAATCATGGGCGACTGCGCCGCCGCTATAAGTCACTACGATGCTGCAGGTCGATGTCGGGTTCGTCCGTACGCTGAACGAAGTATTCTGGCCAGCTTTGACAGGCGAAATCAGGGTTTCTTTAGCTACACCCTCGGCCGCGTTAGCAGCCGGCTGCTGCGGTTTGGGCAAGCCCAAATCGACGGCCTTTTTGGGCGCCGGCTTCGCCGGCGGCGCACTCTGCCGGCCGCTTACATACACATAAACAACGCCGGCAATCGCAAACAAAACCACCAGTACAACAATGCTGATAAGCGTTTTTTTAAGGGCTTTAGGAATTTTTATACTCAAAATTTAATTAACTTGCCTTACCAAACTATTCTACCAATACTGGTGCGTCTTAAATTGAGGCAGCCCAGAACTCTTTTATTCGAATTACTCTGGCTCGTCAAAAAATGGATGGAGATTAAAAATATAACCCTTTATACTCAGCCTGTTGTTTGTAGTTAAGTCATAAAATTCCACGCCGTTTTCATGGACGTCGATTATGGTCGTAGCGATAAAAGTTTCCGGTTCAGTGTCAATAACGTCAATGTTATGGGTTATAGCGGCTTTAACACCCTCTGGGATGACTACCTGAAGGCGAAAGGGCAATCTCTCCGAGAAACTCTTTTCGATCACTGATCTGGCCGCTGCCCTGGCTAGCGAAGTAATTCTAACCGACGCGTCTTTAAGCTCGACTGCATGCCTAATGGCTTCACAGAAATCCACGCCTTGTTGATACAGCTCAGGGTTAATATCCGCCGTCTCTCCGTTAGCCATATATTTTCTCCCTACAAACTAAACTATGACTTTGAATAGTTTTATGCAAGCACAAGCAAAATGAGGGGCGCTGGGCTGATGGAGCAGGGGCTTCTTCAGGCTTGCTAATGAAGCTTTTCGCCCCGGTTCAGCATGCCTATGAATTTCTCTATCCTGGACATTCTGGTTTCCGGCCTCTTGGCGGTTTGTACCCGCCAGCAGAATGCATAAACATCGGCCTTATTAAGCGTTTCGAAAAATTGCTTAGCTTTAGGATTTTTATTTAGCGCAGCCTGGAAATCTTCGGGCACCACAGTAGTGCCAGGGGAATCATAGGCGGCATCCCATCTGCCATCTTGCTTGGCCGCCTTGACCGCCGCCAATCCAGACGTCTGCATCCTACCCATCTTTATAAGTGATTCGGCTTTGGCGACATTATTTTTTGACCAGATGCTTTTTGGCCCCCTGGCG
>DASSFC010000033.1:0-10212 GCA_035694865.1 Saccharimonadales bacterium (SeqCode) | reverse complement strand
CAATGAATAAAGTACCCTTATCGGGTCCGGAAAGTATATTGGCCGAATCCTTGAAACCATCGGCGTAAAAAGCGCCGATGATAAGGAAGACTAGGGCTACCAGGCACCAGCCATAAGTCGAGCGGACCGAAGTTAGCTTTTTGAACTCGGATTTGAGGGCCGGAATCATTTTTTAGCCTCCTGGCTGACTTTGGATTGGAATTCTTCGGTACCTTCGGTTAATTCCAAAAAGGCTGTTTCGAGCGAAGCACTGTGCTGGCTAAGTTCGAGTACCGTCAGGCCGGCGGCATGGGCCAGCTGGCCGATATAATCTGTTTTTACGCCGGAAACGGCCAGCCCGCTGCCGCTTTTTTCGTACTTAAGCTTGGCGTCATTAAGCGCTTTAACCAGTTTGGATGAACTGCTCACTCTGACAAAGACCGAACTGCCGGCGCCAGATACAAGTTTTTCTATAGAGGTATCAGCAATCAGCTTGCCTTTACCGATGACCACCACATTGTCGGCCATCTGCGACATCTCGCTGAGCAAGTGGCTGGAAACGAGCACGCCGCGGCCATCCTTAGCGTAATCTTTTAAAAATTGGCGCAGCCAGGCGATGCCTTCGGGATCCAAACCGTTTGCCGGCTCGTCCAGAATAAGGTATTTTGGCTCGCCGAGGATGGCCGCGGCGATACCAAGCCGCTGGCTCATGCCCAAACTGAACTTGCCCGGTTTACTCTTAGCTACATCGTTTAGGCCGACTATATCTAAGACTTCATCGACCCGCTTTTGGGGAATATCACCGGCCGTTGCCAATACCGATAAATGCCGGTAGGCGGTGCGTGTCGGATGGAAGGCCTTGGCCTCTAATAAAATGCCGACTACCTTTGATGGGTTGGGATAAGACCTGAGTGACTTGCCATCGTAAGTCGTTCCCCCCTGGCCGTTGTCCAGCCCCAGCATCAGGCGCATAGTTGTGCTTTTGCCAGCGCCATTAGGACCTAAAAAGCCGGTTACTTTGCCGGTTTCGACTTCAAAGCTTAAATTGTCGACAGCCTTCTTTTTGGCGTTAGAAAAAGTGCTGGTGCGGTAGCTTTTGCCGAGACTTTTGGCATTAATCACTTGGCAATTATAACTTAATTACGCGGCGGGTGGTCATGACGATGGTGTGAATAATCGGTTCGGAGACTGGCTTTGACTTCGTCAAAGCCAGCTGTTTTGACGCCCCGGTTGAAAATGCCGTAAGGGTCAAAAACCCTTTTGATGTCCATTATCAGCTTATGCATCTCAGGGCCGTAAACGTAGCCCATATAAGGCGCACGGATGCGCCCGTCACCGGCACTGCCGCTGGTGCTGCCCCCAAAGCTGACGGCCGCTTTATAAATCAGATCAGATAGCCTGAATATTTTTTGACGGTCGCCGACTTGGCCGATATCCAGTACCGGCGCCATTTTGATAATGCCGTCACCGGCGTTGCCCCAAGTGACCGGCAAAAGGTCGGCAGAGCTATAAATTTTCCAGGCTTGCTGGATAAAGTCAGCCATCCTATCGAGCGGGACTGAAACATCTTCGGCGACCGGCAGAGCCCGGCGGCCGCTGGCGTTAAGCCAGAATAATGTAGCGATAGCGTGCCGCAGTTTGTTAACATTGTCCCGGTCTTGGGCGTTAGTTACCGCCTGACAGTGGCCACCAACCCGGTCGGCCAGCTTGGCCAAGCTTTTAATGGATTTTTTCTGGGCGCCGTCTTTAATATCATCAAATTCGACAATTAAATGAATAGCGTCAGCCGGATGGTCAAGGACGCCTTGGAGCAGGCGGGGGTTGATGCGGTTAACCTGCTGCAGGGCATAGTGGTTTATCATCTCGCAAACGCTTGGCTTAAGTTCTAGTAGTTTAGGCAAGATATCGTGCAGCGAGTTTACATCTGACAGGCTAATTATTGCCAGTTCCGTGTTGGGGTTATGTTTAGTCAGCTGCAGTGTCGCTTCAGTAACGACGCCAAGGCTGCCTTGCGAACCAAGGATTAGAGGTGTTAAGTCGAACGAGCCTTTCTTTTTGACGCTAAACACATCGTAGCCGGCCCGGTTATATAAAGCCCTGATTTGCTTACGCTCATGTTCGATGACTTCGGAGTTTTCTTCGAGCAGCTTATCAATTCCGCGGTAAATGTCGCCTTCCATAGAAGACAGGCCAAGTTTTTTATTGAGTTCGCGCTTGCCGAGCGGGCCGGTCTCTATGACTTCGCCGTTGGCAAGTACCACGCTTAGCTTTTCGACATGTTTGCGTAAATCTCCGTATTTAACTGACTTTTCGCCTACAGTATTATTGGCCAAGCCGCCGCCGATAGTCGCGTAGCTGTCGGTCGAAGGATAGACCGGTAAGTGCAGGCCATGGGTATAGAGGGTTTGCTGCAGATTATGGAAAGTAATGCCGGGTTCGACCGTGACGAATTCTTTTTTAGGATCCAGCGCCAAAATCCGGTTCATATGGCCGGTAAAGCTCATTACGATACCACTGCCTATGGCCGCGCCCGAAGTATCGGTACCACCACCGCGGGCGGTTATCGGCAGCAGCTTGCCTCGCTGGGCCAGCTGCCAGGAAAAGCGGGCTGTTTTACGTACATCATTTTCGTTAGCGGGATAGACGATGACTGATGGTAGGATTTCTAAAATGCTGGCGTCACGCGAGAAAAAGCGGCGGACTTCCAGCGAATCGGTCACCTCGCCGGTTAGATGCTCCTGCAGATAATGGGCAATTTTGCTCATGTTTTATTGCACTCATCATAACATGTTTAATCTGTTAAAATAACGGTTAACGGGCGAATGGCGGAATTGGTAGACGCGCTAGCTTCAGGAGCTAGTGTCCGCAAGGACGTGGAGGTTCAAGTCCTCTTTCGCCCACCACTGGAAACTGCATATTTATGAACGGAGCAGGCGCCAGCGCCAGGACGGTCCAGCTAAATCTTGGCTTAGATACAGTGGGGAGCTGATGGACTGGCTACCGCTGGTGACGTGCACAGAGCCGATGGCGGCGCCGGCGGGCGCCGGCGCCGCGGCTGGTTCCAAATCACTAGTTATAACAATTTCTTTGCCTTTCCAAACCGTCAGGCTAAGGTCTTGCCCGGCTTTGAGCTGGCTGTTAGCCCCCCAAGGCGCGTGATACGAACCAAGCACCTGACCTCTTGCGATTACATTGATCTTTTGGAAGCCACTGTCGGCTGCACTGGCCAAATTACGTCCGGCTGTAATCGCGTCAGTCAGATTGGACGAGCCTAGAACTGCGCCAACCAAAATAACTTGCCGGCCAAGAATTTGATGCCTGGCGGCAAATAAATAACAGCCGCCGGCTTTGTCAGTGTTGCCTGTTTTTATGCCAACTACACCGTTGTCGCCTAAGAGCCAGTTAACGTTATTTATCTGTCCTTCTACAGGGATACTGGCACTTTTTTGGTTTACTACGTCGGCGATGACCGGGACTTTCAGTGCCTCCAGGCCAAGTTTGACCAAATCATCGGCCGTGCTGGTAGTAGTATCGTCAAAACCGTTGGTATTGTTGACGGTAGTGTGGGCGAGGCCCATGTTTTTGACCATTTGGTTGGCATAAGTTACATAAGCCTGGATTGAGCCAAAAGCCCAGCGGGCCAGCGTATCAGCGACATTATTAGCTGAGGGCAGCAGCATAGCCTGCAGTAGCTGATACTCAGTAATTTGCTCGCCGACTTTAACGTTAGCAACCGTTCCGCCTCGCGAGTAGTAATAATTAAAATAATCGACGTCGGTCTGATCCAAAGTTATTGTCGGACCTTGGCTGCCAGCCGCAAGCGGCTTTTTTTGCAGGACGGCTATGGCCGTGAATACTTTAGCGATACTGGCAGTGGAAACAGGGGTGAGTCCGCCGTGAGCTTCTAAAACGCCATAGCCGTTGGCGCCCAGCGCCGCTTGGCCGCTTGACGGCCAGGGCAGAGCGATTCCCTGGGTTTTTGGCGGCGTCGGTGTCTGGCCAAGCGGTGCGATTCCTGGCAGAGGCCGAAAATACTGATACAGGCCACCAGCGGTGACGACAATCAACAAACCGATAAAAAGCCATTTAGCTCTTGCGGATCTCATATGTTAACCAGTAACATCATACCTTTTTTAAAGAGCCGGCACTTCTGTTGTATAATTTAAGTAAAGAGGAGGTATCAGTTAATGACTATCGCAATTATTATCATCGTGATTGTCCTGGCCCTGTTCGCTGTCTGGCTTTATAACAGTCTGGTTCGTCTGAAAGTCCGTGTCGATGAGGCCTGGAGCGATATAGAGGTCCAGCTCAAGCGTCGCTACGATTTGATACCAAACTTAGTGAACACAGTTAAGGGCTATGCGGCCCACGAAAAAAATGTATTTGAGGACGTCACCGCAGCCCGCGCCAATGCCCTTAACGCCCAGACTGTCAGCGATGCCGCCAAAGCTGATAACCAATTCCAGACGGCTTTAAAGAGCTTGTTCGCGGTTGCCGAAAACTATCCGCAGCTGCGCGCCAGCGAGAATTTCCAACAGCTAAGCTCCGAAATAACGGATACAGAGGATAAAATCCAGGCCGCCCGCCGGTTTTATAACGGCGCCGCCCGCGATTTAAACACTCGCATCCAGACTTTCCCGACCAACATCTTTGCCGGTATGCTTGGTTTTAAACAGCGCGATTTCTTCGAGGTTGGCTCTGATGAACAGGCCGCTGTTAATGAAGCGCCGGATGTCGAGTTTAACAACGATACAGCTACTTCTAAGCCTGCGGCTAAAAAATAGGACCTGATGTACGAACAAATCGCGTCTAATAAACGCCGGACATTTTTGCTGATGCTTTTCTTTTTGGCGCTGCTGTGGGGGCTGGGTTTTTTGATTGGTAAAGTAACGGGCAGCACCGGAATCTTTTTCTTCATCGGCCTGTTTTCCATTGGTTACTCGATTTTCAGCTACTTTGGCGGAGCTAAGATGGCTTTGGCCGTCAACCGGGCCAAAGAGATTCAAAAAAACGATGATCCGAGGTTATGGCGGACTGTAGAGAACCTATCAATCGCCGATGGACTGCCAATGCCGCGGGTCTATATAATGGATGATCCGTCGCCAAATGCTTTCGCGACCGGCCGGAACTATAGCAATTCCTATGTCTGTGCGACCAGTGGGTTGCTCCAGATTATGAATGATAACGAACTCGAAGGTGTCCTGGCCCATGAGCTGGGCCACGTCAAAAATTATGATATGCGGGTTAACACCTTAGCGTTTGCGCTGGTCGGAGTGGTTTCACTAATTGCCGATTTTTTCCTGCGTTTTACCTTTTTTGGTGGTGACAGGGAAGAGCGCAGCAATGGCCCGTTACTTGCCTTGACGCTTGTGGCGGCCATCATCGCCCCTCTAGCTGCGACTTTGTTGCAACTAGCTATTAGCCGCCGCCGCGAATATTTAGCTGATGCGACCGGTGCGCTAACTACCCGCTACCCCGATGCGTTAGCTAGTGCTTTGGAAAAAATCGAGCAGACAGGCAGCGTTACTGCCGTTCAAAACACCTCTACTGCCCACATGTTTTTTGCCAACCCGCTGAAAGGGCACAGCTTCATGAACTTATTCGATACGCATCCGCCAATCGAGGCTCGTATCAAGGCCCTGCGCGAGATGAAATTGTAAAATAACCTCTGTTTTTCAGCTATACTATATGTATGGCTAAAGAGGTAAAAAAACGGCCCAAAAAGACCGCGGCCGCCAGCGGCCGCGTCCGTAAATTGTCTAAAAAACAAGCCCGCGGCAAAGCCAAAAAAGAAATTAAGACGCGTAAGCCGGTCATCGGCAGTTTCCGGCTAACCGGACAGATTTTTAAATTTATGGCGGCAAACTGGAAACCGCTGGGCGGAATCGTACTGGTTTATTTAATTCTCAACATCATTTTCGCCAGTGGTATCAGTAATGTCAGTACGGCTTTCACTAATATTAAAACTGACTTAAATACCGCCGGCGGCCATGCCTTTTGGCATGCCGCCGGCGGTTTCGGCTCCCTGGTTGCCACATCCGGCTCCAGCGGCTCTGCCACCGGCTCGGCCCTACAAAGCGTGCTATTTGTTATTGAGAGCCTGGTTATCATCTGGGCCCTCCGCCATTTGATGGCCGGCCAACCCGTCTCTGTTAAGCTGGCTTATTACAAAGCCATGACACCTCTGATTCCATTTTTGCTGGTTATTGCCGTCATTATTATCCAGCTGCTGCCGGTTACAGTCGGGTCATTAGTTTTGGCCGCTATTTCAACCAGTGTTTTTACCAGCAGCTCGATTGCAACCACGGCCTCTATTGTCGCTTTAGTTTTATTAGCCGCCTGGTCGCTTTATATGGTCAGCGCTTCAGTATTCGCACTTTACATAGTTACATTGCCGGAAACCCAGCCGCGCCAGGCCTTAAGGGCCGCAAAAGATTTGGTGCGGTTCCGTCGCCTGCAGGTGCTCCGCAAAGTATTTTTCCTGCCGGTTTTTGTACTGCTGGCCATGGCTGTAATTATCGTGCCGCTGATACTTTGGGCATCATTTTTAGTGCCGTACGTTTTTTACGTCTTAAGCATGCTGGCGATCCTATTCATCCATGCCTACTTATATAGCCTCTACAGGAGCTTGTTAGGATGAGCGAAAGCCCGGCCGCTCGTGCAGCTAAGCTGCGCGAGCTGATAAACGAATATCGCTATAACTACCACGTCCTGGACAAATCGATAATGAGCGAGGCGGCCGCCGACAGCTTAAAGCACGAGCTGAGCCAGATTGAAACAGCCCACCCGGAGCTGATTACCTCTGATTCTCCAACTCAGCGGGTGGCCGGCCAGCCTCTGCCGCAATTCAAAAAAATCCAGCATTCGGGCCGGATGCTCAGCCTCAATGATGTCTTTAACCAGGAAGAGTTGGAGGCCTGGGTGGCGCGGATTCAAAAATTATCCGGCCAAGCTGATATCGAATACTTTGTCGACTTAAAAATGGACGGCCTGGCTTGTGCGCTGGTTTATGAGAATGGTGTACTAACCCAAGGAATAACCCGCGGCGACGGTTTTGTCGGCGAAGACGTCACGATGAACGTCCGGACGATAGACTCAATCCCACTCCGATTAAGACAAGCCAAAGGCTACGAAAATTTCTTGAAAGGCCGGACAGAGATCCGCGGAGAAATAATCATGTACAAAAAGGCCTTTGAAAAACTCAACCAGCAGCAGGAAAAGAAAGGTTTGCCCAAATTCGCAAACCCGCGTAATACGGCAGCCGGTACTATCCGCCAGCTTGACCCTAAGCTGGTAGCCGCCCGGCCATTACAATTCCACGCCTACGATTTGCTGAGACAAAACGCCGGTGAGACGCCGACCTACGATTACGTCTATCAGGCTATTCAAGAGCTTGGTCTGATTGCTAACAGGCAAGCTTTGACTGCAAAGAGTGTGAAAGAAGTCAAAAAATTCGCCCAAAAATGGGAAAACAAGCGGAAAGACCTGCCCTTTAACACTGATGGGTTGGTAGTCAAAGTAAATAACCGGCGCCTCTATGCCAGCTTGGGCGTAGTAGGTAAAGCGCCGCGTGGTGCGGTGGCTTACAAATACCCAGCCGAGCAGGCAACCACAAAAGTAAAAGATATCTTCGTCAGCATCGGCCGCACCGGCTCGGCAACGCCGGTGGCGATGCTCGAGCCGGTGCTGGTGGCCGGCAGCACTGTCCAGATGGCCACCCTGCACAACGAAGGCGAAGTCCATCGCAAGGATATCCGCATGGGCGATACTGTAATTGTCCAAAAAGCCGGCGATGTCATTCCAGAAGTCGTCGAGCCACTTGTAAAACTACGAAACGGCTCAGAAAAGAAGTTCAAAATGCCGGCATACTGTCCGGACTGCGGCACTAAACTCGTCAAAGCTAAAGCAGAGGAAGCCGTTTGGCGCTGCCCAAATAATGCCTGCCCGTCGCGGTCCTGGAAACAGATACAGCATTATGCCAGCAGAGACGCCGTTGACATCGAGGGCCTGGGCGAAAAAAACGTTATCGCGCTGCTGCAGGCCGGTCTCATTAAAGACACCGCTGATATTTATACGATTACCGAGGCTGACTTACTTAAACTTGAGCGCTTCGCCGAAATTTCAGCCGGCAAACTAGCTAAAGCCATACAGGCTAAAAAAACACCATCCCTGGCTCGTTTTATCTATGGGTTGGGGATACGGCATATCGGTACCCAGACGGCGATTGATTTAGCCACCCATTTTAAAACGCTTAACAGATTGAGCAATTTGACAATTGATGAGTTATCAGATGTGGAGGGGATTGGTGAAGTCGTTGCCGAAGCCGTGGTTGAATGGTTCGAAGAGCCGCGTAATCGCAAGCTTCTGGAAAAGTTCGAAAAATTTGGCGTGCGGCCTGAAGCTGCCAAAGAAATCACCGGGCCTTTGACTGGCAAGAGCTTCGTGGTTACCGGCTCGCTGGACAGCATGAGCCGCGAGGATGCCGCCGAACGCATCCGTTCGCTCGGCGGCACTTTCCAATCCTCTGTCGGTAAGGAAACTGACTACCTGGTGGTCGGCGCCAATGTTGGTGCGAGCAAGCTGGCCAAGGCCAATAAACTTGGCACTAAACAGATTAGCGAAGACCAATTTCTGAAGCTGATTGACAAAAGCTAAGCTTAAGCGTGTAATTAAACTTAGCTTCGCGCACCAGGGCCTGCGCCAGAGCAAAACAAACACCCATATGCGTTTAAGGTATCAAACAACGGCATCTTGGACGCCAAAATAAAGCTTCAACCCGGGCCCGCGGGTGGGCTGCGCGAAGACCAAAAAACTCGCCAAAGAGGCGAGTTTTTTGGATGGTGGAGCTATGGGGACTCGAACCCCAGACCTCTTGTATGCCATACAAGCGCTCTAGCCAACTGAGCTATAGCCCCTCGTCGCGCGAACTCCAGAATTATAGCGGATTCAATCTGTTAATTCTAGTGATGGCTGTGGCCGATACCCCGGCTCATAACATAACGGTTCACCGGTACTGTGACTACAAAAGCTATTATTAGACTTAAAGCCAGGCTCCACCAAAACAAGAAATTATGCAGTTGGGCATTAATCGCGCCAGGTATCAGCCACTCCGAGGCATTATCGATTATCTCCATTGAGATTATTGAAACTGTATCTATCGCCAGAGCCAGCTTAATCGCTTCTTTAGCGGACATTTTTCCTCTTGCTCCCAAAAAAGTCAGGGAATACCCGACCAAAAAAGCCAGAATTACCGCCACTACTGTCTGGGCAATATTGGACCAATTCTGGCCGATAGCCATGCCGGCAACTTCACCAATCCCACAGCCAGTCAGGCAATGACGGGTATGGATAACGGCTTGCCGGGTTAATTCATCAAACATAAAAATGGTGGAGATGAGGGGAGTCGAACCCCTGACCTCCGCAATGCGAATGCGGCGCTCTAGCCAACTGAGCTACATCCCCTAACAGGGGTAATTATACAGAAGTTAAACTACCGTTAAAACCGCTGGCCTAGAGATTTAGGGCTGCAGCTGTCATAATTCAGCCATGCCCAGATTGGTCCGCATCGTCCGCAATGTCGAGTTTGTCCAGCTGTTTGATTCATTTTTTATTACGGCGATAACAACTATCCTGGTGGTCCGGTTTTATCTTAAAGTTACCGGTTACCCACAGATTGGCAGCTCCACTCTGCATATATCACACCTGTTGCCGGGGACGATTTTGATGCTGATTGCCGTTATCGTGCTTTTGAGCGCGGTTAACCGGGCGGCACGGGGCTTTGCGGCCATAACAGCTGGCCTGGGTTTTGGCCTGGCTTGGGATGAATTGGGTAAATTCGTCACCAAGAACAATAATTATTTTTTCCACGCCACGCCCGGGTTGATATACCTGACTTTTGTCATCCTTTATTTAATTGTCCGCTACAGCGCCCAGCGCCGGTTTACCCAGGAAGAATACCTGGCCAATCTGTTGGATTTGATTAAGGACGCAGCTATTAAAGATTTGGACCAAAGAGAATACCAGCACGCCAAACAGCTGCTGGCCCAGGTGTCCAAAGAAAACCCGCTTTATGGTTTAGCCAAAGAAATGCTGGAGAAGGTCAAGCCAACGGCGGCCCGCCAGCCATCGGTGCTGGATAAAGCTATAAATGAAATCAAAAAGCCCTTGATAAAGCTTAGCCGCAAGTATTTCTTCTCAAAAATCGTGGTTGGTGTAGCAGTGGTTTATGGTTTT
>DASSFC010000032.1:0-23241 GCA_035694865.1 Saccharimonadales bacterium (SeqCode) | reverse complement strand
TAGGGTCTAAAAAACCATGGTGTGGACCAACCGAAACGGCTTGCTGAGCCCTCATCAGGGCGGCATCGCTGATACCCCGCAGCAGCATAACCAACGCGAAAACTATGTACATAACCCCAATCCGCTTAGGGTCAGTGGTTGTCAGCCATTCGCGCCACAGCCACTTCCAGCGCTTGGTGTAGGTAAGAACAGCGATTACTGCGAAGCCGCTCAGAACCAAAGTGGCCTGTCCGCCGGCTATCACCCAGCCATGCTGGAAGGCGCTGGGGCCAAGCCTGCCTAGTAAACTCATAGTGCCTCCACAGGGCTGAAGTTAGGCGGCGTTATGAACTTATTCACTACATAGGAGTAAAGTCCCTGGCTGACATTGCCATAATAGGCGACCGGATTATTCTGGCTCGGTTTAGCCAGCAGGCTGTAGGTGTTTAAGCTCAATTTACTGTTTTCCTTTTTGGTCTGTGCTGCCCATGAGGTAAACGCTGGTTGGTTGGTGGCCTCAGCCAAAAAGTGCATGCCGGCAAAACCGTCGCCGCTTATGTTGGCTGATTCGCCGTAGTATTTACCGGTTTGTGACGCCATCAGGCTAAGCTTAGTCGACATGCCGCTCATAGCATAAATTTGGCCGCCCAGCTGCGGGATCCAAAATGAATTCATCGGCGCGTCTGAGGTTATTTCAAAACTAATAGGTGTATTGACTGGTATACGCAGGTAATTTACGGATGCAATGCCCTGCCTGGGATAAATAAACAGCCATTTCCATTGCAATGATACTACCTGTATAGTCAGCGGCGGGTTAGATGATGCCAGCGGCTTGAAAGGATCGAGCTCGTGCGAGCTGCGCCAGGCCATAACAGCTAAGATGGCGATTATGGTAAGAGGTATGCCCCACCAAAGTGATTCGAACAGCCGGCTGTGGTCGAAGTTAGGCTCATAGCGTGAGTTTTTATTGCCGGCGCGGTACTTCCAGGCAAAACCAACCAGCATTACGTAAACCGGGATAACTACTATAGCGCAAAGCCCAACCGCCAACAGGATAAGGCTACGCTCCTTATGGGCAATGACACCCCGCGTCTCCAGAACCGGTATGCTCAGGCTATGCAGACGGATGTAGGCAAGGATTATTACAGCTAAAAAGGCCAAACCCCCAAGCACCGCTTTGTTTTTGCTGCTCATGCTTATTTATTACTATAGCAGTTTCTAGGCTTGCCTTGACGGCTTAAGCTTTGAGAGCCTATCATGTAGCCGATGACCGTTAAAAACAAAAAATCCAAGGCTAAAGCCTATCAGCTGATACTGCTTTGCATTGGCGGTTTAGTTCTTGGCAGCATAATCCCTCTAATCGCTTCGGCTGGCCACTCCGGCACATCCAAGGACTTGTTAATAGCCATGGAAGTGGCTGGCACTGCCGCCTTGGCGTACGTGTTTGGTCTATATCTTCTTAAAAAATAGCTTACTGATTGATAGTAGACAGAGATGTTTGTATCTGGGAGAAATCGTCCAGCCCAGCCGCTGGTATAAGTGTATCGCCTTCGTAAAAAGAACTTGCCAGGTAATTTTGGCCGTTTAGACTGCGCAGGTTCAAAGACTTTAGTTTGGAGTTGGGGATGGAATTGAATAAGCCAAATAAAGGGCGCGCCTCTGAAGCGGTCACATCAGTCTTCACATTATTTGCCACCGCGGTCAGTATCTGATTATTTTTCCGCGGATTAAGTATCAGTTTCCAGTTAAGTTTTTGTTTGATTGCCGAAAAAACTTCCCGCTGATCGGCCGTCCGCTGGAAATCCGACTGCTCAAAACCGATTGAATTTTGGTCATCACCGCGAGCTCTTGTAAAATCAAGCGCCTGTTGGCCGTTTAGAGTATGCTGCCCGTTTACCAAATCTACCAGGGGGCCACCGTTATAGTAATCAATACTCGGATCATAGAGGCGTCCGTCTGGACTGTTGACGTTAACCGTTATACCGCCAAGGGCATCGACGATACCACGGGTCGCGCCGTAGTTTATCAGGGCATAATTACTTATCTGAACGCCAAAGTCCCGGCTGACGACCTTTTGCAATAAACTCATTCCGCCGTCTTCGTATGCTTCATTTATCTTGCCGTGCCCAAAGCCCGGTATCTCTACATATAAATCCCGGGGGATGCTGAGCATATAGCCGGTTTTGCTGGACGGACTCATGCTCAGAAGAATAATTGAATCAGTTAAGTTTGCTCCTGAATGGCCGGGATCATCGGCCGAGTAGCCGGCAATTAGAATATTTACGCGGCCGTTTGAATCGGTCTGCAAACCTCCACCTTTTAGCAGTGTTGTGATGCTGCCGTCGCCGAACATTTTTTGGCTTGCCCTTGAGATATTGTGGATATCCCAAACCGCGAAAAATGCCGCTATTGCAATGGCGCCGGCTATTATCAGCAGAAAAAAAATGGCTATAATTTTTGGCCAGCTCCGCCGTTTGGACTCTATCTTTGTTTCTGCCGGCCTGGCAGTATGAGGATGTGAAGGTGAATATGACGTAACTCGGTTGGGCAGAGATTTACCGGTTTGGATTTGCGTACTAGCCAGTTTATTTTTTTTCTTTTTAAGCATCGGAATTAATTATGCCGAAGGCAGGTGCACAATGAAAGACGAGCCTTTACCGAGTGTGCTTTTTACCTCTATGTGGCCGCCGTGGGCGTCCGTAATTTTTTTGGCGATTGCTAACCCTAAACCGTATCCACCATTGTCTCGTTTTGTCCTAGAAGAATCTGACTGATAAAACCGCTCGAATATACTTGGCAGCTCGTCGGCTTTGATGCCCGGGCCTTTATCAGCCACTGTGACAATGGCTTCGTGGTGTCGGCTGGCACTGGTTATCTTTACAGGACTGCCGGCAGGGCTGTATTTAATGGCATTTTCAAGCAATGTATAAAAAAGTTCGCTCAAACTATCGCGGTCGCCTATGACATTTATGACTCCTGCCTGATTGTCAACTTTGATTTTTTTGAGTTCAGCTGCTTTGGCCAAACGGTCTATAGCAATCTGTAAAGCTGATTTAAGCGGCACTGGCTTAGCCGATTCAATTCGGCCGCTATTGTTGGCCAGTTTTAAGAGTCCATCTGACAGTGCTTTAAGTTTAGCGATTTCCTCAAGGTTACTTTTAAGCAGCGCTACAGCTTCTGTTTTCTTAAGTGCGGGATTGCGCAAAGCGACCTCGTTCTCTGTCTGGATAGCGGTTAGGGGCGTCCTCAGTTCGTGCGATGCGTCGGCCGCAAAACGGGTTTGGGCTGTCAGGGCATCTTCGATTGGCTGCAGAGTGCGGCGGGCCAGCCAGTAGCTGGCCGCGCCGCCTCCTCCCAGAACTGCCAGATTGAATAAAATCAGGCTGCCCCGCAAGTGATCCTTATCATCATTAAGCTGTTTTCGGCGCAAGAGGTTATAGTTGTTAAAGTCGTCCGGGCCAAGAAAATTATTAAAATATCCCAGTTGCCGGTTGACGTTCCTCTCCAGATCAGCCGACGAAACGTTATATAGTATAGCGCTGAAAATCAGGCTGACCGCCATGATTATTGCCAGATACCAAACTGTTAAACGCAGAGCCGCCGAATGGAACATTTTTAACGCTGTGCCCCAAGCATATAGCCGAAACCACGGTTGGTGTGCAGCAGCGGTTTCGGGAAAGGCTTGTCGATTTTATTGCGCAGATAACCGATATAAACCTCGACCGTATTAGGCAGTATATCGGCGTCAAAATCCCAGACATGTGAGATAATATTTTCCTTTGATAAAACCCGCCCAGCGTTACGCATCATATATTCCAAAAGGGCGAACTCCTTAGCGCTTAAGTCGATCGGCTTTCCGTTCCGCTCGACCCGGTAGCTGACGGTGTCCAGGCTTAAGTCGCCTACCTTTATGGTGTTTTCTTGAGTTTTCTGAGGCCTGCGCATTAAAGCCCGTAAACGGGCCAGCAGCTCTTCGAATGAAAAAGGCTTGATGAGATAATCGTCTGCCCCCGAGTTCAGCCCCTCGACCCGGTCGCGGATTTGGTCCTTGGCAGTAAGCATTAAGATCGGCGTGTGTATACCTTTTTTTCTGATTTGGAGGATAATGCCAATGCCGTCAATCGAACCGGGCAGCATCCGGTCAATAATCATGACATCGTACGGTACGCTAAGCGCCGAGCCCAGTCCGGAATCGCCGTCATACTCGACATCAACTGCGTAATTTTCCTGTACAAGTCCTTGTCTGATGGCGTTGGCAATCTTGTGTTCGTCTTCGATTATCAATATTCGCATCTTAGCCTTATTTTACTGCAGTTAGCCTGAAAAGCAGCTGAATTATAGGGGGTGTTAAAATGAGGTGAATGATGATTGAGCGGAAGCTCTTATCCAGAATTATAGGTGCGGTTGGCTTTGCTACCTGCGTACTGGCTTTTGCCCTCCGCCCCAGCTTTCCGACTCCGGATAAACTATTTATATTTTTGCTGTTTATTTTCATGGCCTACAGCCAGGCTTGGCAATTGTTCAAAAAGCTGTTCCCGTTTGTTTCGGTTATCTTGATATATGAATCTTTTCGCAGCTTCGCGGATCGTCTTAATACGCATGTGAATTACCTGTTTGCCCCACACGCCGATAAGCTGCTTTTCGGCAAACTGCCCACCATTTACCTTCAGGACCGGCTATGGAAAGGCCATACCAGCTGGTATGACTACGTACTATATATTCCTTATTTGTTCCATTTTGTCATACCTTTCGGCTTAGCTATTTTAATTTGGAAATCCCGCGAATCAGAATATAACCGCGCTTTGGCCACCTATCTGGTTGTGGCCTTCGCGGCTTTCCTGACATTTTTTATTTTTCCTGCAGCCCCGCCATGGCTGGCCTCACAGAACCACTACATTCAGCCGATTTCGAGGATATCCAGTCAGGTATGGGCCGGGCTGGGACTTAAGGATTTCCCATCTGTCTATAACCATATCGCCCCTAACCCGGTAGCAGCGATTCCATCGCTGCACGCCGCCTGGGCGGTGTTATTCCTTATATTCGTGTGGAAGCTATACGGCCGTCGCTGGGGCATACTCTCGGCTGGATACCCCTTTTTAATATTTATGGGAACTATCTATGAGGGTGAGCACTATGCATTCGACGTTATAGCTGGCATTATTTATGCGATAGCGGGCTATGTGATGACACCGTGGCTGATGCGTCATTGGGTCAGCGCGTGGAAAAGAATTAAAGCAAAGTACTCCAGTAGTACCAAAACCGTTTTAAAATTAGCGCAATAATAATTAAGAACCAGACCAGTAAGATATCGCCATGGTGACGCTGGAGGAACTCCACCGGACGCTTGTATTTTTTTGAAACCGGCAAATTACTCACCCGCAGATTGTAAAGTGTTGTATACCAAAAAATGGGTATAGTGGCCACCCAGGCTATCATGCAGAATAAACAAAGCGCACCGATCCTATACAAAGTCTGAAATTGCAGCCATGTAATAAAAGCTACGGCGAGCGTAAGCCCGAGCTGGGTCAGCTGCCAGAACCAGCGTTTAAACTTAGCGCCGGCCAACATCGCTACTCCTATCGCGGCGACTGCGCCGTAACCCGGCAAGCCCACGAAAGGATTGTAAAATCCGAAAGCCTTGGCTTGATGGCTGGAGCTTACGGTTGAACAGCTGAAAATAGGATTGAGGTTGCATACCGGTCGGTAATGCGGATTTGCCAGCGCGTCAAAGCGCTCAATTGACAGGGCCAGCGAGGCTATCACTCCCACCAGCCCGCCAATAAAAAGCAGCCAAGGTAGAACCCTTATTAGAGTCCAGCTGATTGGAACAGCTGTGGACTTGGTCTTAGCGCTCATTTGACTAAATTTTAGCACAGCCATTTTTGCCCCACTTTGCAGTGTGTAAAATAAAGAAGATGAGAATTTTTCGAAATAAAAAAGTCCTGACCGCTATATTCGCGTTGATATTGGCCTGCTTAGCTTATTTTGCGTGGCCGAATCATAAAACGGCCGAACCGCAGGTCAATTCAACACCAGCCACTGCGCCCAACGCCAGTACTACATTTAATAAAAACCAGTATTCCCTAACTGACCCCAATAGCATTTGGGTAATAGTAAATAAAAAGCATTCGCTGAGACCGGTAACCTATGCCCCAAGCGATTTGGTCGTGCCAAGCGTTCCCCTGAGAGCACCCGGTAACGAAAGTATGCAGCTTAGACAAATTACTGCCAGCGCGCTAGAACAAATGTTTGCCGCCGCCAAAGCCGCTGGCATTAACTTACAGCTTTCCAGCGGCTACCGCTCATACAGCTATCAGGTCGGTACGTATAACAGTTACGTCAAGCAAAGCGGCCAAGCCTATGCCAACACTATCAGTGCCCGGCCGGGTTTTAGCGAACACCAAACCGGGCTGGCGGCCGATATAGAACCAGTCAGCCGACAATGCGAAATAGTTGACTGCTTTGCCAATCTGCCTGAGGGAAAATGGCTGGCAGCCAACGCCTATAAATATGGCTTTTTGATGCGCTATCCAGCCGATAAGGCAAGTATTACCGGCTATGACTATGAACCCTGGCATTTCCGCTATATCGGCACGGCTTTATCGACCGAATTGCGTGCTCTGCATGTCGAGACGCTGGAAGAATTCTTCGGAGTCAGCGGTGGCTCTTATTCGCCCTGATAAAATTGGGTGCTCGTGATGAGGGGGATATTTGTGTTGGCATTGAGGAGAGACTGTAGCCGCAGCTTCTGAGCCGCCACGGTCGTTTTAAGTTGGTTGCTATCGATTAAGCTTTGGCGGGTGTTTTCTAGTAAATAGAGATGTAGGTTATGGCGACTGAGTAAATCCTCGGAGGCTGCCTGGGCGGCTGTCCACTCATAGTGCATGTAAATTGGCAAATAGGCCGGGCTTTTTATTACCAGGCTCTTCGTATCAATAGTCAGCACCGCCAGCCCGTTAAAGAGCGTTTCCGGCGGCTCCTGGGTATTTATAAAGTTCCCAAGGCTGTACCAAACCAGCGTTTTTGTGCCGCCTTGACCGCTCAGCCACTTGACCGTCTCAAGTTCGTGCGGACCGTGGCCAAGGATTAAGTTGACCCCTTGGTCAGCCAAAAATTGCGATTCGGTTTTTTGCTCGCTGTTTATATCAGGAGAATATTCCGTGCCCCAGCGCATGCTGACAATAATAAATTTCGCACCTGCTGCCCGGGCAGCTTTTATTTGGGTCGATGCCAAACTCTCGGAATATTCGTTAACTCCATAATTATTTGGCGGTGTCGTGTTGTTGTAGGTCGTGTAAGCCAAAAAGGCGAATTTAACCCCTTTAAGGTTAAAGTACGAAATAGTATCATGCTCAGATTGATTGCTATTCTCACCGGCTACCGCCAGCAGATTAGGCGTTTTTTTCCAGACATTCAGAGTAGCATCAATCGCTGCCTGGCCTTTGTCAAAACTATGGTTAGAAGCTGTGTTTATTAAGTTACAGCCAACTCCTGCCATATCAGTCGCGAACTGGGTCGGCGCGTTAAAAACTGGGTAACCGCTGATACCAAATTGCGCGCCGCCGCTGACGGTGGCCTGATTACAAAAGCGTATGTCAGCGGCGGCAAAAATCGGCTTGAAATCACTCATAAACTGCAGATAGTTATAACTCCCGTCAGGCTGTTTTGCCTGCTGGTTGAGCGAGTCGTGGGCGATGAAATCACCTGTGGCAATCAGACGAATATCTGTGCGACCTGCCATGGTGTTATTGGCTTTGCTGTTTGAGTTCGGCTCGATAGATTTATGGCTAGATAAGCTAAATCGCCAGCCAGCCAGCGCAACAATAAATAACAAGAAAAAAACAGCCGGACCGATCCATCGACGTCTCTTTTTTTGGTCAGTCTGCAGCGGGCCATTAGGCTGATCTGATGTGTTGTGGGGCTCTTGAATTGGCTGTTCCATTAGTTAAGCACTAGTTTAACATCTGTCAGCATAGTAAAATAGCAAGCAGTTTCCCGGACATTCCCGGTATTTTCAAATGGCCAAGAAAGCAAAGAGAAAATCAAAAAACAAGCTCAGAGTCGTCGTCGTTTTGACGGGCGGTCTTACCCTAGTAGTTATATTGGCAGCCAGTGTTAGTATTGGTGTTTATAAATTCCGGCACCAGCATATCGAAGCCGGTCAATTTCGCGTCAGCGATACTTTTCTCGGCGAAAATCTGTTCGATAGCCTTGATTTAAAGGTAGCGGACAAAGCAGCTTACCCATCGCAGCCTGTCCAGCTAACTCAGGACGTGGGGTCTGAAAACGGTGTCGACCTTAAACACTTCAGCTTCACAGTAAAAGACGACAATCTTACAGAATACGGTTTGGTAACTATACCATCTACGCCGCAGCCGGCGGCTGGCTTCCCGGCTATAATCTTGCTGCACGGCTTCAGTTCGCCCAGAGACTACAACACAGACACTTTCTACCTAACGGACATGGAATTTTACTCACAGCACGGGTTCATTGTTTTCAAACCAGATTTAAGAGGCCAGGGCTTGTCGGTGACCAGCGGTCACAGCAACAGTGCTTTTTATTCGATGGACTATAACACCGATGTGATGAGCCTTATTTCGGCCCTCAAGCAAACGGACATGGTTGACAAGACTAACCTAAGCATATGGGGGCACAGCATGGGCGCGTACATCGGCCTCAGGGCAGCTGTGCTCTCGCCGGATATAAAATACCTCATTCTACTTTCAGCCCCAGACGACAGCCTGCCGAAGATGTATGCAACCTATGTCCCCACTTCGGATTCCCGCGACCCTTATGCACTCGAAACCAGAAACGAGGTTTTTTCAAAGTATCACACACCTAACCATGACCAATTCTGGATGGATGCCTCACCGATAAATTTGCTATCGAGGGTAAAGGCACGCATCCAGATCCATGTCGGACTTGATGACCATACCGTTCCGCCGGAATTCTCAGCCGACTTAGACTCGGCTCTGACAAAGGAGCATATCGAACACCAGTACTTTACCTACCCTGACGGGACGCACTCTTTAATACCTCAGCGAGATATGATCTGGAGCCGCAGTTTGCAGCTGCTCACTCGCCCCTAAGAGCTGGTCTTATTTGCCCGCCAGTTAATAAATGGCAGGTTGACCGAGCTTAATGCCGGACGGTAGCGGATGTACAGTTTCGTGATTAAAACCAGCGCCACTAAACCTGAACCGGTTATAAGGAAATTCTGCAACAGGTTTGTGGTTGGCGGTATGAAATACATCTTAAGCGTAAAAACAATTACCGAGTGAACACTATAAACAAACAGGCTGTTGCGGCCGAGAGCTTCTATAATACCGTGGCTTATATGCTCCAGTCTCTGCTCATAGCGCCTGACTATAGCGTACAAAACCGGGAACCAGATAAAGAAGAGAGCTATCCTGAGCGGTCCCATTGTCCATTTATCGGCCCAGTTCCAGATATCATGGTTAAGCCAGCCCCAGGTAAAAGCAACGTGCTGCCAGTAGTGTGGCAGATGATTATCCCCCCAAAGGAAAAACAGCAGTGACAAAACATATACGCTGGCATAGCTAAAAATAAAAGTGGCCAGCCCAGCCGTCAGAAAGCTCCTTTTTATCAGTTTTTGACGACCTGCGCTCAGCTTTCTGAACCTTTGCTGCATTGGCTGCCAGTAGTAACCGATTATTATTCCCATGTTAAATATCAGCTGCCAGGCCAAAGTAAATCCCTGCCCTCTGAGAACCCAGGCAGCCCATATCCCGGCAAAGGCCAGCCACCATTTGCCTTTTGATAAAAGGTAAAAAACAAAGGGTGCGGCGAACATCAGTAAAGCGAATCGTACTAGAAAATCTGCCCAGCCGTAAGTAAAACGCATAAGCAGTGCCTGGACCAGGTAGTGGTGCCACGGAAACGGCAGCGGCAGTGAATCTTTGACAGGAGCATGGTGAGTAAAAACGACCCAGCTGACATACAGTAATGTAAAACCTACTCCCACCAAGTAAAGCTGGGCCGCCCGTGTCCACATTTTTCTAAAAATGAATTTCATGCCCAGATGCAGCCTTCTTTTATACATCATTCCAATCAGCAAGCCGGACATAAAGAAAAAACCTTCGGCAGCCGATACCCAAAGCCGGCCTTTGCCTGTAAAAAAGTCCCATAAATTAGGGTATAGCTCGATATGGTCGATCATGATGACCAATAAAAAGAAACCCCTTAAAAGATCAAGCGTTAAGATACGCTGGGTTTTCGGTACTTTAGCGCCAATCGTAAAGTCACGTTCAGTAACTTGGGCCATCAGATACTCTTCTCCCCCAGGCTTTTAAGCTCCGCCAGCCTAGGCTTGCCGTTAGCCGTCTTAGGAATTTTTTCCAGCTTAACAAACACATCAGGCCGCCAGCTCCTGGGCAGATTTAAGCTTGAAAACTGCTTGACCTGTCCTTCAGGCGCTGAGCCGGTAAAAAAGGCTACGACCTTGTCCTGCGCAATATATTCGTCAGAAGAGTTGGGCAAACCGATAACCTTTACTTCTTCAACGCCGGGCGCCTGGTGCAGCCCCCACTCAATATCCTGAGGGAAAATAGAATAGCCGGCTTTGCTGATTTTTTCTTTTGTCCTGCCTTTTAGGATCAGCTTTCCCCGTTTTAGCTCACCGATATCACCCGTTAACCACCAGCCATCTGGGGTCATGTTCTTTTTAGTAGCCCCAGCGTTATTAAAATAGCCTGGAAAAAGACCGGGGGATTTTAAAGCGACTTCCCCACCCTTTTCGAGGCGGATTTGAACGCCGTCTAAAAGCTCACCGAAAGTTTCGTCGCCATCGCCATTCTTAATAGCTATACTGCCGGTTTCGCTGGTGCCGTAGCGGTCCAGAATCGTATGTCCATAGCGGACTTTGAATTCTCTCTGGAGGGCTGGCGACAAGGCTGAACTGCTGGAGGCGAACAGCCGGACGACTGATAGATCAAATTTCTGGTTTGCGCCCTCTTCAATTAGTTTTGAAAATATCGTCGGCACGGCCGAATATAGCGATACTTTACCTGAGCTTAGTATTTGCAGGGCTTTATGCGCGTTAAATCTTTCCTCCAGGTAGACCTTATTCCCGTGGTAAACAGCGCCTAATAGGCAGATTACCAGGCCATGGCGGTGGGCGAGGTGCAAAGTTATAAGCAAACTGTCTTTTTCAGTCCAGCCCATCGGGGAGGATAGTGCAGATACATCCCAAATTTGATTAGTGTGTGTGTTAGGTATCGGTTTAGGTTTACCGGTCGTGCCAGACGAGAAAAAGAGTGTAGCAATCTGCTCACCGGGAGGCAGGCCGTAACTAGGTAGCGCAAAGGTGCTTTTATTCAACAGAATGTCTTCAATAAGTACAGCCGGGCCGTCAATAAGGTGCTGGGTTTGACGGTTGACAATAACAAACTCCGGTTTGATTGCGCTGGCCAGGTAATCAAGCTCGAGTTTTTTAAAAGTTATATCAAGCGGCATGGCCACATTGCCCGAGGTGACTACCCCAAAGTAAGACACCACGAATTGCCATGAGTCCGGCAACAATATCCCGATAATTTTCTGCTGTCTGCTCTTTAGCTGCTGGGCTATAAAGGAAGCCACAAAGTTAGACTCTTCGTAGGCCTCAGACCAGCTGAGAGTTCTGTCATTACAGATTAGAAAGTCGCGGTCCCCATATTTACTGGCCGCAATCTTTAAATAGTCTGAGATAAACTTCTTTTCCATGAAATCACCAGCTAATCTGACAATGCCTCAGATATGCAGAGCAGTACTCATTATACCGGTTATATTGAGGCTTGCCTGAGAACTAACTTACGGGATTTATATCGTGGCCGCCGAACTTATTGCGCATGGCAGCCAGCACTTTGGTGGCATAGGTGCCTTCGCCGGCCTGACTTTTTAGCCTTACATCGTACGCTGACTGGATGGCTGGCAAAGGGATGTTCATTTCTTTAGCGACCTCTAGTGTCCACCGGGCTTCGCCGCTTTCGGCCACAACGCCATCCACACCTTCCATATTAGGGTTATCGCGCAGGGCCTGGGCAGTCAGTTCGTTAAGCTTCGATTCAATGATACTGCCGCGCTGCCAGACTTCTCCGGCCGTGGCTAAATCTATGTTTTTATAAGGCCCTTCTTTTAGCATCCGATACCCCTCAGCATATGACTCCATAACACCATACTCGATGGCGTTATGGACCATTTTGACAAAATGGCCGGCGCCGGCGCCCGGGAAGTGCCGCCAGCCATAAGGCGCTGAGAGGGCGTCAAGAATAGGTTTTACGGCTTCAATAGGCTCATTATCCCCGCCCACCATGAGGCAGTAGCCGGCGCTGCGGCCTAAAATACCGCCACTGGTGCCTATATCAATGAAGTGGACGCCCCTCACCTTAGCGGCTTCATAGCGCTTTTGGCTATATCTGAAATCCGAATTACCGCCATCGATGATAATTGCGCCAGTTGGTACCAGCGGTAGCAGCTCCTCAAACTTAGACTGGATAATCTCCGACGGCAGCATAAGCCAGATGATAACCGGATCCAGCTTGGCTATGAGTTCTTTATAATCATAGGCGGCTTCGGCGCCCAGCTTAACTGCGGCTTCGACCGGCTCGGGGCTGCGGTTCATAACCACCACGTCCTGGCCTTTTACTATCAGCCGGGCAACCATATTTGAGCCCATTCGCCCCAGTCCATAAAAACCGATTTTCATACTGCTTCGCCTATCCTATCATTATAAACCGTCCAGCGCGGCAGAACTTTAATTATCTGTGCCGGCTGTTCTTTCGGGTCGATGGAACTCTTGGCCAGTGTTTGCAGCTGGCCGGCTTTAGATGGGCCAGCTGCATACAAAACAGCTTCATCAAGCTTATTTAACGCCTTTAAGCTCAATGTCAGCCGTTTATAATCGTCAGCCTGGTAATTTACAACCAGCTCATCCGATAATACCGCAGGGCTGTGCGGTAAAATGCCGGCGGTATGGCCATCAGAGCCCATTCCCAGCAGGGCTATTTTATAGCTAGGTTGGTCTAACCTCGCGCTAAAGAACTGGTCCAGCTCATGCTTTACTGTTTCAAGAGGCTCACCGTTTAAAAACGGCTTTAGTTTTGCGCCCGGTGCGCTCAAGCCTTTAGCCATCAGTTGCTGCCAGTTTGAGTCTTTGTGGCCAGGTGGACCAAACCTCTCATCAGCCAATGTTATCGTCAAACTGGACAAATCGGCATCGGCTAACTGGTTGGCGCAAACTATCGATACATCTATAGCCGACCCGCCTGACACCAGCCAAAAAACAGGCCCGGCCTCAAGTTTAGATTTTATTTCCTTGGCCAAAATTAAACCGACATCGACCGCCGAATTTACTTTAAAAAAATGCCTATCCATGCAATTCTACCACTGTTAAATCATTATACCAAGTAAGCAGGTTTACATTGACTATGTGAGAAAAATCTCAACTTTGGCATCGGCTATCTAACAGCATAAGCGATATGCTCACCTATACACTGGGGATACCTAAAAAGGGGGAAGATAAGTGAATAAGCACAGTTCGTTCAACGATAATAACCTTAAGAAATACTACATACTGACACGACCGGTAAGACTTTCCGACATGAGTTTCGATGAGATTGATAGTGAGTACGATGATGAGGATTGGCGCGAGAAATCTAGGCGATTACAAGCTCGCCGCTGGCGCAAAATCCGCCATCAGCTAGCTTAAAGTACCGACAAGCGACCGTATTTAACAACTTAACCTTAGTTCAACTATTCTCCGGGGGAATTGTCGAGCCCCGCGCAGAATCGAGTTGATATAACAGAAACGACCCTTGCCCGGCACTGGGCCCTATAATCGCTCAGTTAGCACAGAGTCCGCGGCCAAGGGTTGTTCTATTTGATGTTTCTGCAAACGTAATAGCTTTGAAAAACGTAGTCAATAAAATAGCCCAGGTTAGCTTGAGCTTGTCGTTCAAAATCCTGATGCCTGATTTCTTTATCCAGATAGTCGCCTAAGTCGACGCCGCTGACCGCTTGCCCGTCCTTTTTTTCATGAGTGGTCCCAAACTCATTAAAGCTGCTCGGTAATCGGCCCAGCCTTCGTCTGTGGCCGGTATCCACAAATGATTACCCTGGGAAACAGCGTCTAGTAGCTCGAAGTGGGGAGAATTTTCTAAAAAGTTCTCCATATCATCGATACTGTGATGATTATAAAACGATTGAGGTATGGTGGCATCGAAATGATGGGCTGCTTTAGCTCCCAGATTCCATAGATGGTTCTGATTTAGGCTTCCGCGGCCCGAAAAAATCGCTATACCACCGGGTTTCACCACTTTATGAGCCGCCCAGTAGGCTTTTTCCGGGTCCGGGACGTGATAAAGGACAAAAAGCTCGGTTAAAAAATCGAAACTGTTCTTCCTTATTTCTAATACCTCTGTAGTATGATTGTCGTCATCTACGATGTTGATATTCTTTAAAGATTGGGCATCTGAGCCACCAAAAATTACAGTCGCATCAGGAAATTCTTGACTCATTCTCCATTGCAAAAAAGGTTGATGGCCGGTCTCTATATCAACCCCAACAATTTCACCTTTAAAACCTTCGGATAACAGCTGTCTGATAAAATAGCCGCTGCTTGCACCAACATCTATTCCTCTTAGTCCCCGCCCCTCGCCTATATGATTCGTAAGGCTTTTGGCAATCTCGTTCCACATATCGCGACTTATATATCCGTTTCCTCTTTCTCCTCGATAAGTAGCTATATCCTCAGGGTAGCCGGCGTATTTAAGATAGAGATTCCGTCGCGCATCAGCACTAACGGGCCATCCGCCCTTGTAATGCTCCAGGGTCTCTTTCTTTACGTTGCGCCGGCTGTACTGTCGCTCCATATTGTATTTATAATATAAACTTCTCTAATAAACAAAAGTATTTTACGGGCCTCCTGAATTATTTATCCCAATCTGTTAAAATACAGATAGTGTACAGGTTGAAAGTATCAGACCGTCTCAAGGACATGATATGTACGGGCCGGAAATTTAACATTTCTAAAGGCCAAATTATACAGTCTACTGATGATAGGCGCGTATTTAACTATATCACCGAAGGCTATGTTAAGAGGTATTTGATCGGTAACGACGGCAACCTTGGCGTGCAGGTGGTGTATGGGCCTGGTGACGTGTTTCCTATTACGCTTGCTTTCAGTGCCCTCTTTGACCAGCAGATAAACGAGAGTCCTGAGGTTTATTATTACGAGGCGATGAGCGATGGCGAAATATTCACTATCAATGAAGCCGACTTGAAGGCAAAAGTCGAAGCAGACCCTAAACTTTACCGGGACCTCATGGCGGTGTCTGGTAAGCGTTTGCACTCTACGCTCCATGGCCTAGAGAACCTGACGCTTAAAAGCTCATATTTCCGAGTGGCTCATGAACTTTACTATTTGGCCCTTCGTTTTGGGCACAAAACCAACACCGGAACCAAGATACTTATACCCCTGACCCACCAGGATTTGGCAGATATCCTAAGTCTAACCCGTGAAACAGTCTCTACTGCAATGGCCGAGCTTAGAAAAAATAAGCTTATTTCTACCGGCAAGAGTATAGTCGTCCTGGATATGGACAAACTTAAAGAGGAAGCTTACTCGTAAATTACAGAAGCTTTGTTAGACAATCGAAATTTCATGGGCCGAGCGCCAGGCTTTTTCGTCGGCCGGCAAGCCCCAGCCAAATTTGCCAACGCCGGTCCGGCCGATTGTACGCGGGATAATGTCTGTTTCTAGTTTAGTAATGTCCTCTATAATGTGGCTGACTTCTAGATCTTCCGCCTCTTTCCGCGATAGATTACCGGTTAATGTCACTACTGGCTCGACCCCAGCTGCATAGGCCGATAGCACATCGGTCTCGGAATCGCCTACCATAATTGTATTCTGAGGTACTGTGCCTGTGCGCTTCATGAATTCATTTAGGACATGAGGGTGGGGTTTAGGGTACTGATTCTTTCGCGGATCTAGTTGGTCGGCCGTAAATATGCCACCGTTGAAAAATTCAGTCCTCAGCCCAAGTTTTGGGAATAGTTTTTGTAGCAAAACGTCCCGGTCTGCTGCAGTTATAAGAGCTAAATTGAATTTTTTTGACAAACGTTCAGTCGATTCAGTCGCACCTGGTACTGGCCTGATTTGGTCGGGAAATACATCCATTAGTAGCTCTTTTAGTATCTGTTTTCCTTTGACCCATAAGTCCGTTCGGTCTCGCAATATGTTTTCTAAGACATGCTCCATAGCAGAGCCCCAGAATTCATGCATACGTTCTTCGACTTGTTGGACATCAAATATATGAAGTTCGGTCATAACACCTTGAAAAACACTTAAATATGCAGCTTCAGATCCTAAAGTATGGACGCCGTCAAAGTCCTCACCTATCGATCCCAGTTTTTCTTGTCTTGCCATATCAGGCGTAAGGTATCAGTTAAGGTACTATAACTCCGTAATAAATCTAACTAACGTAAGAATGCTAGTGGCCCAAGTATGAGCCTCGTGGCTTGGGAGGAGGGACTCGAACCCCCGAATGCCAGGACCAAAACCTGGTGCCTTACCACTTGGCCACTCCCCAACGGCAACTCTATTTTATATGTTCCGCCGTTAATTAGTCTACCTCTGTTTTACAAGTGTTATTAGACAATCTATAATATTATCTGAAATATGCCAGAATCCGCCCAAGGAGCGGCAGACTATATTCTGCCCCTATATATGAATGGCCTGACTGGCCGCATGCTAAAAGCGCCGTCGACCACTAAAAAGCAGCGTGAAATCTTGCTTATCTATGGTCATCACGCCATGTTGGAGAGGTGGTGGAGCTTAGTTGAAAACCTCCGTCCCTACGGTAACGTGACCATGCCCGACCTGCCCGGTTTTGGCGGCATGGAGAGCTTTTATAAGATTGGTATTAAGCCGGACATAGATGCCTATGCCGACTACCTCGCAGCTTTTATAAAGCTACGCTATAAGCGCAAACGAGTCAGTATCTATGCTATTTCTTTCGGCTTCGTAGTTGTGACTAGAATGCTCCAGCTCTATCCCGAGCTGGCCAAAAAGGTTGATATATTAGTGTCTGCCGTTGGCTTTATGAAAAATGATGACTTTCACTGGTCATCACGGCGCCAATTTGGCTATCGATTGTTCACGCGCCTCCTGGCTACAGCCCCATTATCATTAGCCATCCGCTACTTCTTTCTTAATAAGGCGGTCATTAGATACTTGACCCAACATTTATCTCACTCCAAGCACCGTTTTATAGAAGTAACCCCGGCCGAGTTTGAAGAAAACTTAAATTTTGAAGTCCGGTTATGGCAAGCTAACGATGTCCGCACACACTGGCTGACCACAGGTCAGTTTTTTACCCTGGACAATACTAAAGTGCATATAGCCCTGCCAGTTGTTCATATCGTTTCCAAAGGCGATCATTATTTTAACAACACCACTGTTGAACAGCACATGCGCCAGGTATTTATGAACTATCAAAAATTTACCTCAACTTCCAAGGCACATACGCCCCATATCACGGCTGATAAACAGGCAGCCGCAGTAATGGTGCCGCCCGGACTACGGAAGCTACTGGCCAAAAAGCCTAATAAAGTTAAAGTATAATGCTGGATAAGAAATGAAAATAGCCCTAGTATGCCCCTACAATATGCTTGACCGCCCTGGCGGTGTGCCCCAGGTAGTAATTCATTTGCACGAAGGCCTTAAGAAAAAGGGACACACGGTAAAGGTTGTGACGCAGCGGCCGTCCGGCTATAAAGGCAAAGTGCCCGAGGACTATAAGCTGTTTGGTATTACGAGAGCTTTTAAGGTAAGCGGCTTTGGCACTGAGGGTAACTGGGGGATGCCGGCTGACTCGGATGAAATCGCAAATTACCTTGAGCAGGAAAAGTTCGACGTTATTAACTTCCACGAGCCATGGCTGCCGATGCTGGCCTGGCAGATGCTAAAGCATTCTAAAGCCGCTCATGTTGGCACTTTTCACGCCAACCTGATCGATACGGCTGCCGGTAAATCATGGACCAGCAGTATCTTTACACCGTACGGCCGGCCTTTAGTTCGACAGATGGATCTGTTTACCGCCACTACACCAGCCGCTTCGGGCATGCTGATCAGCAAAGCCAATATGAAATCGTCACATGAACGCCAGCTGGTCGAAAATCTCAAATATATTCCCTGTGGCGTCGACCTTAATTTTTATAAACCTGTCAAAAAACGCCTGCCGCTAAATGGTCCTGATACAAAAACAATCGTCTATATCGGCAGGCTCGAAAAACGTAAAGGCGTTGATTGGCTGCTGCTGGCTTTTCAGGAGCTCGTAAAAGACATGCCGAACGCCCATTTGATTGTGGCCGGCTCAGGTATGCGTACCAACAAACTTAAAGCCTTTGTTGAAATCGAGGAAATTCCAAACATCGTCTTTACTGGATATGTTAGCGATGCCGAGAAAAAACGGCTGCTGAGTAACGCCGATCTAGCTTGTTTTCCAGCTATTTACGGTGAAGGCTTTGGTATTGTGCTGCTAGAGGCGATGGCAGTGGGCACCCCATTAATAGCCGGCAATAATCTGGGGTACATAAATGTCATGAGCGGCCATGGCCGAATCGGTTTGGTTGACCCCGAGGCCACTAAAGATTTTGCCAACCGCCTGGCGGTCATGCTAACCGATGAGCCTCTGCGGCGCTCAATGACAGCCTGGGCCCTAAGAGAGGTTCGCAAGTATAATTATCCACGGGTCGTCGACCAATACGAGGCCGCTTACAAGGAAGCGGTGGCTATAAAGACCGCCGGAAAGACCGGCCGCCATAAGAAACCAGATGAAAAAAAGCCCAAACTTATCGGTCGGCTTGGTATTCGACGACAGTCTTGACAGTACCGACGGCGTCGCTCAGTACGTCAAAACGCTGGGTTCCTGGCTCACTGATCAAGGCCACGACGTTACGTATCTAGTTGGTGAGACTAAAATTACGAACTGGGGCGGTGGCGAAGTCGTAAGCGCATCAAAAAATCTAAAAATAAACTGGGGCGGTAACAATCTTTCAATGCCTGTTTGGCCTGACAGCAAAAAGATACATAATGTAATCCAGACCAAAAAATTCGATGTTCTGCACGTCCAGGTGCCCTACTCTCCCCTAATGGCGCAGTCGGTGATTAGGCGTGCCACCGAAACTACTGCTGTCATCGGAACTTTTCATGTATATCCCGGTAATAAAAGGTCAGTCCTTGGCGCCAGACTGCTAAGGCTAGTATATGGCCACAGCCTGGGCCGATTTGACCAAATCGTAAGCGTAAGCACGGCGGCTGCGAAATTTGCCAAAGAAAGCCTGGATATAGATAGCCGCGTACTGCCGAATGTCGTTGATCTAAGCCGTTTTCGAAAAGTAAAGACCGCAAAGCAGCAAAAGCTCAGAATAGTTTTTTTAGGTCGCCTTGTTAAACGAAAAGGCTGTCAGGAGCTGCTGGAGGCCTACAACTTATTGCAGAGCCGGCTAGCCGGTACAGAACTCATAATCGCGGGGGATGGGCCACTGAGGTCCAGCCTAGAGAACTATGTGGAGAGATATGACCTTGGCGAGAAAGTAAGTTTTTTAGGTTTTGTTAAAGAAACGGACAAGCCGGCACTTTTAGGCAGCGCCGATATCGCCTGCTTCCCTTCGCTGTACGGTGAATCCTTTGGGATTGTGCTGGTCGAAGCGATGGCGGCAGCTGCCGGTGTAGTTTTGGGCGGCGATAACCCAGGCTATAAGACTGTCTTAGGCGAACAGCCAAGCCTGCTAATTGACCCGAGGGCTACAGCCGAATTCGCAAACCGGCTCCAAGAATTGCTGAAAAAAAATACCGCAACGATAAAGCTGCACGACTGGCAGACAAAAACTGTCAGCCAGTATGATGTGGAAGTAGTCGGACCGCAATTAGTAGCTATTTACCATCAGCAGATTGCGCGCCGTCATAAAAAAAGTAATAATTAAAGCTATGAATGACCGTAAGGTCACTGTCAATCTAACTAACCGGACGATTGTCCGGGCAATTTTATGGGTCGTCCTCTCTATATTGGTTTTTCATTTCGTCGGCCGCATCACCCATGAGCTAACGCTTATTTTCGCGGCTTTCTTCTTAGCGTTAGCCCTGAATCCGGGTGTTGGTGCTCTGAGCCGACACCTGCGTATAAGGAGCCGAGGCGCGGCAACAGCCCTAGCTTACCTGATTGTAATCGGTCTGATTTCACTATTCTTGGTACTAGTGACTCCGCCGCTTGTCCGCCAAACCAGGACGTTTATATCTGACGTGCCCCAAACTATTCAAAATTTTCAAAGTCAAAATTCTAAACTGGCCCAAGCATCAAGGCGCTATAATCTGGACCAAAAAATAACCCAGGGCGCCAAAGACTTCGCTTCACACTACAATAACATCGGTAATACCTTGCTGAATACCGGCAAGCGGATCGCCGAAGCTGTCGCATCAATCGTAGCCGTTCTTGTCATGACATTTATGATGCTGGTAGAGGGTCCAAAGTGGCTGGAACTGCTTTGGGGAGTAATGCCTCCGCAGCACCGGCAGCGTCATAAAAGAATCGTGCGAAAGATGTACCGCGGTGTAACCGGGTTCGTAAACGGCCAGGTTATCTTAGCTGTCATTGCAGGGCTGTTCGCCTTTATTGCTCTTGAGATTTCCAGCCACATTGTCCACGCCAGCATCAATTCAGTCGCATTAGCTGGCATAGTATCGCTATTTGGATTAATCCCGCTTTTCGGGAATCCACTGGCAGCGATACTTGTGGTTTTAGCTTGCCTGATAAACTCTGTTAGCCTGGGTCTTATTATGCTCGCCTACTTTGTCATTTATTTCTTTATCGAAAACCACACTTTCCAGCCGTATATCCAGTCGCGGCTAAATGACCTAACGCCCCTGACAGTTTTTGTCGCCGCCATATTAGGGGTTGGTTTTGGCGGCTTGCTGGGTGCAATCATAGCTATACCAACCGCCAGCGCTGTCAAAGTGTTAATTGAGGACTACTTTGAGCGACATGGCCATAAACCTGCGCCGACTAAAGATTTACCGGCCGCTGTTTAAGAACTGATTCTGGACCAAATCGGTCCAGTTTCTGTATCTTTTATATCAATGCCTTTTTTGGCAAGCTGAGCCCTATAGTTATCTGCTCCGGTCCAGTCCTTTTGCTCGCGGGCCTCTTCGCGTTTTATGATAAGCTCCTTTTCATCGCTTGTAATATTTGGTCTGTCAGCTAAATGTAGCCCCAGTAATTTATCTATTAACTCCAGCACTTCCTGGCTTGGCGATTCCTTATGTGAAGCTAGCTCGGCCAGCGCTTTTGGTGTATTAAGATCTGTAAAAATCGCGCCTTTTGCCGGGCGGATGTCGACCAAGCCTACTACTGGTTTCTGCTGATGTTTAAGATCGGCCCACGCCCTTAGGTTTTGCAAATGGTCCTTTGCAGCATCAAGGACTTCCCAAGTGAAGTTCGCCTGAGTCCGATAATGGGATTGAAGGAATAGAAGCCGCAGAGCCATCGGCTCGTAGCCTTTGCCAATGACATCTTTAAGGGTGTAGAAGTTTCTCTTTGACTTGGACATTTTTTGACCATCGACCATCAGATGTTCGTTGTGCAGCCAATAATTTGCCAGCTTCACCCCAAAAGCCGCTTCTGTCTGGGCTATTTCATTGGTGTGGTGCGTGCCGATATGGTCAACGCCGCCGGTATGAATGTCGATTGGTTCACCTAAAGTAGCATGGACAATGGCTGAACATTCAAGATGCCAGCCGGGAAAACCTTCGCCCCAGGGACTTCTCCAGCGTAGGGTGTGATTCTTAAATCTGCCAACAGTAAAGAACCACAGCGCAAAATCCTGGGGATTGCGCTTAGCCGGATCATTGACTACTTCGCTTCTGGCGGCTACTTCTTTATCAGAAAGTTTTTGGCCGCTAAGCTTGCCATAGTCTGACAGCTTTGAAATATCGAAATAAATTGCCGACGCAGTCTTGTAAGCGTAGTCTTTTCCCATTAGCTGGTTCACCAGTTCAATTTGTTCGTCAATAAAATCGGTTGCATAAGCATAGCTTCCATGTGGACCGCGGTAGGCATTTGGCGCCAAGATATTTAGAGCTTTTACATCCTCAAAAAAAGCCTGGGCATATCGCTGAGAGATTTCCTTGACAGACTTTTGCTCGCGGCCGGCACCGGCTTCCAGTTTGTCCTCACCCTCATCCTCATCACTGACCAAATGGCCGACATCTGTGATGTTCATTACATGCGCCACTTCATAACCGGCCACCTGCAGTGCCCGGCGAAGCGTGTCATCAAAAACAAAAGAACGAAGATTGCCAATAGTAGGGTAGTCATATACGGTCGGGCCGCAGGTATAGAGTTTAACTTTGCCGGCTTCATGAGGCTTGAATTCCTCCGTCTGCCTGGTTAGAGTATTGTGCAGTTTCATGAAGTAGCTTCTTGTTCGTCCAACAGCTTAGATGCAACCTTAATAAGTTCTTGTTTGATATCTTCGTAGCGGCGACCATCCTGAATTTTGAAACCAGCTGCATAGGGATGGCCGCCGCCACCAAAATACTCGGCTACTTTATCAGATATGCTTTTACCATAATTGCTGCGCAGCTTTGCTGTTACTTTGCCGTCCTGGTAGACCTTGAATGCAACCGCCAAGTCGGCATTTTTTGCCAGCCGCATATCATCAATTACCAGCATAGGTGGATTATAGAGCGGGCTGTATTTATCAATTTCGGCCTGCGGAATCATTACAGTAACAATGCGGCCGTCAGCATGGAATTCAACCCGCTCCAGCAACCTGCCTTTATAGTGAATAAGCTCCGGCTCACGTCGCATCGTTTCCCGCCGGGCATTCTCAAGCTCAGCCAGGTTAACACCGCCCTCAACCAACTCCGCAATTATATGGATAGATCGGGCAGTTGTTGCTTCAGAAGTCAGTCCGAGGCTATCGCTTAATATCGCAATAGCAACGAGCTCTTGTGATGCAAGGCTTAGCGGCCACTTAAGCTGGGCTGACAATTCATAAATTACTTCTCCAGTCGCAACAGCCTTGGGATTAAGCACGACAGAGGCAAAGGTTATCGTCGGCTCTGTTGAATGGTGATCGATAACAATGCACGGTTTATTTGCCAGCCAGCCTATAGCTCCGTTCTTGTCTAACTGCTCAAGTAACGAAGTGCTCGCAGTATCGACGATTATGCTTAGATCAAACTGCTTGGGAAGCTCATTCACA
>DASSFC010000031.1:0-5810 GCA_035694865.1 Saccharimonadales bacterium (SeqCode) | reverse complement strand
TACACTACCAGTCCGCCCAGCAGTTTCATGGCGCCAAATACAAGCTTTAGCGTCCAGATACGCGAAAATAGCGGCACGACGGCTGTCAACGAAGTCACGGCCAACCTTAGCTACCCTGCCAGCTTGTTGACTTTGGTAAGCGTCAGTCTAACCGGTACGGCGTTTGGTACAACCGCCCAGAATACAACTGGCAGCGGTACGATAAATTTGGCTCTTGGTTCAACATGTTCGACCACCTGCGCAACATTGACCGGTGACCAGTTGGTTGCCACGCTTAACTTCAAAACCGGCGCAACTGGAGGAGCGGCTACAGTGGCTTTCACGAGCGGCACCATCCTTGTAAACAGCACTACAAATACAGATATCCTCGGTGGTCTGGCTGCAACGGCTGGCTTTACTGTCACCGTTGATACTACAGCACCAACCGTATCAGTTACTTCACCTGCCAACGCCGCGACGTTAGCCGCCGGTAGCACTGTGCCTGTTAGCATAACCGCTTCTGATAATAACCAGGTTTCATCGGTTGATGTATATGTAGACGGCACGAAGGTTACTACTCTTACTACCTCACCTTATTCATATAGCTGGAACACATCCGGCTTGGCTTTGGGTTCGCATACCCTGCAAGCTAAAGCCACGGATCCCGCCGGCAACGTGGGGTCATCGGCTATAAATACCGTCACGCTGGCCGATCAGACACCGCCGACCGTATCTATAACTGCTCCAACAAATAACAGCACCGTCAAAGGCACTGTATCTGTAAACGTTACAGCGTCCGATAACACCGGCGGCTCCGGCCTGGCCAAGGTCGAATTTTACGTCGACGGCGTACTAAAAAGTACTGACACCGCCAGCCCTTACAGCTTCAGCTGGGACTCAACAACTGCCCCTAACGCTAGTCATGCTCTTACAGCCAAAGCCTACGACGTTGCGGGCAACGTAGCTACCAGCGGCACGGTCAACGTAACTGTTGATAATAGTCCACCGACCACCCCGGGCAGCTTCGCCACCTCCGGGATAACCTACAACAGCGTTAATCTTAGCTGGACTGCCAGCACTGACAACGTCGGCGTGACCGGCTACCGTATCACGCGCAACGGTACTACCATTACTACTACTGCGGCTACGACACTCAGCTATTCGGATACCAACCTGGCGTCCAGTACCACCTATTCTTACACTATCGTTGCTCTCGATGCAGCTGGCAACGCTTCAGCAGCCGCCAGCGCAAGCGCCACTACTCTGACGCCTAAAGCAGGCGATATAAATGGTGACGGGGTAGTTAACGGTCTAGACTTATCGCTGCTGCTCACCGCCTGGGGTACTAATAATGCCGCTTCAGACCTTAATCACGATGGAACTGTCAACGGATTAGACCTCTCCATCTTGCTCAGCCACTGGGGAACGTAAGCTTTAGTCGTAACTGGGGCTGGGTTTGAGCTTTTGATCGTTAAGCAGGCTCATAGCGATTCCAGCTGACAGCAGCTCAAAGGCTGCGATACCCACAAATAGCGAGCTGAAGCCGGCATATTTGAGGATTAGGCCGCCGGCGGCCGCGCCGGCGGCCATCGCATACCGCAAATTGGCATCAGCCATCGACCATTCAACGGTAATTTTGCCCTTATCTTCACCTTTTGTATAAATCGTCCGGTAAGCCGGGATGGACATCCCCTGCCCGATGGCGTAAAAAGCCTGCACTGCGAACAGCTGCCAGATACTGTGCACTAACAGGTAGCTCAGGGCGCCGACAGACATCAATATATAGCCCCAAACGATTAGTTTTTCGTGATGCTTTAGCTTATTTTCATATCTGCCAAATACTAAAATCAAAGTTGCCAAAACCAGCATGTTGACCGACCAGGCGATACCTGCCATGGCCGGGTTGGCGTCTATCCGGCTGACATAAAGCGCAAATACCGGCGTCAAAAAAGACAGGCCAAAACAATTAATAAAATTAGCGGCCAGCAAAATTTTTATTTTCCGGTTTACCATTCAGGCTTAGTATACAGAATTCAGCCGCATCCCGCTCACGCTTGCAAAAACAAAAAAGGACCGGATGGCCCTTTTTTGTTTTTACCGATGTAAACCTTTAGCTGCAGCCGGTAGTTGAGCCGCAGGCAGTACAGACGTAGCACGTCCCAGCCCTCTGCGTCTGGTTGCCGCAGTTGTAGCACAGCGGTGCGGCGGCGTCACCGTGAGCCTTACTGCTGGTCTGGGCTGGTTCCGGCGCCGGCACTGAGGTACTGGCACTAGCGGTCACGGCCGGCGCCGTGGCCTCGCTAGCGATTTCTTGCTGCGCCTGGGCCTCTTCTTCGGCGACTTTTTCCAAAGCTTCAACGGCCTGGTCCAGCAGGCTGGCCTGGCCGGCCGGCATGTCGTCCAGACTGGCCAAACCGACTTCTAGCTGATCATCAAAGCTCAGGTAGGTCTTGCCTAGCCGCTTAAAGATGTAGTCGATTATTGAGCTGGCTGTGCGGATTTCGGAATCATCTGTCACGCCGGCCGGTGCAAAGCTGGTATTGGTAAAGTTACGGACGTAGTTCTTAAGCGGAACACCGAACTGCAGGCCGTAGCTAACAGATACGGCGAAGGCGTCCATGACGCCGCGCAGGGTCGAACCCATCTTGGCGATCTGCACGAACAGCTCGCCCGGCGTGCCATCTTCGTACTCGCCGACTGTCATGTAGCAGCGGACGTTATCGATGGTGAATTTAAAGGTTTTGCTATTGCGGACCTTTGGCAGGTGGCGACGGACAGCATTGCGCGGCAGCAGATGCTCGGTTGCGATAGCCGCGGCCATAGCCGGTGATTCGGCGGTGTGGGCCGCCAGCGATGGCTGGTTCTCTTCTTTGGTGTCTTTCTTGGCCATGCTCAGCGGCTGGGCAACTTTGCAGTTGTCTCGGTAAATCGCTACGGCCTTTAGGCCCATCTTCCAGGCGTCCATGTGCAGCTGCTCGACGTCCTCGACAGTGACTTCCTCAGGCATATTGACGGTCTTGCTGATTGCACCGGACAAAAACGGCTGGACAGCCGCCATCATCTTGACGTGGCCCAGGTAGTGGATAGCGTTATCGCCCATACTGCAGGCAAACACCGGCAGGTGCTCATCTTTAAGGTGAGGCGCGCCAATGATGGTCTTTTCGATGTCGATATAATTGACGATGTCTTCGATTTGGGCGCGGTTGTAGCCTAAAGCCTTAAGCGCCCGCGGCACGGTCTGGTTGACGATGCTCATGGTTCCGCCGCCGACCAGTTTTTTAACCTTGACCAGGCCTAAATCGGGTTCGATACCCGTGGTATCACAGTCCATCATCAGGCCAATGGTGCCGGTTGGCGCCAGCAAGGTAGCTTGCGAGTTACGTACACCGTACTTTTCACCCAGCTCGACAGCCTCATCCCATGAGGCCGCGGCGGCGCTGAGCAACTCTTCGCTGACTAGGCTGGGGTTGATCTTAGAAACTTCTTCGCGGTGCTGGCGCAGGATCCGGTTCATGCCGTCTTGGTCCTTGTGGTAGCCGGCAAACGGGCCGACAACTTTGGCGATTTTAGCACTGGTAGCATAGGCGTGGCCGGTCATTAAAGCGGTGATGGCAGCTGCCTGGGCCCGGCCTTCATCAGAGTCGTACGGCAAGCCCTGAGCCATCAAAAGCGCGCCCAAATTGGCATAACCAAGGCCCAGCTCGCGGTAGGCCCGGGCGTTTTTAGTGATGTTCTTAGTCGGATATTCGCTGTAGCCAACCAGGATTTCCTGGGCGGTGAACATAATCTCGACAGTGTGCCTGAAAGCTTCGATATCAAAGCTGAAGTCATCGTTGAGATAATGCAGCAGGTTGATGCTGGAGAGGTTACAAGCGCTGTTATCGAGGTGCATGTACTCACTGCAGGGGTTAGAACCGCTAATGCGGCCGGCATTGGGTGTGGTGTGCCAGTGGTTGATGGTGGTGTCGAACTGCATACCCGGGTCAGCGCACTCCCACGATGCTTCGGCGATCTGGCGGAAAATATCGCGGGCCCGTTTGGTCTCGATTACCCGGCCGTCGGTCACGGCCACCAAATCGTATTCTTCGTCGTTTTCGACTGCTTTCATGAAGTCATCGGTTACGCGGACTGAATTATTGGCATTCTGGTACTGAACGCTGAAGCTGTCGCGGCCGTCTAAGCTCATATCGAAGCCGGCTTGCTCTAACACGCGGGCTTTGCGCTCCTCGATGGCTTTGCACCAGATAAATTCTTCTACATCAGGATGGTTAGAGTTCATGATGACCATCTTGGCGGCGCGGCGCGTCTTGCCGCCCGATTTGATGGCCCCGGCTGAGGCGTCCGCGCCGCGCATGAAGCTCAGCGGCCCACTGGCGGTTCCGGCCGATTTGCCTAGCCGCTCTTTGCTCGAACGCAATGATGAAACGTTGATCCCGCTGCCGGAACCGCCCTTAAAAATCATGCCCTCCTCGGCGTACCAATTCAAAATCGCCGGCATGGTGTCTTCTACTGCCAGGATGAAACAAGCTGAGGCCTGCTGGGCGCGCTCAGCTACGCCTATGTTAAACCACACCGGTGAGTTAAAAGCTGCCCGCTGGGTGGCCAGGATGTATTTGAGCTCTTCGCGGAAGTCCTCGGCTTCAGCCTCGGACACAAAATAACCCTCGTGGATGCCCTGCCGGGTAATCGTATCGGCTACACGGTTGATTAACTGTTTGAGCGATGCCTCGCGCTCTTTAGTGCCCGGCGTACCGGTAAAGTACTTTTGGGCGACGATATTGATTGCGTTCAGGCTCCAGCTCTCGGGGAATTCGACGTCTTTTTGTTCGAACACGGCCTGACCGGTCATTGGATTGGTAATAGCGCTATCGCGCCTGACCCACTTGAGCGTTTCATACGCCTTGGTCTTAGGCTTGGTAAATACCCGCCTGACGGTTTGTTTAGTTGCTTGAGCCATGTTTTCCCCTCTCTTATTGGTTTGTTGTTTTGGCTTTTTATCTTGAGCTTTGGCTACGCACCACCCCTGTTTTAGCCTGTCTCTCACGTTTTTAGGCTAATGGGACGAATGAGTCCTTGCTCCCTTAGACTCTCTAATGATAGTTCAATAGAAGCTCCCAAGGCAACAAGGCAAAGTTTGAATTTTGGCACGATTTATTTCGCGGCCGTTTTTTTAGGGGTTTTAGGTGTTTTGCTCTCGCGCATCTTGTTCAGCTCTTTTTCAAAGCTGGAGATATCGCGGAATTTGCGGTAAACACTGGCAAAGCGCACATAGGCGACTTCGTTGACTTTGGGCAGCCCGGCCATGACCAGCTCACCGATGTCGGTGCTGGAAATTTCCGGTTCGCCCCGGCCATACAGCTCGCGCTCTATTTGGGCCACGAACGACTCCAGTTGAAGATTTGTCACAGCCGTCTTTTCTGTGGCGTGCTGGAGGCCTTTTAACAGCTTATCGCGGCTGAACAGCTGGCGGGTACCATCGCGCTTAACGACAACCAGACTGGGCCTTTCCAGGCGTTCGTAGGTCGTGAAGCGGTAGCCGCAGCTTAAGCATTCGCGGCGGCGCCGAATAGCGTCGTTGTCGGCGACGTCCCTCGATTCCACCACTTTATTATCTAAACTGCCGCACTGTTGGCACTTCATCTGTTATTACCCCTGTTTTGTTGATTTTGCTTAATGTACTGGTCGCTATATGTAGCGTTCGTGAACTTAATACTAACCCCACTCATAGCGCTTGCGCAAGTACATTTTTGCCGTATTTTTGACAAGATTTTTACACTTCCGATGAATCTATTTCTTGGCCTTTTTAACTGGTTTTTCGGTTTCGTCTTCGG
>DASSFC010000030.1:0-7748 GCA_035694865.1 Saccharimonadales bacterium (SeqCode) | reverse complement strand
AGGTGGGGCTACATGACGGCGAGGTTTGTCCTCGTGAAGCCATAGGGCGCCGTCAACGGCGCTTTTCTGGAAAGTAGAGGGTTAGACAAGACGGGGCCGCGGCTAGATTAGCGCGGCCCCTTTAAAAAATGTCGAATTATAATTGACTAACAGGGGTGGATAAGATATAATTATTATAGTTAAAACAAATTCAGGTCAGCGCATCCACGGCGGCTGGCCCCGAGTCCAAAGGAAGGAGTTTAGTTGAGTTTATACGAACTGGCAGTGCTTTATCACCCGGATCTTGAGATAGATCTGGAAAAAGCTGAAAACCGCGTCAAAAAAATCGTCACCGATAACGGGGGCAAAATTACCAACACTGATAATTGGGGTAAGCGCAAGCTGGCTTACCCAATCAATAAACAAGACTTCGCGGTCTACGTTTTTTATACGGCTGAGTTGCCGGGCGAAAACGTGGCCCGAATCGAGCAAACCTTTAACATAACAGATGAAATAATCCGCTTCTTGATTACCCGGCCAGACCTTAAAGCGGCCGAGAAAGCCGAGAAACTCAAGGCTGAAAAAGCTGCTAAAGCGGCCGAGCGGGGCGACAAAGAAACCGAAGATAACGCAGACGAAGAATAACGAGTGGGAACGAGGAGATAAGAGATGGCACGAAGTTTCAACCAAGTAACATTGATGGGCAATTTAACGCGCGACCCAGAACTGCGCACCACCCCCAACGGGGCCAGCGTTTGCGGTTTTAGCCTGGCGTTGAACCGCAGTTACAAAAACAGCGAGGGCAACTGGCAGGAAGCAACCGACTATATTGACATCGTCGCGTGGGGGCCGTTGGGCGAGCGAGTAGCACAGTATCTGACCAAGGGCCGACCGGCGCTGGTCAGCGGCCGCCTGCAGAGCCGCAGCTGGGAGCAGGACGGCCAAAAACGCAGTAAAGTCGAAGTTGTAGCCAATGATGTAACATTCCTGGGCGGCCCGGGCGGCGGTGGACAAGCCGCGCCGGCCAGCGATGGTATCGACCAGACACCAAGACCAGCCCCAACCAAACCAAGCAAAAAAGCTAACGAAGACGTTGTAATCGAGGATATCGGCGATGAGCCGATTAACCTCGATGACATCCCATTTTAAGGAGACTAATGGCAAAGATATTTAAACACCGGACCGACGTAGCCTTTTTTGACTACAAGGATTTTAAGACCTTGCAGCGCTACGTTAACCAATACGGCCAGATCGAGCCACGCAAGCGGACCGGCCTGACCGAAAGCAAGCAGCGCCAGCTGGCCCGAGCTATCAAACGGGCCCGCCACATCGCGCTGCTGCCGTTTGTCAGCAATGGCTAGCAGTTCACCCGGTGGTCTGGTGAAACAAATCGACAACCAGGTTGGCCGGATTCTCCGGCAAGTCGATTGGGCCGATGTGGACCAAAAAGGCAAGCTGGCGGTGGATGAGCTGCGCCAAAACCTGGCCGACGCTAAAATATATTCACAAGATTACGAATTATCCGAAATGAGAGACGAGCAATTAGATAACGCCAAAAAAGCCAAGAAGTGGCTGAGTGCCGCCCGCCGGCAAATCCTCAAGGCCAGTGAGTTCAACGTGTTTGGCGCGATTGATGTCGCCCACTTAACGGCCCAAATTGACCAGGCAAAAGCAGACCTAATATGAGTGAAGCTGACGATATGAACCGGTCTTTAGTATTAATGGCCATCTGGCATGGCGGAGAATTCTTAATGCAGGACCGTACCCACAAGAATGAAGGCATTGGCTTTTTTGGCGGCCGCCGTAAGCAAGATGAAGAGCCGCTGCTCGGTGCTATTAGGGAAACGGAGCAGGAAACAGGTCTTGAAATAAAATCCGAGGAGGTTAGAGAGCTGGCTACATGCTACGACGATGGTTGGGAAATTCACGCTTTCCAGACTAGTATCCCATTTGATGAAAAACGTCCGGGCGTCCCCCGGCCGGAAGGTCAAGTTATCTACCTTTCACCTTTGGACGCTTGGCAGCAACACCGATTAATGCCGGCTACCAGAGCAGTTTTAAAAGAAACTATAGTCTTACCAAATGGCACTATCGATAACTAGTTTGCGCAAAGGGACAATTTTCCAGCTGGATGGTGTGCCTTATAGAGTTGTGGAGTACAGCCACAAAGTCATGGGCCGGGGCGGCGCCAGCGTCAACGTCAAAATTAAAAGTTTGATTGACGGCAAAGTCCTGGCCAAAACTTTCCATGGTAATGAAACGGTTGAGAACGCCGATGTGTCTAACCGGCCGGTGCAGTATTTATATAGCGATGCCGGCCGGTCGCATTTTATGGATCCGGGTTCTTATGAGCAATTCGAGTTCGACGCCGATACCATGGATAACAAGCATGGTTTTATCAAAGAAGGCGACCAGACTACCGCCCAGTTCTTTAACGATAAGATCATAAACATCGAACTGCCCAAGAATGTGTCCCTAAAAGTCAGTTACACCGAGAATGCCGTCCGGGGTGATACCAGCAGTGCCATAACCAAAGACGCCCAGCTGGAAACCGGCCTGACTATCAAAGTTCCGGCGTTTATCAAAACCGGTGACATTATCAGTGTCAATACCGAAACCGGGCAGTATCGCGAAAGGGTCAAGTAGTTTGGCAGCGGCTCGCAACGAGCACTTGGTGGTAATCATGCTCGAGCCGCTGCCGCTTGGCCAAAAATTTGAAATCTGGGAGCGGCACATCACGGTCGTGCCGTGGTTTCCGGTTGAGGACGAGAATAGACTTGACGGAGTTTTAACAGGCGCAGCCCAGCGGCATAAACGATTCAGCGTCAAAGCCGGCAAAGTAGAAGAATGGGGCCGCAAAGAAAAATATCAGGTCCAAAAAATCGATAGCGACTGGCGGCTGCTGAGCCTGCACTGGGATATATTCCGCAGTTTGGAAAAAAATAACTTTCCAATACACCAAAAGGATTATATGGGCGATAAATATTCACCGCACATCGCCCTCAGGAACAGCCTGCAGAAAGGTAAGCCAGTTGGACGGGGACTGGAAATCACAATCAACCAGTTCACATTAGTTAAACAGGACCGGCTCAAAGGGTCGGGCCGGATGATAAAAACGGCGGTAAAAAACTATGAGCTCGGGTAAGAAAAGATTAGACGTTGCGCTGGCCCAAAGAGGTTTAGTACCGACCAGAAGCCAGGCCGAAAGCTATATCAAGCTGGGCAAGGTAAAGGTAAACGGCAAAATACTTAACAAGTCAAGTATTTTAGTGGGTGAGGACGACGCCCTGGAAATCCGGGGCAAAGAGCGCTACGTCAGCCGGGCGGCTTTAAAACTCGAGAGCGTAGCCCGCAAGCTGCGGCTTGAATTTAAAGACAAGGTCGTACTGGATGTTGGCAGCAGCACTGGTGGATTCACTGACTTCGCTCTGCAAAAAGGCGCCAAGAAAGTAATCGCGGTAGATGTCGGCACAGATCAATTACACCCGGCTATGCGCACTAACCCAAAGGTCGAACTTCATGAAAAAACTGATATCCGGGATTTCAAACCCCAAGATGAACTGGATATCGTCCTGATTGATGTAAGTTTCATAAGTTTGCGCCTTATCCTGCCGCATACTTCTGAGATAAGCTCAAAGCAAACTCAGATTGCCGCTATGCTAAAACCTCAGTTTGAAGCATCACCAAAAGAAGTTAATAAGGGAGTAATTAAAAATGATACTGTCCGGCGCAAAGTGCTTAAGGATTTCGAAACTTGGACCAAACAATATTTTAAGATTGTAAACAAAGCCGACAGTGAGGTGGCCGGCGCAAAGGGAAATCGAGAGAGGTTTTACCTCCTTATAAAACCATAGGTGTTAAACACTTCATTGACACCTTAAAGTGTTGCATGCTAGCCTGAGCGAGTCAGACCGACAACTCAATACCCGCAGGGAGTTAAGTCCGCAAACCAGCGGCCTTACGCCAACCTGAGGGATTAGAGTTTTAAGCTTAGTCACTCTCGGCAATAAAAGCGTGGCCAGGATAGCTTACAAACTGACATCCCGCATCAACAGATGGGTCCAAAGGGGGCCTGTTGTACCTTTAGGAGGTTTTACCTTGCCAAAGCGAGTCATCACCGTAATGGTGCTCGCTGTCCTACTCGGGGTTATGACCGCCGTGACGGCCATGGCAGCGAATGGATCTGGCAATCCAACTCGGGAGGCTTCAACTTCGACCACTAGCACTACGTCTGCGGCTTCAACCACCACTAATTCAGGCAGCCGTCTAAAGGCTTGGCACTGGTGGCACCGCAGGCTGCGCGCTTACATCAAGGAGACAAGGCAACGGGAGATGCTGATGGGCCAGACGCGGACGAGTGTCAACCGCAGTCTGGCGAGCTCTGATTTGGCGTCCCTTATCCGGTACACCATCCACTGGAAGCATGTAGCGGCTCAGGTACTAAGTAAGTTCCGTCACCCACCGCTTTTGGGCGACTGGATGTGCATCCACCGCTACGAGGGGTCATGGAGCGATCCTAACTCTCCGTACTGGGGTGGACTGCAGATGGATCTGGCGTTCCAAAACACGTACGGCCATTGGTTGCTGCGCCATAAAGGCACGGCCGACCACTGGACGCCTATGGAACAAATCTGGGTCGCCTTGCGGGCGTACAGAAGCAGGGGTTTCAGCCCCTGGCCTAATACCGCCCGTTACTGCGGTCTGTAGCGGTCTGTCAACAGGGGCGGGACGCGCTGGAATATCCTGCGCGTCCCGCCCCACTTAAAATTTATAAATATGCCTGCAGGGCTTCAATGTCCAACAGGACAATATAGGAACGCTTGCTTTTAATTAATCCTTTGCGCTCCAGGGCGGCGATTTCGCGGCTGGCTGTTTCGCGGCTGGCATTTATAGAGCTGGCGATATCCTGGTGGCGCAGCGGCGCTTCGATAACCAAACCTTCGTGGTTTGGCTGGCCGAACCGCCCAGCCATGGTCAAAAGAAAAGAAATCAGCCGCTCGCGCACGCTGCGGTATTCCAGGTTCAAAAGCCGCTCCGAATGGATACGGTACATCTCTGTCACCATATCCAGGATTGGCGGCAGGGCGCTTAGGTGGCTGTGCAGGTAGTCGAGGTACTTAGCTTGGTCGATCCGCCAAACCACTGTGCTGTCCATGGCCTGATAAATAATATCCCTTTCCTGGCTGGTCAATGCCCATATCAGCGGGAAGATTTCCTGCTCTTTACGTATAATCAGCAGGTTTTCTTCGCCGTATTTACTGATGTTATAAGCTTTGACTAAACCGCTCTCTATATAAAAAACGGCGCTAGGCGCCTCTCCTGGCCGGATTATATACTCACCTTTTTTGTAGGTGAGCCGCGTGCCGCTCTTGAACAGTCCCACCAGCGCGGCCACTTGTTTATCGCTCGCCAGCATTGCTTAAAGTATGCCATTTTTGGCTTAAATAAGCTACTTTTGTGATAATTATCAACTTTTAAGCGTGTTCAAAGTTACTGCGCCTAAGTTGAAAATACAGCATTATTGAAGCACAGTAAGAAGGAGAACGCCTATGGTACACCCCAGCCTAATCGAGGCTCGACTGGGTAAACTAGGTTTTCGGTCCAGTCGATGGTTCAGGGCCGAGATCAACGAACTCCAGCACATCCTGATGGATAAAGAAGAATTAGTCTCCCTGGTATGCGGCCGCTACTTTGGCAGCTTTGCGCTTTTGGTGGCGACAGACCAGCGAATATTGATAATCGACAAGCGGGTTTTCTTTATGACAATCGAAGACATCCGCTACGACATGATTTCTGAGATCGACTTTAATATGCAGCAGATGTATGCCGCCAACTTAACGGTTTACACCATGAATAAAACCCACAAATTCACCACTGTGAAGTATAAGCGTCAGCTGAGAGAATTAGCTACGTTTGCGCAAAGGCGCGTCTGGGAATTGCGCCAAATGGCTCCGTCGGTTGATTTACCCAGCGCCCAGACACAGACTTCTTTCATACCGATGCCGCAACTCAAGCGGTCGCTTGACCAGCCGCCCCGGCCGTTCCAGCCCCAGCCTATATCAGCTCAGCCGAACGATTACTATACTGACCATCCGGTGGCCGACAGCCATCAGTTTAAGGAACGGGTAGGCCATGTTGCCCATGTGGTCGGCTCGGCTGCCACCCGGGCTGCCCACACGCCGCATATCTACCACCGCCAGATACATCCCTATTCGACCGGCTCGCTAATTACCCGGCGGCCCATCGGCAATATCGATTACTAGACGTTGAATTTGAATTCGACTACATCATCCGGCTGCATGATGTAGGTTTTGCCTTCGGTGCGGACCTTACCGGCCGCGCGGGCGGCTTGTTCGGAGCCGGCCTCGATTAAGTCCTTATAGTGGATAATCTGGGCAGCGATGAAACCGCGCTCAAAATCAGTATGTATAGTGCCGGCAGCCTGCGGTGCGGTGGCGCCTTTAGAAATTGTCCAGGCACGGACTTCCTTTTCGCCGGCGGTCAGAAAACTCTGCAGGCCTAAGGCGGCGTATGCGCCGTGGATCAGCTGGACGAGACCAGATTGTGTTTGGCCATAGCTGTCCAGGAGCTCCTGGCGATCGGCCTCGTCCAGCCCGCGCAGTTCACTCTCCAGCTTGGCGTCGATAAAAATTGCCGGCGCCGGCGCCACGATTACGCTGAGCTCATCTTTTAACTCCGTGTTGATAAGCTGGCCATCATCGACGTTAAAAACAAAAATGAAAGGCTTGGCCGTCAGTAGCTGTAAATCAGAAATCGATTGTAGTTCTTGATTACTCAAGAATGAGCCGGCCAACTTGCCCCTTCCTAAGCCAGCTTTGGTTTTTTGCAGCAATTCTAATACAGGTGACAATTTAGGATCGGCTTTGGCTTCCTTTTCGATTTTGGGCAAACGGTTATCGACAGTTTGCAAATCGGCCAGAATCAGCTCGGTGTTTATGGTTTCGATATCCGATTTTGGATCGCGGCCGCTGGCCTGGACGTTTGGGTCTGCAAAGACCCGCACCACCTGGCAGACGGCACTGCATGTCCTGATATGGGCTAAGAATTGGTTACCTAAGCCTTCGCCTTGGGACGCGCCGGCCACTAGTCCGGCGATATCGACAAAGGTCACGGTGGCCGGCACTATCTTGTCAGTTCTATAAATCTCGGCCAGTTTACTAAGCCGTTCGTCCGGTATCGGCGCAATACCGGTATTCGGCTCAATTGTGGCAAAAGGGTAGTTAGCCGCCAGTACTTCAGCATCCGTCAATGCATTAAACAGAGTACTTTTACCGACATTGGGTAAACCGACAATCGCGATGCTTAAGGCCATTAATCTATTTTAACAGGGGTGCCATACGGCACCCCTGTTCCAGGCTCGGCAGTACGGGTTGTTATCGTCGGCTAACGTCAACCAAAGTGGTCAGCAACCAGGCGACGGCCGCATAGACTAACATGGCAAACAGGGTATAGACCTCAAACCGCGAGACGCCGTAATTGATGTTGTTGTATTTAAACAGACTGAAGAACGGCGCCACAAATGGATGTGAAGTGGTGTAGATGAAGTTAGCAAAACCGTTGGTGGTATTCGCTCCCAAGAGCGACAATACAAACCTAAAGGCCAGTAATATCAGGATCACTCCGGCTACAAACCAAATGACACGGTCCAATACGTTCTGAGGGTGTTCATCTACCGCTGTGACGCGGCTACCGACGGCCCGGTCCTCGACAGGTTCATCCCTTACTACTCGTTGTCTCATTACTCGTTC
>DASSFC010000029.1:0-4396 GCA_035694865.1 Saccharimonadales bacterium (SeqCode) | reverse complement strand
AACCAGTTCGCCGTCAAATTTGGCCTGCCCGTAGTGGAAGTGATTGAGAGGCCGGACGATTATGAAGGTATCTACACTGGTGAGGGAACCCTGAAAAATTCAGATAAATACGGCGGCCTTGGTTCTGGTGAAGCGCGAGAGAGGATAACGCGAGCCTTAGGAAAAGACCGGGTAAATTATAAAATTCGCGATTGGCTGATCAGCCGCCAGCGTTATTGGGGTGCGCCAATTCCGATTATTCATTGCCCTAAATGTGGTCTTGTGCCAGTTCCGGATAAGGATTTGCCGGTGGTTTTACCGGAAGTCAAAAGTTATGAACCAAGCGGCGATGGCCGCAGCCCACTGGCCAATGTACCAGAGTTTGTTAACGTTGATTGTCCGAAGTGCGGCGGCAAAGCCGAGCGCGAAACCGATACAATGGACGGCTTTGCCTGCTCCAGCTGGTACTTTTTGCGCTTTGCCGACCCTCATAACGATAAACAGCCATTCGCCAAAGACAAGGCGGAGTACTGGCTGCCGGTGGACGATTACATCGGCGGTGCCGAGCACGCTGTAATGCACCTTTTATACGCCCGTTTCTGGACAAAAGTCATGTTTGACGAGGGGCTGATTAACTTTGATGAACCCTTCAGCAGCCTGCGCAACCATGGCATGATTTTAGCGCCCGACGGTTCAAAGATGAGCAAAAGCAAGAACAACACCATCGAACCGGATGAACTGTTAGAACAGGGTTATGGAGCAGATTCAATTCGGCTGATGGAGCTGTTTATCGGGTCGTGGGACCAGGCGGTTAACTGGAGTGTCGAGGGCATCGGCGGTACGTACCGCTTTTTGCAGCGATACTGGACCCTGGCCGGGGAATTTTTGGATGCTCCAAGCTCACCGAATCAAAAGGACCTGGAAGTCACAGCCCTGGCCCATAAGACCGTCAAAAAAGTCAGCCGCGACTTGACCCGGATGGATTTCAATACGGCCATAGCCGCCATGATGGAGTTCGTCAACCAGCTTTACAAGCTCAAAACCGAAGAGCCGATCAGCCAATCCGAAGGCTGGCGGTTCGCGCTAGAAACCCTGACCCAACTGCTGGCTCCCTTTGCGCCACATATTACCGAAGAGCTATGGAATGATTTGGGCCATACAGAATCAGTCCATATAGCGAACTGGCCGGAGTGGGACGAAAAACTGGTTGCCGAAGAGGTTATTACATTAGCTGTCCAGGTGAATGGCAAAGTCAGGGCCGAGATAATTGTCGCAACAGACATAACTGAAGCCGAGGTTATCGCGGCTGCCAAGATAGACGACAGAGTGGCGGCGTATCTTAAGGGCAAACCGGTCAAGAAGGCAATTTATGTGCCGGGGCGCCTGGTAAGCCTGGTCATATAAATGACGCGGTTAGTGTTGACATTCGCCTCTGTTTAACAAATAATTATGCTTAAGCTAAAAGGCCACCATGGCTAATAGAAGAAATGCAAATAGGAAAAATAAACCGATGCAAAATGAAAAATCTGCACAGGCGAGTTCCTGGCAAAAATATTTTGATAAACTAAAGCGCCCTTCTCAATTTTCAAAGCCACAGTTAGTGGTTTTCGTACTGATTTTCGCTTTGATTGGCTACCTCATTTTTCATACTTTTGCAGCCTCTACGGTAGTAGCTTCTCTGGAGGGAGAGCAGATGAAATTACCGGCCGGCGGTTCAGTAATAAATGATACGACGGCCAGCGGCGGTAAGGCTGTTTTGCTGGCGAAAACAGGAACTACTGGGTGGGCCAAAATTTCTGGTTCGGTCAACTTCCCCAGCACTGTCACTAGCATGTCAGTTGTCGCTAAGCAAAGCTATTGCAGCGGCTATCCATATATGAAGGTAGTACTGGATGGCACACAGGTTTGGGGTGGGTTTGTTTCTAGTAATTCCTGGAAGTCCTATACTGCCAATTTCTCGACTGCATACAAAGCTGGCGCTCACTCGCTGGCAATAAGTATCACTAACGATTCTGGTAAACATTCATGTGATGTAAACCGCTATGTTGATGTGACTAACTTCTTTGGGCCAACAACGGTCACTACTCCTCCAACATTGGCTCTTAGTGCTTCACCGACGACTGTGAACGCCGGCCAGTCCAGTACGCTGACCTGGAGCTCCACTAATGCGACGGCATGCAGCGCATCAGGAGCCTGGAGCGGGAGCGAACCAACCTCAGGCTCTATTAGCACCGGTGCCCTTAACCAGTCCTCAACCTATTCTCTTACATGCACAGGCTCCAGTGGCAGTGCGACTGCAAGCGCCACGGTAACCGTAAATACTGCAGTTGTCCCGACAGTATCTTTGAGCGCCTCACCTGCGACTATATCTTCCGGCCAGTCGAGTACATTATCCTGGTCTTCAACCAATGCTAGTGCGTGTACGGCCTCCGGCAGCTGGAGCGGAAATATAGCCACTAGTGGCAGTAAATCTGTAGTCCCAACCGCCACCAGTACATATTCCTTAACCTGTACTGGATCGGGCGGCAGTGCGACCGCAAGCACGACAGTAACAGTCAGCGGTTCAGGTCTGTCTCTTGGCTCACTTCTCTTTGGAGATGAATTTAATGGTGCTGCCGGGATAAAGCCAGACTCCACCTTGTGGGGTGCCAAAAGCTCCACCAGCGGCAGTAGCCTGGCAAATTGGAGCGGCTGGAACCAAATTTCCGAAAATGGCTCCGGCGATGTCGTGATTACAGCCGTCAAGCAGTCGACAGGCAGGTGGGACACCGGCTGGCTAAGCGGCAAAGTAGGATATAGCGGCCAGCGCTACATTGAGGCGCGGGGGGAAATAGCCTGCGGTTACGGCACCTGGAACGGCTTAGTTTGGGAATGGGATTATCCATATGGCGCAGGCGGCTTTGAGAACGATGTAATCGAATCGCTGGGCAAAGAGCCAACAAACTACCACACAACTATCCACAATTGGACGGTCTCGCCGAACTTGCAGTCCGGCTTTACGGTTTCAACCGGGCAGACGCTCTGCAATAGCTTCCATAATTACGGCGCCGCCGTCTACCCAGACCGTGTCGATTTCTACCTGGACGGGAACAAGGTCTCTACAAGGTTAGCTTCCGCCATAGGGCTATCTGACCTGACCACTTTCAAAGAAGTCGCCAACATCAGCCTGAACATGGGCGGCTGGGGCGGCACACCAACCATTACAGGGCCGGCTACGATGCAAGTCGACTATATACACGTTTATAAGCTAAACTGATAGTTCACGTTTTACGGAAAGGGAGACACCGATTGGCGGGATTGCCAATCAAGATAACTGAGTCTATAATTACTCCTAAGCTACAAGTTAAATTTAAGGCTCAAAAAAAGGAGTATTTTAGTGGGCAAACCTAAAAAACGGACTAGTTCGAGGCGTACCGGAGCACGGCGCAGCCATATGGTTGAAAAATTAGCCCGCAGGGTAAACGCTAAAAGCCCGGTCAAAGTTGGGGCTAAGCCCGTTGGTGCAGACTCCAAAGCTAAAACTTCGTAGCCAAACGCTGGCGTATACTTAAAGCAGTGCCCGGCAAAGAAAGATTAACAATATGAGCGCAAACCGCCACCTTGGACGTATCGTCGCCCTGCAGACACTGTACGAGCAGGACTTTCGGCGTGAGGTTAACGATCCGGGGCTTGATCTTGAGGATGTCTTAGCGCGCAATATCGCCCGCTATGAGGAGACAATTGAAGATAAAGCCTTTATCGAGAGCCTGGTTCGGGGTGTAGCCGCCAAAGAAGGCGAACTGGACGATATCATCCGGCCGGTTGCACCCGAGTGGCCGATAGAGCAAATTGCCCGGATGGACCGGGCCATCTTGCGGATGGGTGTCTATGAGCTGTTGTACGAAAAAGGCGTACCGCCAAAAGTCGCTATAAATGAGGCTGTTGAGCTGGCCAAGGCGTTTGGCGGTGATAATTCCTCTAAGTTCATCAATGGTGTACTAGGAACTGTTTTGCGCGATAAAGACCAAAAACCAGCTAAAAAGACAAAAGCCAATAAGGAATAATAACTATTGCTATGAAAAGACCTAAGCCTATTACGGGCTTTAGAAAATTTGTTAAGCTGCACCGGCCGGCCATCAGCGAAGTCGTTCGCGAGCCAACGGCCGGCGGTATAGTTTATAGGCGCGGAAAGAACGGCGGTGTTGAGATATTGCTTATCCAGGACTCCAAAGGCCGCTGGACGATTCCTAAAGGCCATATCGAAGATGGCGAAACCGCCCGCAAAACCGCCGAGCGGGAAATCCGCGAAGAAACCGGCCTCCAGGAGATGACCATCCAGGACTGGCTGGGCAAAATCAACTTCCGCTACCGGCGCGGCAACAGCCTGGTGCTGATGACCACTGAGATATTTTTGGTCAGGGCCGAGGGCAACGATAGC
>DASSFC010000028.1:0-8156 GCA_035694865.1 Saccharimonadales bacterium (SeqCode) | reverse complement strand
CAGGCCAAAAATTAGTATTTTTCACCAGTTGGTTCGTGTACAATTAAACATAAAGAATAAAGGGTGGAGTTCGTGCGTAAAATACTCATAGTCGGCAACTGGAAAATGCACCTGAACGCTTCACAGGCTAGTTTATTGGTGCACCGGCTGCATGAGCATATCGACATCCATCGTGATATAGAAGTAGTTTTAGCGCCCAGCATGCTGGTATTACAGCCGCTGAGCCTCCCGATTGACAGGCGTAAGTTCCGTCTGGCTGCCCAAAACGCTTACTGGCGCGACGAAGGGCCGTTTACCGGGGAGGTCAGCTTTACAATGCTGCAAGATTTAGCCCACTATGCACTTGTCGGACACAGCGAGCGCCGCCACGTTTTCCATGAAGATTTAGACACGATACGTGATAAAACAGCGGCCGCTATCCGCAACGGTATAACGCCGATCTTGTGCGTGGGCGAAACCGGCCCGGAACGCGAAGAAGGCGAAACCAAACAAGTACTCCATGACCAGCTGATGACGGCCTTATCCAACTTAACAGCTGCGGAAGTAGGCGAAATGGCCATAGCTTATGAACCAGTCTGGGCTATCAGTGATGGCAGCAACTTTAAAGAGCACCTGGTAGCTAAACCTGACCAGGTCGCCGAAGCGGTAAAATATATCCGCGGCTACATAAAGGATGTGTTTGACCAAAAAGCGGCCGAGCGGGTCCGGATTTTATATGGCGGCAGCACCGTACCCGAGGTTGTGGGCGGATTCCTTGACGTCGATGGGGTGGATGGCTTCTTAGTAGGAGGCGCCAGCCTGAATTATCATCTGTTCGCGCAAATCGTTAAAAACGCCAGGCACTGGCTCAGGAAGGATGAGGAATAATATGCCTGAAGAAAATAGAGTATTTGATGTTGCCAAGCCCGGCTACGGACAGCCGCAGGCTACCAGCAAACCGGTAATCGTCGGCCATCAACCCTCAATAAGCGACCCGATGGTCAGAGATTCAGATAGCTCGAGTCCAACCAAGATATCAGTAATTGATGGTCAGGAAGAAACTGCCGGCATGGAACACCATGATATGCCGGTTTACAGTCCGCCTAGCTCATTTGGCTCCCAGTCTTCGGCGCCAGCCGTTTATGATAATGAGGCCGACCAGGTATCGTCAGCTGATCCGTTAGCGCCTGGCCCTGAATCGGCCGAGCCATTCCACCGCGGCGGCACCACAGCGGTTAAGCCAAAGCCAATGGAGCCGGCGGCGCCAACACCAGGCCATGTTGAAGCCTTGCAGCCGACCCACGTCAAAAAGAAAAGCCCGCTAAAATGGCTGCTGGCCCTGTTGGTAGTCGCTCTGATAGCAGTCTATGTTTTGCTGGGAACCGGTGTAATAAAAAATAGCCTTAACTTGCCGCCCTTTAAGAAGAAAAATGCTCCGGCGGCGGTCACTCCGCCGGTCAGTCAAAACCAGCCTGCCCAGTCCAATCTGCCCGCCGGCTTTACCAAATATAACCTTTCGGGTACCGACATATCTTTTACTGCTCCGACCAGCTGGGGTACGCCAAATTCGACAACTGATCCGGGCTATTCCAAACGGGGCGGCACCAGCAAATCCGACGGAGTTCACGCCTACCTGGTAGATTTCCCCAACAATAAAGACGTTGAGATAGCTGTTACCTCCGCTAAATATCTGCCGGCCGCCCGTGATTCACTCTATTACGACTATCTTCAGTGGTGCACCGGCTCGGCCGATGGTAAATTCTACTTTGCGATGCTGCAGTTCAGTACCGCGGCCGATAAGACCCAGACACCTACTACAGTTACCTGTGACCAGGGCCCGCTGACCGGAGTTACCCAAATCGATTCGGCCACCATTGAACAGCCGGCACTCAAGAATAGCAACGGTCAGGCTCTGGGCGATTTGTATACCAAGAACCTGACAAATAACACGAGCCTGCCGGTAATCAGGGTCAAGGACGCCGGCATGACTAACTCTGTAGCCATCAAGCAGTTGCTTAATACGATCCAATCAACTGCCGCCTCAGGCAATAGCGCACCGGGTGGCCAGTAAGCCCGCGATTCAGAAACCTAACCTCTGTTAAAATTGTACTATGCCGAATGAAAGCAGAGGCGTGGAGGCATTACTTCGCGATCTTAACCCCGAGCAAGCCCGAGCGGTAAAGTGCACCGAGGGTCCATTGCTGATATTGGCCGGCGCCGGCAGCGGTAAAACAAAGACGCTGACTCACCGGATAGCCTATATCCTGGCTGAACATAGAGCCACACAGTTCAATATCCTGGCAGTAACTTTTACCAATAAGGCTGCCGGTGAGATGCGCAGCCGGGTTGCCCGCCTGACCGGACAGCCCGCTAACCGCAGCTTCATGCCCTACATGGGCACTTTCCACAGTATTTGTGTGCGGCTGTTGCGTCAGGATGGCGAGCAGGCTGGCATCCCGCGTAACTTCGTTATCTGGGATGAAGGCGACCGTCAGGCGGCCATCAAACAAGCCTCTAAACAAGCTGGGGTTGATGAGAAAAACTTTCCGCCCAGATTGCTGACTTCATTAATCAGCGGGGCTAAGAACGAGCTCGTCAGTCCGGCAGAGTACTTCGCCAGCGCTGAATACAGCCCGGCTACCCGCGCTGCTGCCCGGGTTTACCCAATTTATGATGATTTATTAAAGAAATCTTCAGCCCTCGACTTTGATGATTTGATCGGCCGCGCTGTCGCTCTGTTGCAAAACAATACTGCTATACGCCAAAAATGGCGCTCCCAATTTAAATACGTCATGATCGATGAATACCAGGATACTAACTCGGCCCAGTATAAGCTGGTCAAGCTTTTAACGGGTGAACACAATAACATCGCCGTGGTAGGTGACGACTGGCAAAGTATCTACAGCTGGCGCGGTGCGGATTTCCGCAACATCCTGAATTTTGAAAAAGACTACCCAAAATGTACTGTAATCAAACTTGAACAGAACTATCGCAGTACTAAGAATATTTTAGAGGCAGCCCACAATGTTATATCGCAGAACAGCCTACGCAGTGATAAAAAACTGTGGACCGCTACTGGTACAGGCGCGCCAATACAGGTGCTGCAAGTGTCATCAGAGCGGTCTGAAGCCGAGCTGATAGTCCGACGCATCAAGACAGCGGTCGATATCAAAGCCAGGCAGTACAAAGATTTTGCGATTTTATACCGGACCAATGCCCAAAGCCGGGCACTGGAAGAAGTTTTTGTTCACTACGGACTGCCTTATCGGATTGTCGGCGGTGTACGCTTTTACGAGCGGAAAGAAGTTAAGGACATCCTGGCTTACCTCAGGCTGATTTACCAGCCGGACGATACAGCCAGCTTTGAGCGAATAGTAAATGTGCCGGCCCGGGCAATCGGCGCAAAGTCGCTGGAGGCCTTCCGCCAGTGGCGGTCCGAAAATAACTTTGGCCTGGCCCAAGCGCTGCTGCGGGTAGCCGATTGCCCGGGACTGACCCCCAAAGCCCAGGCCGGCTTTAATGCGCTGGCTGATATAATCGCCAGTTTCAGGGCCCAGGCCGGCGAGCTCACACCGGCCAGCTTGATTGACAGTTTACTGCGCCGCCTGGATTACCTGAATTATCTGTCGGATGGTACGCCTCAGGGCGAAGCCCGGGTAGAAAATGTCAAAGAATTGATAAGCGTAGCCAATGAATACCAAAGCGTCGGCCTCGACGGTTTTTTGGAAGAAGTTGCACTGATTAGCGACATTGATACGGCCGACACCAGCAGTGACGCGGTGATTATGATGACCCTGCACGCCGCTAAAGGCCTGGAGTTCCCGGTCGTTTTCATTACCGGCTTAGAAGAATCAATCTTACCGCACAGCCGGGCCCTTTATGAAGCTAGCGAGATGGAAGAAGAGCGCCGCCTGATGTATGTCGGTATGACACGGGCCCGGCAGGAACTTTTCCTTACGTATGCGACTGAGCGGAATTTATACGGCGGCCGACAGCATAATCCGCCCAGTAGGTTCATTTCCGATATCGGCGCAGCGACAGATAGCGTAGTCGGCGGAGTTAATACGCTCCGCCCCACTACTGAGCTTTTTGATGAAGGGCCGCGCTATGTGATTGAACTCGAAGAAGGTGATGGCGTTCGCCATAAGATTTTTGGTCTAGGTACTGTGGTTGAGCTAGAAGGCGATAGCGCAACGATTTATTTCAAAGGCAAAGGCACCAAACGGCTTAACATTGCCTTCGCTCCACTGGAGAAGATATAATTACATCTGTTATTTTGAGCAGTGATGACTGATTGATGAAATTCTTATTTAAGCCGCTGCACCATCTGCACCGCAAAGGCCGCGAGCACATCATTCGCCGGCCTTATTTGCTGCCGATTTTCGGACTGGTAATCGGGGCTGCGGTCGTGGCCGGCGTGTTTTTTTATCGCGGTGGCACCGAGACTTTCCGGCCCAGTAACTCGCACGTCGTTTTTTTGTTTGACGGTGGTAAAAAATCGACTATCGACACCAAAGCCAAAACCGTCGGTGCCCTCATCAGCCGGCTGAACCTCCACCTTATACCTCAAGACGTAGTTGAACCTTCGGCCGATACGCCGATCGTAGAAGACAATTTCCGTGTCAATATCTACCATGCCAGGCCTGTGACTGTGGTCGATGCTTCGTCTAAAGTGGTGACTCTAACAGCTCAAAAAAGTGCCCGGGTCGTGGCCCAGGACGCCGGCCTGAATATCCAGCCGGAGGATTTAGCTACTTTCGCCGAGGGCGACCTTAAAAATAATGTTATCGGCGAACAGGTAGTTGTCGCCCGGGCCACCCCCATTATGCTCAATCTTTACGGCACACAAGTGCCATCTTATACCCAGGCCCACACGGTTGGTTCGCTGCTAAGCGAAAAACATATCAAGCTAGACCACGGCGAAACGGTTAACCCTGTAGCGTCCACGCTGGTTACGCCAAATATGCAGATTTTTATCCTGGCCAAAGGTAGCCAGGTCGTGACTATAGAACAAACCATTCCGGCGCCGGTCCAAAGCGTAAATGACATTACCCTGAGTTTCGGTACAAAAGTCGTGAGGCAGCCAGGCCAGCCAGGCAAAGAAGCAGTGACTTATCTTATAAGTACCCAAAAGGGGGCCGAGGTTAGCCGTCAGGTAATCCAGCGGGCAATCATCCAGGCTCCGGTCACGGAAATAGATGCGATTGGTGCCACGATTGATATCAATGGTGATAAAACCGGGGTCATGGCGGCCGCCGGCATATCGGGCGGTGACTATGCTTATGTTAACTTTATCGTCAGCCACGAATCCGGCTGGCGGCCGACGGCCTCTAATCCGAGCGGCGCATATGGTCTTTGCCAGGCGCTGCCGGGCAGCAAGATGTCAACCGCCGGTTCGGATTGGGCAACCAACCCGGTCACTCAATTGAGATGGTGCAATGGCTACGCCGAGGGCCGTTATGGTAGCTGGGCAGCGGCCTATAACCACTGGTTAGCCTACAGAAACTGGTAGCCGATGGAGCCAAAAAAAGCCCTCGGGCAGCACTGGCTTAAAGACCCAGCTACTCTCAAAACTATTTGTCGGGCGGCCAGTCTGCAGGACAGTGATTTTGTGCTCGAAATCGGACCCGGCTTGGGTGACCTAACAAGGCATATACTCGAGCAAGCCGGGCGGGTTGTCGCTGTAGAACTGGATAATGAGCTGGCCGCTAGTCTGCGCCGGCATCTGCCGGCGCAGAATCTGGAAATTATCAGCGGCAACATCCTCGAATTCGACCTGACCCAGCTGCCAGCCGGCTACAAGGTAGTGGCTAACATCCCGTACTACCTAACCAGTAACCTTATAAGGGTGCTGGCTGATACAGCCAATCCGCCCTCGCTGGCCGTCCTGTTGGTCCAGCGGGAAGTCGCCGAGCGGATAGCTGCCAAAGCTGGTGAAATGAGCCTGCTCAGTGTCAGCGCCCAGCTATTTTATGAGCCTCAGCTTGGTGCAGTCGTTCCGGCGAAAATGTTTGAACCGCCGCCCAAGGTCGATTCGCGAGTCGTTGTTTTACGATACCGCCAACAGCCCCTTTTTGAAGATTTGGATACTAAAACTTTTTTCCGGCTGGTTAAGGCTGGTTTTGCCGGCCGCCGTAAAAAGCTGCGCGGCAGTTTGGCGGCCGGCCTTAACATCGATAAAGCACAAGCCGACCAGCTCTTAAGCCAAGCCAAAATTGATGGTAATCTGCGTGCCCAAAACCTCAGCCTGCAAGATTGGCACAAGCTTTACAAAGCCTATAAAAGTACTAATATGTAATTACTATGAACAGATTTAAACGACTAACCATTAGTTCGGCGGCGGTGTTGCTGTTTTCCAGCGTTGCTGTTGCCGTTCCGGTATCAGCTCGTGACGGCAATAACGTTGCCGAAGCGGACAACACCACAACTACATCAACCACTAACGACTCATCTGGTTCTGACCAGAGCGGCAGCAGCCTGGCAGAACAATTTCGCGAGCTTGCTCAGCAAAAAAACCAGCAAGCCAAACTAAACCACCAGGAGCAGACCCAAGCCCAGCGCGAAAAAGTCTGTGAAATCCACAAGACCAACCTGACCAGGCGGATGGGCAATGCGGTCAAAGTCGCTGAGCAGCACAAAACTAACATCGACCGCATATATACCAAGGTTAAAGATTTCTACACATCAAAACAGCTGAATGTCACAAACTACTCTGATCTGACCGCCAAAGTTGATACTGCTCAAACTAATGCCCAAACGGCTATAGATGCCCTCAAAGCTCTGGATGTTAATGTCGATTGTACATCTCAGACAGTCGCCGATTCGGTCACTGCCTTCCAGCAGGCTGTAACCAATGTCAGGGACTCGCTTAAAACCTATCGCTCAGCGCTAGTCGATCTGATCACCGCCCTAAAAGGCGCTTCGACCAGCAGCAATTCCGGCACATCAACTGACAATACTAATACCAGCGGGCAATAGGAGGATATAATGAAAAAACGCTTACAAAACGGCTTCGCGCATCCGGGCTTGATTTTAATGCTTTTGGTCGTCGTCGCCATCGCTTTGATTGGCTACAAAGTAGTCCAAAACCACAATAATACCGCCCTGAGCTCTACCAGCCCGAACTCGTCACTAGCAACCCAGACGCCCCAGGCTATTAAAAGCACTGCCGACCTGAACACCGCCGAGAACAGCCTTAACAGCCAAAACATCGACGGCGACCTTAATCCTGGACAGTACAACCAGGATGTCAGCAATTTGCTTTAGCCCTGCCCCGTTAAATACTTGACTTGTTAAGTATTTTTAGGTAGGCTCATGCTTAGTTAAACGAGGGTCATGCCATGGCAAAATCTAACTTTCCTCCCCTGCTCCACTTGTCGTATGTTTTACAACAATCAGCTGATGAAATTTTAGAGCTAGAAACCGGGGTAGGGCTGAGTGCGGCACGCATAATGAGCGTTTTGGATAAATCAAAGCCGGCATCTCAGCGGGACGTCGCTGTGCAGCTGCGGCAGACCGAGGCAAATGTCAGCCGGCAGCTGCACAACATGAAAAAAGCCGGACTGGTGAACATCGCCCGAAATAAAAAAGACAGCCGCCAGCGCGACGTAACCTTAACCTCAAAAGGCGCCGGCCATTACCAGCAGGCCGAAAAACTGCTTAAACGCCAACAAGCTAGATTCCTGAAGATTTTAAACACTGGCGAATCCAAAATCCTAGAACAAGCCGCCCGCAAACTCTCCTAGCATATTCCATTTGCAAAGCTTTTATGGTATAATACCTTATGGGGCTGAATTTAAGCTCGACGGTTGTGCACATTAACAAATTTGTATGGCAGGCCGGGTTGATCTGAACGTCATCCGGATCAAAAGAATAGATGCAAAAACATCTCTTCGCGAAGCTGTAGCCAACTTGTTTGGCCGCCAGTTCGCACCAGTTTACGCTTAATTCGTAAACCGCGTCTCAGATGACACCAGATAGTCTGAAAACGCGCCATATCATCTGGCTGCACCGGTTTTCAGTCATCCGCTGGATTCCGGCTAAGCTTTCCTGGATTGCGCCTGGTCTTCTTTTGACCGTTTTTTAGAGATTAGGCAAAGATTTACAAATGGTATAAGCCTGTAGTCATCGAATTTGTTACCAATCGGACGCGGGGGCAGTGCCCGCCAGCTCCACCA
>DASSFC010000027.1:0-2770 GCA_035694865.1 Saccharimonadales bacterium (SeqCode) | reverse complement strand
GCTGTATGTCAGCCGTATTCTTAGGAAAAACAACCACTTGGGGGACCAGCTCAAAAAGCGAGGCATCGTGGCTGTAGGCCTGCCGGGTAGGGGCAGAATCGTCAATATCGCCCTCAAAGCCTTTCTGCTTGAGGCTGCGGTAAAAAGCGTCCATTACCCTTAAGCTTAGCAGGCGCAAAATACAACACGCAAGCCGGAGCCCTCGGAGTTATAATATTTTTACCTATGAGGCAGTACCTGGAGCTCTTAGAAGATATCAAGCAGAACGGTGTACGCAAGCAGAACCGCACCGGCACTGATCAGATTGGCGTTTTTGGCCGCCAGCTTCGCTTTGACCTCAGCCACGGCTTTCCGGCTATGACGACTAAAAAGCTGTTCATGCGCGGTATAATTCACGAACTTATCTGGTTTCTGCAAGGCTCAACCAACATAAAATATCTGGTTGATAATGATGTCCATATCTGGGATGAATGGCCCTACCGGCATTATTTAATGGAACAGGGTAAAGCCGTACCTGACAGCTCTAGTGATGAGTGGCTCAACGGTATTAAGGAATTCACTGCAAAGATAAAAGATGATACTAAGTTTGCCAAAAAGTGGGGTGAACTCGGCCCGGTTTACGGTTATCAGTGGCGCAAATGGCCAACGCCAGATGGCACACATATCGACCAAATTGCCAGAGCGATTGATTTGATTAAGAATAACCCTGATTCGCGCCGGATAATCGTGTCGGCCTGGAATACCTCTGATATCGACGAGATGTCCAAGGCAGGTATCCCGCCGTGTCATTTATTATTCCAATTCTATGTCGCCGGCGGTAAGCTGTCTTGCCAGATGTACCAGCGCAGCGCCGACACTTTTCTGGGAGTACCGTTCAATATTGCCAGCTACTCCTTACTTACGATGATGATGGCCCAGGTGTGCGGCTTAAAGCCCGGAGACTTTGTGCACACGTTCGGCGATACGCATCTATATATAAACCACCTTGAGCAGGTTGATGAACAACTCGGACGTAAACCAAAGCCGCTGCCGACAATGAAAATTAATCCTAAAATAAAAACAATTGATGACTTTAAGTTCGACGACTTTGAGCTGGTCGGCTATGACCCGTACCCGGCAATCAAAGCCCCGATTGCAGTTTAAGGACCTTAGTAATGATACTCTCCACCATCGTGGCTGCGACAGAAAACGGCGTCATCGGCAAAGACGGTAAGATGCCGTGGCGCCTGCCGGCGGAATCGGCTTACTTTCGACAAACAACTATGGGTCATCCTGTAATCACCGGCCGAAAAAATTTTGACGCCATGGGCCGACCGCTGCCGGACCGCCTGAATATCGTCATTACCAGCCAACCTGACTATAAAGTCCCTGAAGGTGTCATCGTGGTTCATTCTCTCGACGAAGCTTTGAATCTTCCACCTGTTAAATCGGCTGATGAAGTTTTTATCATCGGCGGCCAGCAAATATACGAACAGGCAATGCCGCGAACAGACCGGCTTTATCTGACAACAGTCCACACCAAAATAGATGGCGGAACAGCCTTTTTCACTTATGAGCCAAGTGATTGGCAGCTGGTAAGCTCTAAATATCACCCGGCAGATACTGACAATAAATACGCTTTCACCATAAAACTGTTTGAGCGAAAACACTAAAATAGCCGGCGAGTTTGCTAAAATAATCCTATGGATAAGCGGCTGTCGAATCTGCAGCTGAGAACTTGGCTGACCGTTGTGGGTGCTGCGGTGTTGATTATCGGCACGGCTTACGCCATGGTCCAGCAATCAACACGCCTAAGCGCTGATGACCTGCCTCTCACTACGGCCCAGGTAACAAAGCAGGAGCTTCAAAGCGGCTCTAATCCTGGTGATGTAGTACCATCTCTTAAAACCAACTTACGGACTGATACATCTGTTTTTGTAATAATAACGGATAATTCCAAGCATGTTTTGGCCAGCTCAGCCAGTTTGGACGGCCAGACGCCTTTGCCGCCAAGCGGCGTTTTTAGTTTTACGGCTCAGCAGGGCACAGATCACTTCACCTGGCAGCCTGAGAACGGCGTCAGGCTGGCTACCCGGGTCGAGAATTATACTAATGGCAGTGATAAGGGCTTTATCATTGCCGGTCAATCGCTCAAGCCCTACGAAGATCGTATAAATACCTACACTTGGCTGGCCGGCGCCGGCCTTTTGGCGACAGCGGCCTGGAGTTATCTCTTACTCCTCCTGCCTCGGCTTAAGAAATAGTTTATCGTGCGATAATTATGGGGTGGAGAACTACAAGAGAGCTTTTGCGTCCCTAAACAGGGAGCAGCGTCGAGCCGTTGAGCTAATCGACGGACCGGTGTTAGTTATCGCCGGCCCAGGCACAGGTAAAACCCAGCTAATTAGCACGCGGGTTGGATACATACTGGAGAAGACCGACGCTCCAGCCGACTCGATATTGTTACTTACCTTTACAGAAGCGGGTGTTGAGGCGATGCGGCAGCGGCTTGGCCGACTGATCGGCCGGGCCGCTTATGATGTCCAGCTTAACACCTACCATGCATTTGGCGGCGAGATTTTCCGCCGCTACCCGGACTATTTTGAAGGTACTAATTTATCGCTAATCGAAGAACTTGCCTCAGACAGTCTACTGCGCGGCATCATCGCTAAACTGCCCTACACCAATCCACTTAAATTCGCTGATAACTACGTTGGCGAGATCAAGGCTTTTATCAGCGAGGCAAAGCGGGCTCTGCTAACACCTTCGGATATAGCCAAGATTTCGTCTG
>DASSFC010000026.1:0-17390 GCA_035694865.1 Saccharimonadales bacterium (SeqCode) | reverse complement strand
CAAGGGCCGGCCACCAATCGCTCTCCATTTCAAATGGAATGAGCGCGGTTATCCACCGCTTTTACAGATAGACTGGGCTTTTTATAAACTTAAACTATTTGACTTAAGCATTATTAGTTGTATAATAACAACAACCTTTTGTTGAAATCTCCACAAAAGTGTTTCTTGACAAGTAGATACTCCACACGAGGCGAGGAATAAAAATCTTTACGGGTTTTTATTCCTCGTCTCGACCCTAACGGTAGGGAATCGGTATTCAAAACCGATGAGACCTGTGCGAAGCAGGAGCTTGACTCCTTGTGAAATAGGGGCCAAAGCCGACAACCAGCTGTGCGAGCTGGCCTGCAGATAAGGAGCCGCCTTAAGTTAGCCTGACTCTCCGGTTAGTAGCGTCCCATATTGATTGTTGGCGCAGTGAACCGGACGTACGGAATGGGTAAGAATAAACGTCGAAGCATTACAAGCCGCGGCGCGCAAAAACATTCCCCACTAACGGGGCGGACTAAGTCCGTCTGAAGTCCTTGTTTCGAAGAAGGACTGAAGCGACGCGACGCCCAAAAATAAGGGTAGTGCGCTGACGCGGCTAACGGGCGTGGGACGGTCCCGCAGGACCGTCCCACGCTCAACAGCAAATTTGCAGGTCCAGGTAAACCTCGACAGGGAGGAGGCGAGTTGTTCGCTCCGATGACTCAGAGTCACCGTAGTCCGAACGACTAGCTAGGGAAACCCCCAACTTACACCGCGAGGCTGCTCGGCCATCACAGTGGGGCGGTGCCCTTCGGCACCGCCCCACCCGCTCGAAAAGTTTCTCCGCAGGCGGCCCCCCGATCCGGTCGCCACCTTCAGCATCACCCCCTCCGTTCGGTTAGGGCGGCACTTGTGCCGCCCTAACTGGGCTCAAAATGAGTATCTACTTGTCTACTCAAACTCCGATTGACCGGAGTTTTTTTAATATTTTAGATTAAGCCTTTTTTCTTGAGGGAGCGTAAGGCGTTGGTGCTTATCTTAACCTTAATTTTTTTGCCGTCGATTGTAAGGGTTTTGGATTGCAGGTTAGGCTTCCACACCTTTTTGGTGTGGCGCTGGGAAAAACTGACATTGCTGCCGTGCTGCTTACCTTTTTTATCGAAGTCTAGTCGCTGCATATTCAGCGCTCTATTTTACAGATTAGAACGCTTAAAATCAACCTGGGTTATACTTAAGTGATATGGGAGGCAACGGCCAATACATCATCATCTTGCTGGTAGTGCTGCTTTTGAGCATGTCGATACACGAGATGATGCACGCTTTTGCGGCTGATTGGCTGGGCGATGATACGGCCCGCCTGCAGGGCAGGCTGACGCTTAACCCCTTGGCGCATATCGACCCGTTTTTAACCGTGCTGGTGCCGCTTTTACTATTGTTACAGCATCTACCGCCATTTGGCGCCGCCCGGCCGGTACAGGTTAACTTTAACCGCCTGCGCTACGGCGACTTCGGCGGCGCTATAGTAGGTGTAGTCGGCCCGCTAACCAACCTAGTTATAGCCCTTATAGCGTCGCTGTTCTTTAACCACTTCAATCTGTTATACGGTAGTTTGGCATATCAGGTAATTGGTATGACAGTGCTTATCAACCTGGCGTTTTTCTTATTCAATATCATCCCATGGCCCCCACTCGATGGCTCGCGATTGCTTTATGCCTTTGCGCCTGAGCCTCTACAGGATTTAATGGGTTCCATCGAGCGGACCGGCCTGATGAGCCTTGTTATCTTTGTCCTGTTGTTCTGGACGGTGCTGAGCGGACCGTTTTCGAATCTGATAAGCAGCCTGATGAGCCATCTGGCGCCTGGCTTCACCACCTTCTTGAACATTTAGAGCGGAGTATAATAAAAATAGTGCCGGTTTACTGGGCGCAATAAAATTTTCTCAATACAATTTACAAGGGATCCTAACCATGACGCTCCGCCCGTGGGCGGACGTTGAGGGAACCCACCTGTCGTAAAACGATAGAGGTAAATTGAGCGCTCAGTTTACCGGCCAAGCAAAAAGCCCGAGTAATTCTCGGGCTTTTTGCTATATAATACCTCTGTTAATCGGGGTGTGGCGCAGTTGGCTAGCGCGTACGGCTGGGGGCCGTGAGGTCGCAGGTTCAAGTCCTGTCACCCCGACCATTTTGATACTCTATAGATATGTGGCAAGAAAAAAATAACCAGCTTCACCGGCGGTTTGAGTTTAAGGACTTCAAGCAGGCCTTTGAGTTTATGACTAAGGTGGCGGCTGCTGCCGAAACCCGAGGCCATCATCCCAATTGGCAGAATGAATACAATAAGGTGGATATCTGGCTCAGTACCCATTCGGCCGGTAAGGTTACTGACAAAGACCACCAGCTAGCAGAGGCGATTGATAATATATTTGAGTCTGAAAACAGTTCAAAGCCCGGGCTGGCACAAGCTAAATTGTTCACTGATGGCGGCTCACGCGGCAATCCAGGGCCGTCGGCGATAGCCTTTGTAATCTGTAAAATGGATGATACTGTTGTTGAAAAGTCAGGCTACTATATCGGCATTACTACAAACAACCAGGCCGAGTACCAGGCCCTCAAAGCCGGTCTGCAGGCGGCTCATGACCTAGGGGTTAAGGGGTTAATCGTTAATATGGACAGCGAGCTTGCAGTTAAACAGCTCAACGGAATTTATAAGATGAAGAACGCCGAACTTAAGCCGCACTATGAGCACGCTAAGCGACTGGCGGGGAAGTTTGAAGAAATAACCTTTCAGCACGTACCCCGCAAACTCAATTCTGAGGCCGACGCGGAGGTCAACCGGATTTTAGACAACCAGTCAAAAGAAGCTAGCTAACCAGCCGTTTCTGCAGGACTCTCTTCTGTGCCTTCATCTGTTTCTAATAAATGGCCATAAACGTCGTACCACCTTTGACGTGCCTCATCGTTGCCTCTTGTCCGATCAATGATACTATCTGCAGCCGGACCTTCAAATCCGCGCGCTTTTAAAAGCTTTCTAAATTTGATATCGCTTTCATCAGTGTCGGGGTTGAATAGAGGGGCTTCTTTCATATACACTCCTTACCTTTAATTATGGTATTATTGGCAACATTTGCAAGCAAAAGCATGTTGTAAACAGGGGTGGAATATGCTAGATTATTTGTAGCCAGATTATCGGCTGGTTGCGTGCTTAAAAACACGAGGAAAGTCCGGGCAGCATAGGACGAAGGCAGTTGCTAACGGCAACCGGGGGCAACCCCAGGGAAAGTGCCACAGAAACGATACCGCCTATCTCTAAAAGGATCGGTAAGGGTGAAAGGAGTGGGGTAAGAGCCCACAGTCGACTGCGGTGACGCAGAAGAGAGGTAAACCCTGCCTGCTGCAAGGGGATATGTCGCATATGGGTAGTTCCGTCCGCGGCGCATCAGTAAACCGCTTGAGCCTGGCGGCAACGCCAGGCCTAGATAGATAATCAGCTTAAAACAGAACCCGGCTTACGGATAATCTGGCTGCCAAAAAACACCTGACGCACCTCAGGTGTTTTTTATATAGTTCACAGGGGTAGGTGTGGTTGACTTTTTTAACCAAAAGAGTTATAATACTGCTTAATCTGATTTGCTCTCTTGGGGTGGATCGGGTGGAACGTTTACAGATTGAAGCCCAAACAACCGAAAGGAAACGATGGATGCGGTCTTGGAGTTCCTGAAGGCCAAGAAGACCCTCTACTGGTGGTGGGTAGCGTTCTGCTGGACAGCTTTCGCTGCCGGTTGGGCAATCCTGATCATCTTGGTCTTGGTCGCAGAGTTCGACAGCAAGATGCTTTCAGAAACGACGACCATCCTCCTAGGCGTTGCCTGTTTTTCCAGCCTTTTGGGAGGCTATGTCTTCGGGCGGGTCGAGTACCTGAACTGGAAGACTCCACACAGCAAACCGACCGATCGTCCCCACAACTGGTAAGGAGGAGTTAGATGTTCATCGGACATCTAGTCTGCACTAACCTGTTCGACCAGTACGGCGAGCCCTACACACTGGGACCTTATCGGTTCCCAACCACAAGGGCCCGTACGGTTTGGCGTCTGAGGTTCGACACTGCGATGGCTGAGTTCAATCTCAAGAACTTGCCACGCAATGGAGAACCCGGCATCAGCGTCCTCTATGATGAAGATGCTCCACTCGCTTTTGCGCCTGCCGCCCCTCCAATCGGCAAGCTCATCAAGCGAATGCAAGCGCTGCTGGACAGTGGTGAGCTGACCGTCGGTCAGTTGGCCATCCTGGCGGCCTAGGCCCCGGCGAGGGGAGGAAGGGATGGCACCGAACATACCAGGATGGGTGCTCCAGCTGGCTTTAGGCCTTCTATGTATCCCGCTGCTGTTCTGGGTTCTCACGTACGACTTCCGGGGATGGTGGAAGGGCTTCAAGAACAAAGGCAGGGACGCGCGGTAACCGCGAGTCCCTGCCTGTAACACTTTCGACTCACATTGGTGGACTAACCAGTTTACAGATGTGATCCGAAAGGATTGCAGGTTCATTACATTCCGGAGACCACAAACTTAGGAGGCACACCCGTGCTTAAGACACTTCTTGGCCGCAAGGCCCCTGTGACGGAGCCAGTCAACGAAGAACTGGTGCGGCGCATCATGTTTAGCCTGCGCCATGCTCCCGTTTCTTCAGCGCTGACAACCCGCTGGGAGCTTCGCCAGCAGTACGAGCCGGAGTACGGTGAAGAAGCCGTCGGCCTGGCCATCGATGAAGCCGTCCGAGTCGGGGAATTGCTCGAAGAGAATGGCAACATCTGCTACAACCCACACAACGACTAACCAGAGAGGAGCAGTAGATGGAAGGAGAGCAGGAGCGGCTGAGCGACGAGGAAATCAGGAACCGGATTCCTGAAGTGTTCGCTCGGCTCCAGAAGGCCGCGGAGAAGCAGGGCATGCATGAGCAGCCCATCGCTATGTGCGAGACATTCTTATGCGAGGCTTACCGCTGCGGCCTGCAAGACGGCCAGTAGAGCTGAGGCCTCACGGAACGCGGGGTCGGATACCCCCGCGGGAGAGGCGCCGCTTAGTTGTGGCAGGCGAGCGCCTCAGGCGGGCGGGCCCTTTGGGCCCGCCCGCAACAACACTTTCGAATCACATCAGATTGGAATAGGTTATTCTAAAGATGTGGCCCGAAGGGAAACTTTCGTACCATCGCACACGTTCGACAACTGAAGCCTACAGGGGGGGTCTGATGGGCCTTAAAGCAAAGCTCACCTGGCTGGCAGTCGCTTTTGGCGGCACCGGCCTTTTGGTGATGAAGTACGGCGGGCCCCTGAAAGGGGGCATAATCCTGCTGCTTGTAGTAGTGGCTGGAATAGCCGCTGACCAGATCATAAGAGCACACAAAAAACGCTGAAATCCAAAAGAAGGAGCAGCAGATGCCTTATCTCGTAGGGGGAACACAGTTACATCAGAAGAACCACCCAAGCGGTCCGCCGGCCTTTGACTTTAAGCACGAACGCTTGCCCGCTGTGGAAGCAAAGGGTAAAGGCCACTCCGAAGGCTCGGCAAAGCACCGGGCAGAGCATGCCCTGGTGGGCCGGGCTAACCACCCCTTTGCAATCGTCGACGTTCAGTACAAGCTCGATACGCACGGCGGCAAAATGGTCTACTGCAACATCATCGGGATACCGGTGAAAAAACTGGAGGCTTCAGGGGGCGGGCGCGGCTAACGCCGCTACCCGCCCCAGCAATACTTTTATAAACAAACCGCGAGGAGTATAAACAAGTTATGAATCCCGAACTAGCCGGCTCCCAGGCCAGCCATGTTGCCGCTAAAATGCTGGACCGTATTAAAGTGTGCGATTCAGAAATTGAGCTTTACCATAGCGACAGCCAGCTGATGGACTTTGCTAATAAACACCCGGAGATAAAAGCCGAAACGTTGAGGCTGTGGGAAGAAGAGCGCCAAACCCTGTTATCACTTGACCCTTTGGCTACAAGCCTTGAGGACATAGACGAAATCACCCGGACTTACCACTCGCGTCGCGAATCCCTCGCCCCAACCTAGGACTAACAGCTCGATTTGCCAAATTCTTAACAGCGCAGACAAGCTTTAGCCATTACACTGCCAAGTGTAAATAAAGGAGGTTTTTATGGGTCACAACGTGCAAAAAATGGAAGGCAAGGTGAAAAAGAACGTCGGCAAAATGACCGGCAACAAGAAGATGGAGATGAAGGGCACCATCAAAGAGAGCACGGCCAAGATTAAGGATAAGTTCTAGCAGAGTTACTTAGCGATTTTGGCGGCTTTGAGGACTTCCTCAAAAGCCTTTGGCTCATTAGTCGCCAGTTCGGCTAAGATTTTCCTATCCAAAGTGATGTTGGCCGCTTTTAAGCCAGCAATCAGCCGGCTGTAAGTGGTACCGTGCTGCCGCGCCGCGGCATTGATGCGGGCATTCCACAGCTGGCGGAAAGTGCGTTTTTTGTTACGGCGGTCACGGTAGGCATATTGCAAGCTGCGCGTGACCGCCTGCTTACCGCGCTTGACCGAGCTACGATGGCTCTTTTGATAACCCTTGGTAGCTTTGCGAACCTTATTGTGCCGCTTGTGGGCGGTGACACCGCGTTTGACTCTCATAATTTAAACTCCCAGCTTACGCTTAAGCGTCTTAGCCTGTGTGCCGCTAAGCTGTTCGACGCCGGCGAACTTGCGTTTGCGGCGGGCGGTTTTTTTCTGCAATAAATGATTACCAGTTGATCGGCGGCGCATAACCTTGCCGGTCTTGGTAACCTTAAATCGCTTCTTGGTCCCCCTGTGGGTCTTTAACTTAGGCATAATAATTATTTCTTCCTGACGACAAAACTGAGCTGGCGGCCGGCGAACTGGGGCGGCGAATCGACAACGATATCCTCGCCCAACAGTCCCTGGATGCGTTCGGCCAGCTGATAGCCCAGCTCTCTGTGGGCTAATTCTCGTCCCCGATAGACTACCGCAATTTTCACCTTATGTCCAGCCTCCAGGAACTCACTGACCTTGCGCAGTTTGACCCCTAAATCATGCTCGCCGATCTTAAGTCCGACGCGCATCTGCTTTAAATCAAGCGATTTAGATGTCTTACGGTTCTTTTGGGCCTGCTTGGTTTTCTGGTAGTTATACTTGCCCCAATCGACGATGCGGGCGACCGGCGGATCGGCGCCGGGTGAAACCTCGACGAGGTCGAGCCCGGCCTCTTCAGCCGCAGCTAAGGCTTCGGCACGCGTTAAAACACCAAGCTGGCGGCCGTCTTCGCCGATAACTCGAAGATTATTGGCCCTGATTTCTTGGTTGACTCGGGAACTTTTGGCTATCTCGGTAACTCCATATCGGTGGCCATATCATAACAAAACAGGGGCGGCACCGACAAGAGGTTTTATCACCTTAGCTAAATACCGGGCTGAGGGCTGGCTGGTGACGGTATTGCAGGGCTTCGCTGATGTGGGCCGGCTGGATGTCATATGAATTATCCAAGTCGGCGATGGTGCGGGCGACGCGGACGGCCCGTACGTAGCTGCGGGCTGAGATATCGAGTTTTTCGGCGGCGCTGTCGAGGAGGGCTTTAGCGGCTGGCGACAGCGCCGCCCGCAGCCGGATTGTCCGGTTGCTCATACCGGCATTAAAGTTAGCCGGGCCAAGCCGGGCGAACTGGGTCTGGTAGGCGGCCTGCACCCGCTGCTTTATCTTGTGGCTCTGGCCCGACCCGACAAGTTTACCCAGCAATTTGGCGTACTCAACATCATGGACAGGCAGGTGAAGGTCGATGCGGTCCAGGATAGGTCCCGAGACCTTCTTTTGATAACGGGCGATAGAGGCCGGTGAGCAGATACACGGCTTGGCCGTGCCGTAAAAGCCGCAGGGGCAGGGGTTTTGGGTGGCGATGAGGATGAAATCAGCCGGATAAGTCGCTGAATCCTTTACCCGGGCGATTGAGACCGTACCGTCCTCCAGGGGCTGTCTGAGGGCCTCCAGGGCGTCTTGTCGGAATTCGGGCAGCTCATCCAGGAAAAGCACGCCGCGGTGGGCTAGTGAGGCCTCGCCGGGCTTAGGGCTGGTACCGCCGCCAACCAAAGCGATAGTGCTGGCAGTGTGGTGCGGCGCCCGAAACGGCCGGCTGGTAATAATTTTTTCGTAGCCGCTGCCCCCAAGGCTGTGCAGGTGGGTGACCTCCAGCATTTCGCCGTGGCTGAGCGGCGGCAGGATGCCGCAGACCGCCCGGGCCAGCATGGTCTTGCCGGTGCCGGGCGGACCGTGCAGCAGGATATTATGGCGGCCGGCGGCGGCGATTTCGAGCGCCCGCTTGGCGATTGGCTGGCCGGCGATTTCCGAGAAATCAACTTCAACGTCTTCACTAGCGGCGACCGGCCGGCGACCGGTGCCGCTCTCCACCGCTTTGAGCGGCAGTGTGCCGGCCAAGTCCATAAAGACATCGCGCAGGCTGGCTGCGCCTTTGATGCTGATACCCGGCACCAATAGTGCCTGGTCGAGGTTGGCGGCCGGCAGATAAAACCTGGTATAGCCGAGTTCTTTAGCCGCCATGATGCGGCCGATCAGACCACGGACGGGATTAAGACTGCCATCTAGACCGATTTCACCCAGGAAAAGATAGTCACCCAATGTATCATTTTGGATTTGGCCGCTGCGGGTCAGCACGGCCACGGCCATAGCCAGGTCCAGGCTGGTGGAATCCTTGGGCACATCAGCCGGCGATAAATTGAGGGTCACCCGCTTTTTAGGGAACTGGATACTGCAGTTGGCAAAGCTGGCCCGCAACCGCTCCTTGGCTTCGTCGACGGCTTTGCTGGCGTAGCCGATGATAATAATGCTGGGCAGGCCGTTTGTGATATGGCACTCCACGCCCACCAGCAGGGCCGAGCTGCCGGTCCGGTCGACTATACTGCGCACCGCGTTTTCCATGGAATGAAGTATGCCAAGCCGGGCGCTTAAATAAAATTGCTGGTGCTTATAAAGCGAGAAGCGCCCGGCTGTGGGCCGGGCGCTAGTCTTAGGGTTTGGAGGTTTTAGGGTTTTTAGAACGTTTTTGTTTGCAAAGACCTTTTGATGGAACAACGGCTTGCGAGAAGCCGTTGTTTCTTGGTCTTTTTGTTTTTGAGCACTAATTTTATTCAGTGCTAGTTATCATCTTATAAATACCTGAAAATACTGTCAATAAGATTTTTATGCTTTTTTATGTCCTTGTGGATAACTATTACGCTACTTTGTGCAAACAAAGTAGCGCAAAGCTGCCGCGCCGGGTTCAAAAAGCAGATAAAATTAGCTTAACGCGGGCTGGCTGTGCCGCAACAACGCAAGCGGTGCCGGTTCTTTAATTTAAAAAGAGCTAACCGGCACACAGTTGCGGCTGATTCGGCCAACCCGCTACTAATTTTTCAGTTTTTGAAGTCGCGGAAAAAATTACATATCAAAAACGGCCTAGGATTAATAGAAAACATGCTGCGCAGACTTTACATTTCATAGACATATTAAGCCATGGTAGCTATTTACTGATTCTATTAAGGTAAAAAGCCAGAAACGGCTGAATATTATCTAAAACGCAGCAATTTGCTGGAAATCAAGCCGGCGATTCCTGAATTTCTTAAAAAAGTCGACTTTGAGAACCGGGTGGCTAATTTTGATGACATAAACATTTTGCTCAATAATGGCTGGCTGGCCGGCATCGACTTGAATCCGGCCGCACTAAATGACTCAGCGAACGATAATTACATGAGCCACATGGCCGTAATTTTTGGCGGCGATGAGCATAATCATTGGCTGTACGATCCTGGCTTAACGCTGCATCCGCACCGCAAAATTTCACAACCTAAATTAGCTAAAGCCTGGTTTTGGGCGGCCGGGAAGCGGCTGGCTTGGGGGTTATTAAAATGAACGGAGTTTCGTAATTTGTATGTTATTTGTACGTTGTATTAATAATTTAAATGTAAATATATCTACGTTGTATTCATGCCTATAAAAACTGTATTAGTGTTTAAAATACAATGTAGTACTCTTGACCTAAGTGCTTTTGTGTGCTAAATTGGCAGGGTAAGTCCAAAAACCAAAACTTACACACTCTTAGCGGAGGATGGCGCTCAAAACACGAATGCTAGCGTGTGGCGAGCGGTCAGTCAAAAGCCTGCCGGCGGCAAGCGCTATAAAGTAATTTACATAGCAGCGCATTTGCCGCCAAAGGCTTATTATTCATTTATGAAAAAGGCCCGCCGGCGGACTACATGCCGGCGGGCCTTTCCGCTACAATAGGCTAAAGCTTATGTCGAATAAAAGATTTACCTTTTGGCTGATGCTGCTTAGTTTTGTGGGCGTCGTAGCCATAATGATGACGACCAACCCCTTTGATAAGATCATCTATGCAGTTGTTTTCTTTGTCTTGGCCATGGTTTTTATGGTCAGCCTGGGCTTTTGGCTGGTCAGGCTGCAGCTGGGAGAAGTCAGCTCAAAAAACCGCTACCGGGTCGTCGCCCTCAGCCTGGTGATACTGACCCTTCTGATGTTCAGAAGCGCCCAGAGTTTAAGCTGGGTCGACGCGGTCATCCTACTGCTTATCACCTTTGGAATGGGCTTTTATATCTCGCGCCGAGCTTAAAAAGCATAGGCAGAAAATTGGCCCGTAACGTATAATATGTTTTATGGAACAGGGAGGGACACCCAACTTTGAGCTGCCCCGCGAGCAGCCTGAAAATGCGCCTGAGCAAGACGAAGCGCGGCAAGAACAATCGGTTGAGCGGGCTCCGGCCCGGCCGGAAAAGTCAGCTCAAGCTACTAAACAGCCGGCCCTGCCGGTTATTCCTGATGATATCCCAGCGGCGGATGTCCCAGATGTTGGCGCAACAGATGATACGGCCCATCCGACCGATACCCACCAGCCCATCAAAGACAGCGATCATATCGAGCCCGAATGGGTGGATAAAGCTAAGGCCGTTATAGCTCAAACTAAAAATGACCCCTACCAACAGAAGAACGAGATGAGCAAGGTAAAAGCCGACTATATCCGTAAGCGGTTTGGCAAGGACATTAAGACGGACGAAGCCGCCGCATGATAGCCATCCTTGTTGTTTTATTAGTGATTATCCTGGCCGGCGGCGGCTTCGCTTATTATTACCTGCGCGGTATCTGGCGCGAACAAAAAAATTACGAGCGCGGGCTCAAAATGGTACCCGTCCTGATCCATTTACCGCCTATGAGCGACGACTCAGATGCCGGCGGCCGCGATGCCCGCGAACTTATTAATGAAAATATCAGCCGGGCCCAAAGCCTGTACGGAATCCTTGCCAGCACCTTCCAGAAGGGCTTTAAGCACCGTTTATACGGCCAGCGGCACATCGCCCTCGAAATCATTGCCAGCAAGGGTGCTATCCACTATTATGCGGCCGTACCGGTGCCGCTGCTGGGCGTGGTCGAACAGGCGATTGTGGGCGCTTACCCGACCGCCCGCTTAGAAGAAGTAGCCGAGCATAACATCTTCAGCCAGGTCGGCCGTATCACGGGCACCCTGGGCGGCGAGATGCTATTAAAAGAAAGCTACGCCTATCCGATAGCGACTTATGAGGATATCAAGCGCGACACCATGCAGCCGCTGCTTAACGCGCTGTCCAGCCTGACCAAAGAAGACGGCGCTGGCGTCCAGATATTGCTGAGGCCGGCCGACCCGGCCTGGCGTAAGACCTCCAAAGCCGAAGCTGATAAAAAGCGCGGCAAAAAGGGCGGCAGCGGCTTCGAGGGTGCCTTGTCCGGAATTGGTGACTTATTTACAGCAATCGTCAAACCGCCGGAAAATGCCGACAACAAGAAGGACGAACCAAAGGAATTGACCGGCTTGGACCAGGCCGCCATCCAGGCGATAGAAGACAAGACCAAACAGCCGGGCTTTGAAGTTATGATAAGACTGGTAGCCAGCTCGAACATCTCTTATCGGGCCCAGTCCCTACTGAACAATTTAGTAGCTACGTTTTCGCTGTACGACGCGCCGGGCAAGAACGGCTTTAAGTTCGTGCCGGCGCGCGATTTAGACAGCTTTATTACCGGCTATATTTTGCGTTTCTTCCCGCAGTCCAAGAACAAAACTATCCTTAATGCCACCGAGCTGGCCACGCTGTTCCACTTTCCGGATCAGACTAATATCCCGACCAGCCAGCTGGAGCGTCAGGCCTCTAAACAGGTCGATGGCCCGCGTAACGTGCCCGAGCACGGCTTGCTGATGGGCTATAACATGTTCCGCGGCGCTAAAAAGGAAATCAGGATAGATGAGGCCGACCGGGCCCGCCATATGTACGTGGTTGGCCAGACCGGTACCGGTAAATCAACCTATCTGGAAAACCTGGCCTTGCAGGATATGCTGGAGGGCCGCGGTTTTGCTTTTGTCGATCCGCACGGTGATACAGCCGAGAAGCTGCTGGCGATGGTGCCCAAAGAGCGGACAGAGGACGTGATTTACTTTTCGCCGGCCGATATGGACTACCCGCTGGGGCTGAACATGTTCGAATATACGTCCAACGACCAAAAAGACTTTTTAATCCAGGAAGCTATCAACATGCTTTATAAGCTGTATGACCCGACCCGGCAGGGGATTATCGGGCCGAGGTATGAACACCTGTTCCGTAACGCCGCCCTGGCAGTCATGGCCGACCCGGCCGGCGGTACTTTTATTGATATACCTAAACTGTTCCGCGACCCGGCTTTTGTCGAGCAGAAACTCAAATACGTCAAAGACCAGAACGTGATTGAATTCTGGCGCAAAGAGATGCCAGCCAGCCAGCGCTCCAGCGAGTTCGGAGAGGTTACCAGCTGGTTCGTGTCCAAATTCGGTGCTTTTCTGTCCAACGAGATGATGCGTAATATCATCGGCCAGCCGCACAGCGCTTTCAACCTGCGCGAGGTCATGGACCAGGGTAAAATCCTGCTGGTCAACCTCTCGCGCGGCCGGACCGGCGACCTTAACTCCAAGCTGCTGGGTATGATTTTCGTGATGAAGTTTGAAGCTGCCGCCATGAGCCGGGCCGACGTGCCCGAAGAATACCGCCGCGACTTTTGCCTGTACGTCGATGAGTTCCAGAACTTCAGCACCGATTCGTTCGCCGATATCTTAAGCCAGGCCCGTAAGTACCATCTGAACCTGATTGTGGCTAACCAGTTTACCACCCAGCTGAGCGAAGAAATCCGCGACGCTGTCTTTGGCAACGTCGGGTCGGTGGCGGCCTTCCGGGTCGGCACCACTGACGCTGAATTCTTGGCTAAGCAGTTCGCGCCGGTGTTCGATATCGATGATTTACAGTTTTTGCCTAACTACAACACGGCTGTCCGGATGATGATCGGCGGTGTGCCGGTCCAGCCGTTTAGCATGGCGACCCTGCCGCCACTTGGTAATCCTAACCCGCAGCTGGCTGATGCGCTTAAACAGCTGTCGGCAGCTAAGTACGGGCGGCCGAAGGCCGCCGTGGAGGCCGAGATATTCAAGCGTCTGGAAACCAAAACCTTGCCGCGGCCGGCCAGCCCCTACGGCAGTTTAAACAGCGCCGGACCTCGGAGCTTTGGCTCGACCGGCCAGCTGCCGCCGCGCTCGCAGCCAGCACCCAAACCGGCCGGCACCGGCTCGTCCTTTTTAGATGAGTGGCTGGCCAAACGAAAGGGGTCGGTGGCGCCGCCGCCAGCCCGCCCATCGCAGTCCTCAGCTTCAGGACCGGCGGCAGCAAGGCCCGACAATAAAAAACCGGAAACTTCTAAACAGCCGGCCAAACTGGAGGCCGCGGTTGATGAAGCCAAAGACGAGGGTGTCTTCCATATCGACCGTAATATCGACCCGTCTAAGCACCAAAGCCAAGTCGTCCATATTGATAAAGACGGCAACCTGAGCTTCGACGGATAGCCCTTTTGTAAAGCGGTCAAAAAGCTTGTTTAAAGTGCCGTTTTACTCTATAATTAATAGTAGATTTATGGGACAAACAAAGACGAGGGAGTCATTGAATTGAGTGCCGAAAAAACCGGTAAAGGCCACAGCTATGATGCCAGCCAAATCCAGGTATTAGAAGGCCTGGACCCGGTCCGCAAGCGGCCGGGCATGTACATCGGCAGCACCGGCTATGACGGCCTGCACCACCTTATCAAAGAACTGGCCGACAACGCTATCGATGAGGTTATAGCCGGTTTTGCAACCGAGCTGTCGATAGTACTGCACGAAGACGGCAGCGCTACCGTAACAGATGACGGCCGCGGCATACCGGTCGACATCCACCCTAAAACTAAGAAGAACACCCTAGAGACAGTCCTGACTACACTGCACGCCGGTGGTAAATTCGGCAGCGGCGGCTATAAGGTCAGTTCCGGCCTGCACGGTGTCGGTTCATCTGTGGTTAATGCGCTGTCCAGCAAGATGACGGCCACCGTTAACCGCGATGGTTTCAGCTGGACCCAGGAATACAAGACCGGTACACCAACCACCAAGCTTATCAAGGGTGAGCCAACCAAAGAGACCGGCACGATTATCACCTTTTACCCTGATGGCAGTATCTTCAGCGAAACCAAGTTTGATTACGCTTGGGTAGTCGATTATCTGCGCCACCAGGCTTATCTGACCAAGGGGGTCAAAGCTTCAGTAACAGATGAGCGGACAGGTGACAGCTACGCTTTCTACTTCGAGGGTGGCATCGAAAGCTATGTCCGCCACCTCAATGCCGGTAAAGAGGCGTTAGATGAAGATATCTTTTATGTCGAGAAACCGGCCGAGGACGGTATCATCGAAATCGCCCTGCAGTACACAGACGCGTTTTCTGAGACGGTTATGGCTTTTGCCAACAATGTTTACAATATGGACGGCGGAAGCCATCTGACGGGCTTCAGGACGGCCATAACGCGGGTTATTAATGACTATGCCCGCAAGAACGGCCTGCTGAAAGAAAAAGAAGAGAACCTGACCGGCGAGGATGTGCGGGAAGGGTTGACCGCAGTTATCCTGGTTAAAATCCCTGACCCCCAGTTTGAAGGCCAGACCAAAAACAAACTGGGTAACCCAGAGGTGCGCGGCTACGTCGAAACGGTTATGAACGAGTGGCTGGCTTATTACCTCGAGGAGCATCCCGGGATTGCCCGCAAGATAGTTGGCAAAGGTTTGCTGGCGGCGCGGGCCCGCAAGGCGGCCCGCGCCGCCCGCGACAACATCATCCGCAAAGGTGCACTGGACGGTGCCAGCCTGCCGGGCAAACTGGCCGACTGTGCCACCAAAGACCGCAGCCAGGCTGAACTGTTTATCGTCGAGGGCCAATCAGCTGGCGGTTCGGCCAAGGACGGCCGCAACAGCTATTACCAGGCGATACTGCCGCTCCGTGGTAAAGTTCTCAACGTTGAGCGGGCCCGGCTGGATAAGATGCTGGCCAACCAGGAGATACTTAACCTTATCAAAGCCCTCGGTGTTGGTATCGATGAACAGTTCGATTTGGAAGGCCTACGCTATGAACGCATCGTCATAATGACCGACGCCGACGTCGATGGCAGCCACATCCGCACCCTGTTAATGACACTGTTTTTCCGCCACCTGCGGCCGGTGCTGGAAGGCGGCCATGTTTATGCCGCGAAGCCACCCCTGTTTGCTATCAGCGCCGGCAAGAAGAAAGAGTACGCCTATAACGATGATGAGCTCGACCAAATCCTTACCAAACTGATTGAGGAGCGCAAGGCTAAGGGGGTTAAAATTGACAAAAAGGAAGACCGCATCAAGCAGGCCGGCGTATCTGTATCGCGCTATAAGGGCTTGGGCGAAATGGACGCTGAACAGCTGTGGGAAACCACCATGGACCCCGAGAACCGGATCCTGGTACAGGTCAAGATAGAAGACGCCGAAAAGGCCGATGCTATCTTTTCCAAGCTGATGGGAACGGAGGTAGAGATGCGCAAGAACTTCATCCAGAGCCGGGCTAAATTCGCCAAGGACTTAGATATATAGCATGGACGAGAGAAGTAAAGGTGTCGTACCAAGCGCCGATAAGCACTCCAAGATAGTCCTCGACGAGACGGTCGAGAACGAAATGGAGACCAGCTACCTCCAGTACTCCATGTCCGTCATAGTTGCCCGGGCGCTGCCGGATGTCCGCGACGGCCTTAAGCCGGTCCACCGCCGGATTCTTTACGTGATGGACAAGAACAACCTGGGACCGCAAAGTAAACACAGTAAAAGCGCCCAGATTGTCGGTGATGTCATGGGTAAGTTCCACCCCCATGGCGATACGGCTATTTATGACGCTATGGTCCGCCTGGCCCAGCCGTTCAACACCCGTTATCCGCTGGTGGACGGGCAGGGCAACTTCGGCAGTATGGACGGCGACCCGCCGGCCGCTTACCGTTACACAGAAGCCCGTATGACCCGGGCCAGCGCCTCCATGGTCGAGGATATCGATAAAGACACGGTTAATTTTGTCGATAACTTTGACGGTAGCCTGCAGCAGCCGGAAGTCTTGCCGGCTAAACTGCCCAATCTGTTGCTTAACGGCCAAATCGGTATCGCCGTCGGTATGGCCACCAACATCCCGCCGCATAACTTAAGTGAAATCGTCGACGCGACCGTATACAAAATCGATCATCCCGATGCCAGCCTCGATGACCTCCTGCAGTTCATAAAGGGCCCGGACTTCCCGACGGGCGGCGTGCTGTACGGCGCCGATTCATTGCGAACGGCCTACGCCACCGGCCGCGGCGGCGTGGTGACACGTGGTATCGCCGAGATAGTCGAAGGCAAGAAGGGTCGCCACCAGATTGTCATCACCGAAATCCCGTACGCCCTCAACAAAGAAAGTCTGGTGGTGAAGATCGCTGACCTGGTAAACGAAAAGAAAATCACCGGCATATCCGACATCCGCGACGAATCCGCCCGCGGTGATGTGCGCATCGTCATCGACCTCAAAAAAGACGCGTATCCCAAGAAGCTTCTAAACCAGCTGTACAAGCTGACCCCGCTGCAACAGAGCTTCCACTTCAATATGATGGCACTTGTCGACGGCATCCAGCCGCGCGTGCTCGGCCTGCAAGATATATTAGGCGAGCACATCAAGCACCGTCAGGTAGTGGTCCGCCGCAGGACCGAATTCGAACTGCGCAAGGCTCGCGACCGCGCCCACATCCTTGAAGGTCTTAAGATCGCACTCGATAACATCGACGAGGTCATCAATACCATCCGCAACAGCGAGACCACCGAAGAAGCCCAAGCGAACCTCATCAAGCGGTTCAAGCTTACCGAAATCCAGGCGCGTGCCATCCTGGCTATGCAGCTGCGCACCCTGGCCGGTCTGGAGCGCAAGAAAATCGACGACGAACTGGCTGAGCTGATGAAGCTCATCGGGGAGCTCGAAGCCATCCTGGCGGACGAGCAGAAGATCCTTGGCATCATCAAGACAGAGA